>NZ_KV786447.1:0-51048 GCF_001806945.1 Corynebacterium sp. HMSC30G07 | reverse complement strand
AGGGTCTTGGTCAGTTCACGCCGTTCTACAACAACTCCTTCTTGCCGCGTAGCCAGTATGCGTTCAACGGTGAGGGCAAGTGGGCTGGTGGCATGGTCTACGGTCCTGGCGACGCTTACCTGCTGGAGAATCGCCACGTTTTGTACTCGGATTACATCGTCTTTGATGTGCTCGGATACGACACCCGTGACAACCCAGCCAGACCCGGCGATGTAGTGGAGACCAAGACAAGCGGCCTGCCTACGAGGTGGGTTGATGGTTTGCAGTACCAGATCGAGTGGGTTGACCAGGAGACCGGCAAGGTAGTCAAGACCTGTGATCCGGTGGATCCGCAGCCAAACGGCACCATTCCGTCGTGCCAAGTTGATACCGGTGACCAAAGCCTGTTCCCGGAAGGTATTCAGTCCACCACGACCATTTCGGCATACCTGTACGCGGTAAACAAAGACACTGGCGAGCGTGGTCAGGCGATTGCGGCTGACGCCTTCACGGTGTTGATTGCTTGGCAGCCGCTCTATGAGGCCACCACTGCTGATCAAGCTGGTGTCACTGTGAAATCGAAGGCGCCGACGTTTGATAATGCGGATACAGAGAGCGTGGAAAAACTAACTGCTGAAGAGTTGCGCGCACATGACCCAATCAGGGAGCCGAAGAAGTTCGCGCTGACGGAGACCTTTGAGGCTCCGGAGGGCTACAGCATCAGTGTCGATCAGGCTACCGGTGAGGTCTCTGTGGCCTTCCCACTCGATGCACCCACGAACACTGACATCGAGGTGCCGGTCCAAGTCACCTATAGAGACGGCACCACGGCAACAGGTACAGCGTATTTCCGGCTGGATAAGCAACAAGATGATGAAGTAACGGTTCCTGGGGAGCAGCTTTCACAGCAAGACGAGTACGAACCCACCTACGCGGTTACTTGGGGTCGTGCAGGTCAAAACGCTACGTCTGTAAGGCCGCTGTTCACCCGTACTCTTTCTGGCCACAACTTCGAGCGCCAACCCGCGCCAGAAGGCGTGATGTTTGCGCTTGGGGAAGACGCTCCAGCTAGCGCCTCGATTGGCAGCGATGGCCGCGTCACCGTACTGCTACCGGATGACAAGGCGAAGATCGATCCGATCCCGGTGGTAGTGACCTACGCAGATCAGACGACGGACACTGCTTATGCGGAGTTCAAGTTCCGTCAGCGTCCGCAGTCTGAAACCGTCGATGTGGAGTACCAGCAGGGTGCCATGGCCGCACCGGGTGAGACGATTGACGTGAACAACCTCGCCCAGGGTGAGATGCCGGAAGGTGCGGAGTTCACGCTTGCTCCGAACCAGGACTTCAAGGGCTGGTTTATCACCGTTGATGAGGAAACGGGTGTTGTCAGCGCAACCGCACCGGAAAATGGTGGCGCAGACACCTTGAAGATCAAGGTGAAGGTGACCTACGCCGACGGTTCGGAAGATAACGTTGAAGTAGGCGTGCGCAAGAAGCCGGACCCTGCGACGTCCCAGTACCAGCCGAAGTACGAAGATGCGGTTGTAAACAAGCAAACCGCGCACGAGGCTACGCAGCTGAAGGGACTGCCGGAGGGCACGACGTTTAGCGTGGCTAATGATGGCGGTTTGGACGTCGATGTCAATAAGCGCACCGGCAAGCTGGATGTGAAGGCACGACCGGAATCAACTCCGGATGCAACCCACCAGGTAACTGTTCGCGTGCAGTACCCGGATGGCACGAGTGAGTTGGTGACGGTGGCGTTTACCGTCGATTCGCAAGCCCGCAACAACACCACCACCTGGGAAACCATGAGGGTGCCGGTAAAGGGCATTGCTGATGAGGCGAACAAGAACCCGGCGCCGCAGAACACCAAGTTTGCCATTGCGAAGGACTTTGCAAAGCCAGGCTGGGCGGTAGAGGTCAACCCGACTACCGGCAAGCTGACGGTGGCGGCAGACAAGACCGTCAACGTTGGTGAAACGGTAGAGATTCCGGTGGTGATGACGTTGCCGGATGCGTCGCAACGCATGGTGCTAGTCAAGGCAGTGGCAGCAGCCGAACAAAACACGTGTGATGCAACAAGCTCTGTGGGTTTGAGTTCCGACGCCTGCGTTGAGGGATCTTCCACCTCCGTCTTCGGCATCATCAGCATCATCCTCGGCGTGCTCGCCCTGGTTGGTGGTGGTGCAGCAGCACTGTTTATCAACCAAGACACTGTCCGTGACATCCTCCGCCAGAACGGCATCAACATCTAAGGAACAGCAATGCGAATTTTCAAACCATTCACTGCACTTGCTGCAACCGCGGCATTGATCACTGGAACGATTGTTGTGCCGGCGGTGCCGGTGGCGCACGCGGAGATCCGCGTCAACAGTGGCCTGGCAAGCGTTGAACAGGCAGACACCAATGGTGGTGCGTTCACCGGGTTTGACCTGAATACGTCGAAGAAGAACTACTTCCGGTACTCCAATCCGCTTTCTGCACCGGGTTTGTTGGAACTTGGGTTTCAGACGAGTGTTCACCTGGGTTCGTGGGAGAGGTTCAACGATGAAAACACCACGATGGAGCGCAAAGATACGAACACGGTGGTCATGACCACCGAGCACGGCGATGGGCGTCGCGTGGTGCGTACTTACGAGTTCGACGGCTCGAAGGCCACGGTGACGGTTGAAGCCTCGCGTGCCGACGGCGGGCAGGTGATTGTTGATCTGACGAACAGCTTTATCAGTGCCACGCCGAAGTACACGGTGACCAAGGATGGCACGAGCTACCACCTTGTTCCGGATAGCGCTGGCTATGAGCTAAAGCTGTCTTATGAAGGCGCTTATCAGTCCGGTTATGCCGATGAGCACCTCCAGGCCTCGGATGAGCATCCTGGTCAGTTCCGCTTCCAGCAGGGCCGCTGGAGTGGGCAGGGTTCCGTAACGGCAACGGCCACCATTGAGGTTTCCACCCAGCTAGGTGCCGCTGACCAAGACGGCGATGGTCTTCCGGATCAGTGGGAGGACGAAGGCGTAACCATTGATGGCCAGACGTTTGACTTGCCGCGCTGGGGTGCTCGGTCTGACCAGAAGGACCTGTTCCTGCAGCTGAACTGGATGGAGTCCGAGTGGGAGACCAACAAGTGCATTGACGCAGTCGACCCGATCAAGCTTGCTGAATGTGGGCGTATGGATACCACGTCGTTCCGACCGCAGCGCTCAACGCTGATCCAGCTTGAGAAGCTGTTTGCTGAGCACGGCATTGCCCTGCACATTGATGCTGGTCCTGTCTACAGCCCCGACTTCAACCTGGATGAGACGAAGGGCGGCAAGACGCTGCCGTACACGCAATTCCCGTTTGACTCCGGTAACCCGCTTCAGGATTACAAGGATGAGCTTGGAGCCCGTGAAAACATCTTCCGCCGTGGCGTTATCGGTGGCCAGATGGAAGCCGGCGATGTGAGGAATGCAAGCAGTGGTCGCGGTGTAGTAAGCGGTTCTACGTTCTACGTGGCCAAGCTGCCGCAGATGACTGAGGATGATGTGCGTAACACCATCCTTCACGAGTTCGGCCACACCCTGGGCCTGCACCATGACGGTGCGGAAACCGCAGAAAGCCGTGCAAATCCGGGCCGTAACTACATCCCTGAGTACAAGTCCACCATGAACTACCTGTACCAGTTTGATAAGAACTACGGGTTTGTGTACTCCACGGAGGCTGTTCAGAGCGGACCGCGTTCGGACGCTGAACTGAAGAACAAGTTCCCAGCCTGCAAGACTCAGCAGTGCTTCACTGGCGAGTTCAATATTCCGGAAGACTGGCCCAACCTTGTGCTGCGCAACCCGGCTCTGGGCAAGAGCGCTGGCGTGATCGGTTTGCCGGAAGAACACGACGAGCATGCTGATGAGGACCGCTCTGTGCGCGAGTTGGAAATCATCGCCGCCGAATCCAACAACGGCAAGGGTGGTTTGAGCAATGACACGGATAGCGAGAGCAACACCGTCACCGTTGGTAACCCGGATAACTCCATCCGCATGATTGTGGACAACAAGGGTCTTGACCCAGAGGTGTTCACCCTTGAGGTGTCCTGGCCGAAGGGCTCTGTGACCAAGCGCGTGGCTACGGAAGGAATCCTGCGCGAGAAGTACCAGCGTCCGGTCGACATCAACCTTGGCGCCCTTGAGGGCTACGGCAAGAACAACATGCCGATCACCTTCACGCTGCGCAACAGCAAGCAGGTGGTGCAGGAGCACTTCACCGTTGATATCCCGGTGATCCGCGCAACCAAGGAAGAGGCGAAGAAGGCGCTGGCTGCGGTGGAAAATCACGCGTCGGAACAGATCAAGAAGGACCTCAAGGCCAACCTTGAGCCGCTGGTGCAGCCGACCACCCCGCCGGCACCAACCACCACGCGTCCTGCACCGAACCCGGCACCAACTACCGCGCCGACAAGCGTATCCACGCCCACGCCAATCACCCCAACGCCAATCCCCACACGCGCAACGCAGACCCCGGTGCCTACGCCTGAGCCGCAGCCGAGCAACGGCTCCAGCGCTTCCACCGGCATCATCGTTGGCATTGTGCTGGCGATCGGTGGTGCGCTTGCCGCAGCGTTTGGCTGGTGGGCCAACACTAGCGGGATGTTCTAGCTGTCGAAGCTGAAGCTGACGCTGCCGCTCATGTTGTAGAGCCGCTACCCCTTTGTGTGGGGCGGCGGCTTTGCCGTTTTGGAGGAGGTGCGTTAGCTACTCTGTTTTTCAAATTGAGCAGTTTTGAGCGGAAGGGATAGCAATGCCCACAGCTGACGCTTCGTGGTGCCTTCGTACCCTGGAGATGGAGAACTTCCGGGTGTTTGAGCACTTGAGCCTAGAGTTGGATGACCAGCTCACACTGCTTATTGGTAAAAACGGTTCTGGTAAGACCGCGATCTTGGAAGCACTGGCTGTGGCGCTGTGGGAACCAGTGCGGGAACTTGCTGGAGACACCAAAGGCGCAAGAAATATCCGTATTGAAGACGTACGCCAACGCTACAGCAAAGCGGAACAGACAACAGGCAGACCATCTTCCGACCTGATGTTTCCAGTGTCGTTACGTGTAGACGGTATTTTTGATGGCCAGCAGATGAGCTGGCAACGCTCTAGGGGCAGTCGCTCAGGTAAGACAACTTCTGCAGCAAAACCGGTGAAAACCCACTTTCACGAGTTGGGACAAATTGCTGCCGGGAAGGTGGATTCGAAAGAAACTGTACTGCCCGTAATTGCCTTTTACGGGGTGGAGCGAATGACCGGAGAGGTTCGCCTGACGTCAAACGTGCGCTTCTCCCGTAGGAGCGCATATGACTGGGCACTCGATCCTCGTGCGGGACTGAACTATGTGTCAAGCTATTTCCGGCAATTGGACGGTGAAATCATCAGAGCTGCCAGTATGGGCGATGAGGTCCCAGCAGGGGCGATGCGCCAGTACAAAGCCATGGAAATAGCTGCTGAGAGCATGCTTGAGCCGTTGGAGTGGAAGAAGCTGCGGTGGGACCCAGTTTCCAAGCAGATGGCAATGAAACATCCCAAGCAGGGCTTCCGACCACTTAATGAGCTGCCATCAGGCGCAAAAATTGTCGTAGGCCTAGCGCTGGATATCGCCAGCAGGATGACCCGTGCGAACCCGCACTTATCCGCGGAGGAGGAGGTGTTGCGGAAAACCCCAGGCATAGTGCTTGTAGATGAGATTGACCTTCATTTGCACCCGAGTTGGAAGCGCCTCATCGTTCCTCAATTACGCGCGCTGTTTCCAGCGGTGCAGTGGGTGCTGAGTTCTCGCAGTCCGCAGGTCATCGCAACGGTAGAGGCCGAAAAGATCCGGGCTATCAGCGTGGACGGAGACGTCGCAGTACCCAGTTACGCCGAAGGCTTGCGCCCAGAAGTTGTGCTGGAACGTATTCAGGGAACTGATGCGTCACCACCGGTGCCAGTGCGGCGCGAACTCGATACATACATCAGCATGGTGTATGCCGGAGATGGTCTCACCGACGCCGCGCAAGAACTGCGAGCAGATCTGGATGCAAAGCTCGGGGGAGCGGAGTGGGAAGAGTTGCTACAAGAAGCTGATGCGATCCTTGCGTTTGAAAGCGCAGAATAAATGTTTTGCCACGCTGATGTGAAGTCTTATCCCGCAGAGCTGGACCATCTGGCCCACCAAGGGGTGCGATTTGATGACTTGCCAAAAGATACACGGAAAGAGTTGCGGAAGTATTTGCTGCAGAAGCAGGGAAATAGGTGTGCGTATTGTGAACGCAGCATAGGTCTTCATGAGAGTCGTCGAAAGGGCTACGTTGAGCTCTTGAAAGCAGCTACGAAAAAGGCACGTGTTCCGGCGAACCGCCAAAGGAAGAGCCATGATGTATGTGTCGGCGTGCCGATTTGGGGTAGTTGGTACCGCGAGTGGTCAGTCATTGTGGCCAACTACGAACAGATCATTTGGGCAAGGTCCTTGTTTGTGCAGTACAGGAGATATATTCTCGTGACTATCCAACATTGTGAATGGAGGTGAGCTTGCCATGACAGGCAGTACATACGCCGAACGACTGCACACAACGGTTTTTGAGTTAGGCGCAAGCCAGGCTGTAAAAATCCCGGCAGCACTGCGGATCGAAACAGACAACGCAACGATTGAGAAAGTGCCTGAAGGGCTTCTTCTCCGACCTTTAGGTGAAGACTTTGGCGCCGTGGTATCACGGTTGCGGGAGTATCAGGAAGCGCACGGAATAAGCGGCGGCCTCATCGAGGAGGTTGGCGATTTGCCGCTTGATCCCATTCCGGTGGTTAGCGGCCTTGATGCCACTGACCAACGTTAGAAGGAACGGGTAATGGGATATTTGCTCGATACCAACGTGTGGATCGACATAGAACGCGGAAAAGAAGACCGCCTTATCGGCAAGGCTGCGTCCGCGTCGAATGAGGACTTGCTGCTCTCAACCGTTGTGCTTGGGGAGATTGTGGCAGGAATCGAACGATCGCGGAATCCCGAACTAGCCCGTCGAACATACGACATCCTTTTTCACGGCCGGGCGACGATAGGAGTCGATGAAGGGTGCGCTGCAGTATATGGACGTATAAGAGCTCAGCTTTTGAACAAAGGTACGCCTATCGGAGCGAATGATCTGTGGATTGCAGCTCAGGCGATCAGCAACGGCCTAGTTCTCGTAACAGCGAACACAGCAGAGTTCTGTAGGGTTCCGGGATTAGAGTTGGAGAATTGGCGCGCAGGCTAATGGAAGCTGCTGGGGTGGCGAATCCTCCCTTGGGGGTTGATGAGTGAGGCAGGGTGTCGCCGTGGCATACGGAAGCGATGGAGCTTCCCAAGCTGTGTAATCACAGTGGCAGCGTTGAAACACACGTACCGCGCACATCGCGCGCTATTACGGATCCCGCGTAACCTTTCTCACCAAAATCCCCCACACGTTTCCCTGCGAAGCATGTGGTGTTGGCCGGTAGACTGGGCCGCATGACTCAACGACAGTCCTTGCTTGTTACTGTTGCCAACCGCACATTCGAAGGCCTTGACCTTGATACCCTGGCTGAACGCCTGGGCCTTACCCTCACCCAGGTGCAGGGTGAGTCGGTGGCTGCCGTTATTGCCTCCCACAACCCCGATGAGCTGCGCCTGTATCAGGGTAGCGGTGACTACAACTTTGACGCTGAGGTTGCCGCCGCGCTCGGCGTACCGGTCATCCTGGTCACCGCCGATGACTGCGCCGCAACGCTTGCCGCGGATCGCGTGGGGGAGCGGGGTGCTGCCATCGCCGCCCAGATCACCGGCGACGCGTTCGCCACCTTCACTCCCACCCAGGTGGAAACCAAGCCGGTCATGAGCCCCGCGCTGTTCGAGCACCAGCTGCTCCAGCAGGCAAAGGCCAACCGTAAGCACATCGTCCTGCCGGAGGGTGAGGATGATCGCATTTTGCAGGCCGCACACCAGCTGCTCAAGCATGGGGTTGCGGAGATCACGATTCTTGGGGATGTCGGCGAGATGCAGTCCCGCGCCACCTCCCTAGGCCTCGACCTGTCGCAGGCTCACCTGCTCAACCACGTGGAGTCTGACCTCATCGAAGAGTTTGCGGCGGACTTCGCGGAACTGCGCAAGTCCAAGGGTGTCACCCTGGAGCAGGCGCGCGAGACGGTCAAGGACGTCTCCTACTTCGGCACGATGATGGTGCACAAGGGCCTGGCAGACGGCATGGTCTCCGGCGCCGCGCACACCACGGCGCACACGATTAAGCCGTCGTTCCAGATCATCAAGACCGCCCCGGGTGCCTCAGTCGTCTCCTCGATCTTCCTGATGGTCATGCAGGGCCGCCTCTGGGCGTTTGGTGACTGCGCGGTTAACCCCAACCCCACCGCCGAGCAGATCGGCGAAATCGCGGTTGTCTCCGCCAAAACTGCAGCTCAGTTCGGTATTGACCCGAAGGTTGCCATCCTGTCCTACTCCACCGGCACCTCCGGCGCAGGCCCGGATGTGGAGCGCGCCGCAGCCGCCGTTGAGGTTGCAAGATCCGCTGATAGCACCCTGCTTATCGACGGCCCGTTGCAGTTCGACGCCGCCTGCGACCCAGGAGTAGGCGCCAAGAAGGCTCCCGATTCGCCTGTGGCAGGACACGCGAACGTGTTCATCTTCCCAGACTTGGAGGCCGGCAACGCGGGCTACAAGATCGCGCAGCGTACCGGCGGCGCCCTAGCCGTTGGCCCGGTGTTGCAGGGTCTGAACAAGCCGGTCAATGACCTCTCGCGTGGCGCGACGGTGGCAGACATTGTAAACACGGTTGCCATCACGGCAATCCAGGCAGGAGCACAGTAAATGGCATACGTACTGGTTATTAACTCGGGTTCCTCCTCGGTCAAGTTCCAGATTGTTGACCCAACTGCTTCGGCGTCGGACGCCCCGTTTGTCTCCGGCTTGGTGGAGCAGATTGGTGAGCCCCAGGGCCGCGTCACCATCAAGCACGGCGATGACAAGTGGGTTGTCCAGCGCGCAATTCCAACGCACACGGTTGGTTTGCAGGAGTCGTTCCGTCTCCTGGATTCCAAAGGCATCGGCCCCACCCAGCTCGACCTGGTTGCGTGCGGGCACCGCGTGGTCCACGGCGGCATGGTGTTTTCGGAGCCGGAGCTGATCCTGGATCCGGTGGTGGACATGATTCGCTCCCTCATCCCACTCGCACCGCTGCACAACCCGGCGAACATTGACGGCATTGAGGTCGCCCGCGAACTCCTGCCGAACATCCCGCACGTGGCGGTGTTTGACACCGGCTTCTTCCGCAACCTCCCACCAGCCGCGGCCCTCTACGCCATCAACGCGGAGGTTGCAGAAAGCAACCTGATCCGCCGCTACGGCTTCCACGGCACCTCGCACGAGTTCGTGTCTTCCCAGGTCCCGGCACTGATTGGGCGCGATCCGCACCATACCCGCCAGATCGTGCTGCACCTTGGCAACGGTGCCTCGGCCTCCGCGGTGGAAAACGGCCACCCTATTGACACTTCGATGGGCCTGACCCCGCTCGCCGGCCTGGTCATGGGCACCCGCTCCGGCGACATTGACCCGGGCGTCATCTTCCATTTGGTGCGCCAGGGCGGCATGACTATCGACGAAATCGATAACCTCCTCAACCGCCAATCCGGCGTAAAGGGCCTCTCGGGTGTCAACGACTTCCGCGAGCTGCGCCAGATGATTGAGAACGAGGACGAAAACGCCTGGCTGGCCTACAACGTGTACATCAACCAGCTGCGCCGCTACATCGGCTCCTACATGGTGGCCCTTGGGCGTGTGGACGCCATCACGTTCACCGCCGGCGTCGGCGAAAATGACAAGTTCGTCCGCAGCGACGCGTTGGACACGATGGAGAACTTCGGCGTTGAAATCGACCCGGAGCGCAACGCCCTGCCTAACGACGGCCCGCGCATCATCTCCACCGATTCCTCCCGCGTCAAGGTGCTCGTGGTGCCCACGAACGAGGAGTTGGCGATCGCCCAGAAGGCCGCCGCCGTCGCCGCCCGCTACGCCTAGCCCCTCCCAGCCCAACCCGGCTGGGCCCGCCTAGCCCCCGCCCGGCTCGGCACGCCTAGCCCCCGGCCGGCTCAGCCCGCCTAGCCCTGCCCGGCTGGCCCAACCGCTGCCCCGGCCCCTCCCGGTCGGGGGTATAGCTTTGCGCGAGGCTCACACTTTTAGTGAATAGATGCTCGGTCAGAGCGTCGAAAAGCAGAAACTCAAGCCCCTGACCGAGCATCTACTCACAAAAAGTACAAGGATCCGCTTGCGGGGTACCCCAACCTCCGCCATAGTTCGAATATGCACCCGCTTTTCCAGGAGATCCGCTGCCAGCTCATTGACACCCGCTGGCGTGCAGATGGCACCGCCGACGTCCGCGCCGCCGCCCAAACCCGCGACCTGATTCGCGTCTCCGGCAGCATCTACATGCAACGCTCATTTGCAGAAACCCTCACCATGGAAGGCCACTACCTCGCCATCGCCATGGCCACGGTCCTGAACACGCGAAAAGCGGTACTCGTGGGCAAGTCAGCGGCCCTGGTCTTAGGCCTGGCGGTGAAGAACCCCACCACGGTGGAGCTGGGTCTGCTCTCCAACAACGTGCTGCGCAAAGACGCCTGGCCGCATCGGACGGTGTACGTGCGCGACCAGATCGAAGCCGAAGACGTCCTGGATATCCACGGGGTCCGCACCGTCAACGCCGTTATGGCCCTGGCAGGCGTGATCAAGCGCGGCAGCTTCGCTGAGGGCCTCATTACTGCCGACGCCCTCCGCAACCTCCCGACAACCCAAAACCCCACAGAAACCTCCACAGCAACCCCCGCCGAAACCGGCGCCGAAACCGCCGCCGAAACCGAGATCCCGGAACGCTACAGCCGACTCACCGGCCCGTGGACCAAACGCATCGAGCCCGTTTGGCGACATTCCCGCCCAGGCCAAACCGGCCTCAAAGAAATGAGCGAAGTTCGCGCGCTCTTGATAGAGCAACGAGCAGACGTTGCCGTCAACGTCATTGACCAGGCGTACAACACCGTTCCCTTGGTGGTGAACAGACGGACGTCGCTGCGCATTCTTGAGAACGGTCCACACCGAATCAGTGTGACCTCTCCCAGCCAGTTCATGGGCTATCGGGACGTCACCGTGGGTCTCGACACCTACAGGAGAGACCCCAGCCGCGTGGTCAACTTCGCCCTCGGCCGCATCCCCTAATCCAACCCGTAAGCATGTCCGAGCTCCGTGGCGCTCTGCGCGCTCTCGATGGTGTGCGTACCCCTGTGGGGCCAGATGCATTTGCGGAGGAGGGGGGGATCCTCCCCGCTTCACTCGTCCGATTCGGTGTCTGCTACCAGGCATTCACGGTGCTGCTATGGAGAAGCCTCTTTCGACATTTCAACTTGGTATTGCCTTGTGACAGGCTACCGCAGTCTCCTAATTTGAGGAGTCAACTGGATGCTCATTTTTGTGTTCGGGCTGCTGCACGAATTCTCTCGAGTTGAACGATGTGGTCATCACGCAAACTGTATCCGCCCTGGTTGACAAACATGGGTCTGGCCCCCGGATAGATGAGTTGGGAATGGTTAAAGTCGCTTATTGACCGCTCATATAGGCGAAGCTTTGACTCGTAAGTAAAATGCCCATTCGCAGCATCGGCCGCTACGGATAGTGGGATCCACTGGTATCGCGAGTCTTTCACAAGTTGGTTATCGATCGCCCGCTTTACGAATGCGCAAACCCAATCGGCGAGTTGAATGTTAGTTGAGTTCTCGCTGTCTATGTGCATGGGTGGCTCTACGATCCTGCGCATCTCTTTGAAGTCTTGGCTTCGTCGGTATATGTGTGCGTACATTGCAGGCAAGCGCTGCTTCCTTGATTTCTCGTTAATCTGATCCATCATGACGAGGATGTTGGAGCTGTTGTAGTCTGCGTGCCGTGCAAGTCTGTTCAGGGTTTCCCGCATGGCTGTTTCTTCGCGTTGCCGGAATTCCTCAGGGCCAGTATTGACTTGTTTGTTTGGGAGTGCCTAACGGTTTTTCTTCGGCGTAGTAGAAGAGTTGGCCTCCGAGACGTGCGATTTCTCCGAAGAGACTTGCGAGTATCCGTACATTTAGTGGGCGAGCTTCGTTTACGCCAGCGAAAAGTAGGTCTGCTCCCTTCTTTTCCCATCGCCCGGGATTTGCAGCCTCTTTAATTTCTTTGGCAAAGGCCTCTTGCTTTATTTTGGCAAATTTTGCGCCTAATTCTCGAGCTGCTTCTTCTGGGATCACGAATCCGCCGTACCCGAACGCAGGGCTGTCGTTGAAGCGTTTGTGGTCAGGAGACACAAATGCTCCGGACTGTCCTATTTCGTCGATGTAGGCGAGCAGCATGAGTTTGAGTATAGGAACGCGTAAGGTCTCCTTGTTGCCAAGGAGACCTTACGGAGTTGCTGCCCGGGGTATTCTTGCTTGCGCTCAACCCTGGCCTACGACGGTGAATCTACCACTCGGAAAAGCATGCTGCAATGTCAATAGTTCGGAAGGTTTGAATTGTTTGTAGTTGCAGTGTGTCAAAGAGCGATGCTGTTTAGAGTGAATAAATCTAGCCAACCTGACCTTCAACACGTCTGTCCTCAAAAATAGTGAATAGATGCTCGGTCAGAGGGGTGGGTTTCGGATTTTCGACGCTCTGACCGAGCATCTACTCACAAAAAGTGTGACTCTCGCGGAAAGGGGTATCCCCACCCCAGAGCCAGGCAAGGCCAAAACTTAGAACCAGGTCGAGGGCCGAACTTTGTTCGCCATGTCCACCAGCGCGTAGCGGTGCTTCGCGTACGGCGCCACACGCGCCTGCTCCCGCAGCGTCATGGCAAGCCCGCGGCGAAGCCCCCGCAACGTGAAGTCATACTCAAACAACGGCTTTGCAGACGCCGCGGCAGACACACCGTTATCACGCAAAAACGTCAACGCTGCGCGCAGCACGAAGATCTTCACCTGCAAGAAACGCGGCTCCGTATTCGGGATCTCTTCAAGCCGGCGTGCCGCTGTCCGGATCCGAGACTCCGTCAGCTCACGATTTACCAGGCACAGAATTGCCGTCAGGGATGCCATCCGGTTGTGCCGCGAAGACTGTGGCACCCTATCCAACGCAGCAACCGCAAGTTCTACCTCGCCCTCGTGCATCAGCTGTCGCGCCAACCCAAAGGCGGACGACACCGTCGTCGGGTTCGCCGCCCACACCAACGCATACAAACGCATGGCGTGGAAGCGAAGCATCGCGGGGCTATCCGCCACCATCGTCCAGGTGGGATCCAGCAATCCCTCTTGGGTGAGGTTGTGGAAGAAAGACGTCGGGACGTCCGCAAGCGAACTGCTCAAACCGGCACTCGCACGCGCCAACGAGTTGTCCAACATCTCATTCGTGTTCGCTCCGGAGCGCTGCAGCAGCAGCTCATCGGTGGCGGCAAGGGCGAGCTTCGGCGCGGCCTCACCAGGCAGGATCTCCAACACAACGGAGAAGTCCTGCTGCGCTGCCACGAAATCCTCCTGCAGCAAATCCACCACGCCGGAGTACCAGTGGTAGCGCCAATTACGCCCGTAGCGCTCGTCCAACGAGGACAACCAGTTGCGCGCCTGCGCCGTTAGCCCCAGGTCCAACATGGTGCGAACCACACCGAATGGGATTTCCATGGACTCTTCGTACTGCGGGGTCCGCATCGCCTGGCGCAGCATCTCAAGCGTTTCCTGCGGCTCCGCGTAGGAGGAACCTTGCAGCATGGCAGCGCCGATATCGTGGCGGTCAATCAGCGGGGAGGGAAGTGCTGCGACTACTTCGGGTGGGGTGATTTCGACGGTGCGCGTGATGCCGTCGATAAGCTGGTCGGTGTGAAACACCAAGTGCTTGGTGCCGAAGGTGGTTCTCTGCGGGGAGAACAGCGAATGCTGGGCGGGGAACGTCACCTGGTCGCGGATCGCCAGCACCTCACGCAACACGCCAAGCAGCTGCAGCTCCATGGCGTGCGCGGAGTGGAAGCGGCGCTCCGGGTCCGGATCACACGCACGCGCAAGCACGCGGTAGAGCGAGGTGTAGCGGCGAAACAGCGGCTCATCGGTTGGCGAGGGAATGCCGTGCTCAAACACGCCATCTTGAGAGGGCAGATCAATCACCAGCGCCGCAAGGGTGCGGCCAACGGTGTAAATGTCCGACTCAATCGACGGACCATCGCTAGCCACCTCCGGCGCCTGGAAGCCGCGCGTGCCGTAGATATAGCCATACGCACCGATACCGGAGACCGCACCCAGGTCAATCAACTTCACTTGGTCCTCGGTGACAATCACGTTGTCCGGCTTCAAATCGTTGTACACCACCCCGCGGCTGTGCAGATACCCCAGCGCAGGCAGCACCTCCAGCATGTAGGCAATCGCCACATCCGGCTCCAGAGGCTGCGTGCGCCGGCTGCGTAACGACGGCCCACCCACATACTCCATCACAATAAACCCACCCGGAACGCGCGGATCATCAATGAAGTTGAAGATCTTCACAATCCCCGGGTGCGTAATATCCGCCAAGAATTCGCGCTCCGCGGCAGCGGCCGCCGCCTCGTCCGCATTCGTCGTGGAATGCAAACCCTTAAGCACCACCACACGCCCCGCCACGAAATGGTCCTGCGCCAAGTAAATCCAGCCCATGCCACCGTGGGCGATCACGCCCATGATCTCGTACTGGTTCGCCACCATGTCACCCGGTTTCAGCGCCGGGGGAGCGGCCTTCGAATCTTGCGGGTTGATCAGCGATTCCGACGGCACCGTCGGTGTGACCCACGGCAACTCCACCATGCCGTCCGCCACCACACGGCTGGCGCGCCGGGCACCACGACGCTCACGGAACGTATCCAACGCTTTGAGCCTTGAGCGCTGGCTTTCCATCTCCTTGAGCAGACCAGCCATGTCTCCAAGCGGCTCGTCGTGGAAGTCATCCTCATCATCCGCGAACGGGTCGAAGGCGACGGCCTCCGTGCCGGGGTACTCGGCCTGCTCGTCGGGATCGTCGTGGTCGTCGGCGAACGGGTCGAAGTGCACCGCCTGCGTGGGCTCGTCGTGCTGGTTATTCACTGCGCTTCATCCTCCTTCGCGTACATCTGCCGCGGCAGCCACGACTCTGCAAGTGAGGTGCGCAGCCATTGGTTGTACATGCGGGTCCAGGTGCCGTCGCTACGCAAGCGCTCAATCGTGAAATTCACCTGGCGCACCACATCATCATTGCCCAGGCCCACGCCCACGGCGTAGCGCTGCTCCGCAAGCCGCTCCGGGAAAATCTGCATCAAGGGGTCCTGGGCGACCATGCCGGCAAGCAGCGTGTCATCCCCAATCACCGCGTCCGCCTGGTACTGCTGCAACGCCATCAGGCAATCCGACCAGGAACGCGTGCGCAGCACCTCAGACTCCGGCACCTTCTCACGCACCAGGTTCAGCAGGTTCGTGCCGTCCACCGCGCACACCGTCTTGCCCGGCAGATCATCCAAACTTGCCACGTCACTGTCGCGCGGCGCGAGCATCCGTACGTACGACGTCAGATACGGCGTGGAAAACGACACTATCTCCGCACGATCAGGTGTGACCGACATCGTACGAATCACAATGTCCACATCCCCCGAACGCAACGCTTCTGCACGCGAGGCGGACTCCACAAACCGGAACTCCACATGGTCAGCGCTGCCGAAAATGTCACGCGCAATCTCACGCGCCAGATCCACCTCAAAACCGCGCATCTCGCCTGCAGATGGATCACGGTAACTCAACAAATACTGCGACTGATCCACACCAACCAGCACGCGGCCGCGCTCACGAATGCGCTGCATATTCGGCCCGTCGCGCTGCTCCTCCGTCCCGGGCGGAAGCGAACCCGGCCAGCCCCACTCCTCAGGCGTGGAGGCGTACTCGCCCTCCGGCGCAACACCCGGCGGGTCCAGGATCGCGCCGGGTGGGCGCAGCGGCTCACGCGTGGACAGCGGCGGGTCGCCCGCAGGCGGCGGCGGGGGGCTTGTGCACGCGGTTGCAACGAGCGCAACCGCTGCACAAGCCGAAATCACAAGACGGCGCTTCATCGGTAGTACTCCCCAAGCCGGGGGCGAATACCCGCCCAAATGCACGCCACCGCAAACAACGTCAACCCCGCCACCGCGGTAGACACCAGGCGTGTGGCATCCAAAGAGGCGTTGATGAACTCGCGCGTGTTCTCCCGCGAGAAGTCAATCAGCTTCTGCAGCTGCGCATCCAAATCCGCGTAGGCGGTGCTGCCGTTGACTAGGTCGATGGCGGTGGTAAATCGGCCGTCGGCAAGCAAACGCTCCAGCTCAGCGTGCTCCTGCGACCATGCGGACAGGTAGCCGCGCGCCGGATCCACCTCTGCACCCAGCGACTCCGCCGCATCCAACGCGCTGCGAATATGCGCGCCCGTCAGCGCGAAGCTTTGCGACGCCCTAGTTACCGAACGCCGCGACAACAACGCCAACGTCTCATCCGTGCGGGTCTCCTGGGCCTCAATACGCGCCCGCGCCAACTGCTGCCACGGGTCCGCCGCGCGCTGGAATCCCACCGCCCCGGACTCCCACGCCTGGTAGTTGGACGCGCTGACCCAGCCAACCGCAATCACAATCGCCGCCGTGGCCGCCACAAACCCCTTGTTCAGGCGGCGGCGGAACACACGCCACAGCGCCCACTGCGCCGCCAGCAAAAACCCAAGCGCCGCAAACAGGCCACTGAGCGGCACCCACTGCGGCGCGGACAGGCGACGCATCTCACGCGCCACCTCCTCCTGGGTGAGCCGCGAGAGCTGATCCGCCTTCAGCAACATCCCGTCGCGCATCACGGAACTCGCCTGCGTCATATATGCCACACCCACCGGGTTACCAATGCGCTGATTCACCTTCGCGCGCTCCATCAACCCCGTGTAAACGGGCAGGTCACGCTGGATATCCGTCACCTGTTTGGTAATGATTTCGCGCGTGGCCTCCGCCGCCGCGCCGCCGCCGACCGTGGTCACCGCGCCCTCATGAATATCGGCAGCCGTGGCGGCCGCGCGGTCAATACTGGCCGCGTACGTCTCCATCTGCTCCTTCGTCAGAAGGCCAGGCTGCACAAACGCGTTGGTGGAAATCGTGTCCGCCTGACTCAGGCTGTTGTACAACAGGTGCGCCGAATGCGCCATCGGCTCCGTGGAGGTAATCAGCGTGTCCAGCGCCCGCTGCCTGGCCGCAATGGACTGGCTCATGGAAAAACCGGCCGCAAGCAGCGCCAACGTGAGCACCAGCATCATCGCCACCAGCCGCCCCGGCGTAGACGCCAGCCCCGCCGGAATGCGCACAAGTTGAAAGCGCCGCCGCGTTGCGGTCTCGGCGCTATCAAGCCAGGCATCGTCGAACATTCCCCAAGAATATACAGTGGGGCTCATGCTTGGCGACGGAAACGGCTGGGTCCACCACCACAACCACAAATACTGGGGCCTTCATGGCGCCGCAGGGCTCTTCTTGCTTGCCGACGCCCACGTGCTCCTCCAACACCGCGCCCCCTGGACCGCCGACGGCGACACCTGGGGCATCCCCGGCGGCGCACGCGACTCCCACGAAACCGCTGCCGAAGCCGCTCTTCGCGAAACGGTGGAGGAGTGCGGCATCGACCCTTCCCTGGTGACGGTGGTGGACAGCGTGGTCACTTTCGAGGTGCCGGGGTGGAGCTACACCACCGTAATCGCGTCGGCGGAGTCGCGGTTGCCGTTTGCCGCGAACGAGGAGAGCGTGGAGCTGCGCTGGGTCCCGCTGGAAGATCTCGCTTCCCGGGGTGTAATGGCACTGCCGCTGCACCCCGGTTTCGCTGCCTCGCTGCCAACGGTTCTGGCACGCGTCGGGCATACTAATCCGCATGATTGAAGTACAAGGCCTGACAAAGCGCTACGGCGCAGTCACCGCCGTGGATGACCTCACCTTCAGCGTCCAACCCGGTCACGTCACCGGCTTTTTGGGCCCGAACGGTGCAGGTAAATCCACCACGATGCGCATGATTCTCGGCCTGGACAAGCCGACTGCGGGCACGGCGCTGATCGACGGCGCGCCGTATTCCGCCCTTGCAAACCCCACCCGCAAAGTGGGCGCGCTGTTGGACGCCAAGGGTGTGCACCCGAACCGCTCCGCGCGTGCGACGCTGTTGTGGCAGGCGCAGGCAGCGGGATTGCCTGCCTCACGCGTTGATGAGGTGCTCTCGCTGGTTGGCCTTTCGGAGGCTGCCGGCAAGCGCGTCGGTGGGTTCTCGCTAGGCATGAGCCAGCGCCTCGGCATCGCGGCGGCGTTGCTTGGGGATCCCGAAATTCTCATCCTCGACGAACCCGTCAACGGCCTGGACCCCGAAGGCATCCGCTGGGTCCGCGGCCTGCTGAAGTCCTTTGCCGCCGAGGGCCGCACCGTGCTCGTGTCCTCGCACCTGCTTGCAGAGATGGCGCAGACCGCGGACCACCTCATCGTCATCGGCAAGGGCAAGCTGGTCGCCGACACGTCCGTCGCCGAATTCATTCGCGGTAACTCTGCGGTGGTGACGGTGGTTCGGGTTGGCGTGGGCGTCGATAAGCAAAAGCTCCTTGGGGTACTCAATGAGTACACCGAGACTATCGACGCCGACGGGCGCCCAACCATCGAAATACCCAACATGACCAGCGACGAGGTCGGTGCGGCGGCATTTGCGGCCGGCGTGCAACTGGCCGAGCTGAGCGAGCGACGCGCCTCGCTTGAAGACGCCTACATGCAATCCACCGAAGGCCACACCCAATACGCTGCTTCTGCTCTGGAAGGTCCTCATGCTTAATCTTCTGCCTGCCGAATGGACCAAACTACGCACCACCGCCGCCTTCTGGTGGACCTCCGGACTGACCGTGCTGATCGCCGCCGGCTACGGCGCGCTGTTCGCGTGGACCGCGCGCCTGGGCACCATCCCGTACATTCCCGTCACCGTCATTGCGACGGTAGCGCTGACCAGCATCATCGTCATGATCGTGCAGCAATCCATGGTGGTGACCACCGAATACCGCTTTGGCATCCCCGCCACCAACTTCCGCATCGCGCCCAAGCGCTGGCAAGTCGCCGCGGCGAAAGCGCTGCTGGGTGCTGTGCTGGCGGCCGTGGTGTGCGCCGTGGCTTTGGCGGCGGCCCTGACGCTTGCGGACCTCACCGCACCCGTCTCCGCCAACTGGCCCACCAACCCCGCCACGCAACGCGCCATGTGGGCCGTGCCGCTGGGGATGGCGCTGGTCAGCCTGTTTGTGCAGGGCATCGGCTGGATCGTGCGCAACACCGCCGGCGCCGTAGTCATTGGCATGGCGCTGCTGTTGGTGCTGGAGTCCATCGTTGGCATGATCCCTAACATTGGCGCGGACCTGGTCAAATTCATGCCGTTTGGCAACATCATCGCGTTCATGACCAACCAGCCCACCCCCTACTGGGACTCCGTCTGGCACGGCTTCGGCGTGTTCGCCGTGTGGGCGGTTGCTGTGTGGGGCGTTGGCGTGGCGCTGACCGCGGCGCGCGACGCCTAGGGGTTGGTTTTGGCCGTTGGTTCTGACAAATGTGACGACGCGATTTTGGTGAAAACGCCCTGACCTGGGCGGTTAAAATTTCAAGGAGTGCCGAAATGTCAGATTTGTCAGGACCCCACACTGCCCACTGACAAATGTGACGACGCGATTTTGGCGATAACGCCCTGACCTGGGCGGTTAAAATTTCAAGGAGTGTCGAAATGTCAGATTTGTCAGAGACTCAGTCGGCAGCGCAGTACCGGCGGCGGGCCGGCCGAAGCGGCGGGGCCGAAGCGCTGAAGCCGCACCTACTGCAGCGCGGAGGTCAGCTTCATCACGTTGTCGATGTAGCGTCGGTACCAGGGGCGCTGCTCCCAAACCTGGGGCAGGAGTTCGTGGGAGACAGCGATGTAGTTCAACGCTAAGTGATGAAGCGCCAGCAGGAGGGGGCCGGAGGCGATGAACAGGGAAGATTCGTAATTCAAAGAGAACGAGCGGATGTCCATGTTGGACGAGCCGATGACGCCGACGGCGTTTTCGGTACCGGGATCTGCCAGCACGAACTTGGAGTGCAGGATATACGGGGCGGGGAATTCCCAGATGTGGACGCCGGCGTTTAAAAGCTGCTCGTAGTAGGAAGATTGGGCGTGTTGGACCATGAACTGGTCGGCCTTGGCGCCGACGAGGAGGTCCACGCGCACACCTCGGTAGCAGGCGGAGGTGATGGCTTCCAGCATGGAGTCTTCGGGCACGAAATAGGGGGAACACAGGATCAGGTGTTCGCGCGCGTGGTGGATCATCGTGTTGAACATGCGCAGGTTCGGCTCGGTCAGGTAGCCGGGGCCGGAGGGCACCAGCTGGACGACGTTCGCGCCAGCGCCCGAAGCGTCAGCAACGCCAACGCCCGAACCAGCGCCAGCGCCCGAAGCGCCACCAGCGCCACCAGCAACACCAGCGCCCGAACCACCCGAACCAATCTCGCGCGGGGAGCGCAGTTCGAGGACTTCGCCGGATTCGGTGAACCAGTCCACGGCGAACATGGACTCCAGGGACGCAACGATGGGTCCGCGCAGCTCAATGAATGCGTCGATCCACTGCCTGCCCGCGCGCCTATGTCTACGTAACAAATAGGTGCGGTCGATGAGGTTGAAGGAGCCGAGGAGGGCGACGTTGGCGTCGATAAGCAAAAGCTTCCTGTGGTTGCGAAGATCCGGGCGGCGCCAGCGGCCGCGCAGTGGGGCGAGGGGGAGCATCATGTGCCAGTCCACGCCGATTTCGGTCAGGCGCTTCTTCAACTTGCGGAAGCCGGGGTGTTTTTGGGAGCCGATGTGGTCGAATAGCAGGCGGACGTGGACGCCGCGGGCGACGGCGCGCTCGATGGCTTCGAAGACTATGCCGGTGGTGTCGTCCCAGGCCACGGCGTAGATTTCGATGTTTACGTCGTGTTGTGCGCTGTCGATGAGTTCGGCCATGCGCTGCATGGTCATGTCGTAGTCCGTCCAGAGCGCGGGGATGGACGCTTCCAGCGCCGGGTAGCCGGTGAGTGTGCGGTTGAGGCGCACGATGGAGGAGGCCTCGCCGCTTAAAGACCCGGGCTCATCCGGAATGTCCGTGTGGATGTTGTTCACGGCCTCTTTGGCTTCCACCTGGATGCGGTGGCGGCGCCGGGACGCAATCCGCGAGCCCATGAGCAGGAACAATGGCAGGCCGACCACCGGCACAAACAGGATGAGCAGCAGCCACGCGTTGGCGCTGGACGGTTTGCGCCCGCCCGGCACGATACCGATCATGACCAGCTTGATCGCAAAATCTAGGACGAACAGCGCCGCCTGCCACCACGAAACGTCCATAAGATCAGCGAACCGCGTCTATATCCAGCGTGTGCGTATCAAACTGGGCGATCACCGGCGCGTGGTCGGACGCGCCCTTGCCGGAGCGTTCCTCAACGTCAACCCAGGCGCGCTCGAACCCGTCCGCCAACGGCGCGGTTGCCAGCAGGAAGTCGATCAACATGCCTTGGTTGCGCTGGAAGCGGGCAGATTTGTAGTCCCAGAAGCTGTACGGCTCCTCGTGCTTGACCTGCGTCAACCCGGCCTCAAGCAGCATTTGGAACGCGGCGCGCTCCGGCTCCGTCACGTGCGTGCGGCCCTCAAAAAACGACACGTCCCACACGTTTTCATCACGCGGCGCAATGTTGAAATCGCCGCACAGCACCTGGTGCGCGGAAGGTTGCACCGCGTCTGCCAGGCGCCAGAGGAACTCCAGCTTGTAGTCGTAATGCGGGTCCCCGATCTCGCGGCCGTTGGGCACGTACAGGCTCCACACATCCACGCCGCCGCACACGGCACCAACGGCGCGGGCTTCGCGCACCGGCTCCCCGGTTTTGGCAAACGCCGGCTGCCGCTCGAATTCGTGGCGTACGTCTTCCAGGCCGACTCGCGACGCAATCGCCACCCCATTCCACTGGTTGTAACCAACATGGGCGACGTCGTAGCCCAAGACGTTGAAAACTGAGTAGGGGAATTTGTCGTCCGCGCATTTGGTTTCCTGCATGCACAACACGTCGATGTCACCGCGTGTGAGGAATGCGCCGATGCGCTCAGCGCGGGTTCGCACTGAGTTGACGTTCCACGTGGCAATTCGCATGCAGTAAGACTAGCCCAGCCGTGCGTAGCGGTGGCGGTGGTGTTCCACAAACCCCAGTTTGGTGTACAATGCGATCCCCGCCACGTTCGACGCCCTAACCTGCAGGTATGCGGCGTCAGCCCGGCTTTTAGCCCACGCGAGCACACTTTGGCCCAGCACAGTGCCTTTTGCTTGTCGACGCCACCGTTCACCCACCTCAACCGCCGAAAACCCCAGCCAACGCCGCTCGTCTTCCGAGGCAGTAATCGTGGCGCGCGTGACTGCGATGGTTTCGCCGTTTTCTACGAGGCTGGCAAAGCCGATCTCACCGTCAATGTTTTGGGCGAGGTCAAGCACTGCCTCGGCGGGAAGCTCCTGGCCGCGGTAGTGGTAGAGCGCCAGCCAGTCTTCATCCGGCTGCGTGGTTATGTGTACGCGCGGGTCCATGTCGTATGCAATGTCGTCGAGCTCGCGGGTCATGACCACGATCTCTTCACCCAACTGCCATGCGTCCGGGTGTTGCTCAATCAGCCGCAGCGCGGGTTTGCCAATGCGCTCCGGGATCAGCAGCTGCACCGGCATGTCGCGCTCCTGGTAGAACTTGGCGATCTCCTCTAACGGCACCGCCTGGAATCCCGCGGCGTGGCCGATGGGGGTGGCGGAGTTGGAGCGTTCCGCGATCTCGGCACCGGCGCGCGCCAGCCAGCCTTGGATGAGCTCCTGCTCTTGGCCCGGAAACGCCTTGGCGGTAGCGGTTTCCACCGCGCGGATGTCCGAATTGCGCACCGTGCGTGGGGAGAGCTTCTTGATGATGTGCAGGTGCGTAATCCCCACCAGCTCCTCACCCCGGCGAATCACCAAAGGGTCGGTGCTGTGGACGAATCCGATGACGTCACTATCCAGGTCGCCGCGACGCTGGCGCACCACAACTCGGTCCCCAACCGCCACCGGGTCCGAACGAAAAACGCGCGACACTAGTTTCGTGCTCTGTACTTACTCGTTGCCGCGACGCGTCAGGAACACGCCACCCACAACCAGCAGCGCACCCAGCGCGATCAGGCCCAGCATCGGGGTGCCGGTCTCAGCCAGATCGTCGTTGCGAGTCGTGCTCGTGGTACTCGTCGGCGTGGAGGTGCGGGTGGTCGAGCTCGTGCTGGAGCTGGTGCTCGTGCTGGAGCGCGTCGTGGTCGCCTCAGTCGTCCTGTTCTCCAACACGGTTGCCGTACCGGACGTGGTTGCGGAAGAGGTGGTGGACGTGCCCGTGGTCGTGGTGCTGGTCGTCGACGTATTCGTCGTCGTAGTGTCCGTCGTGGTCTCGCTGGTGGTGGTGGACGTAGTGGTGTCGTCCGCCAAGGTCACCACGCGCTGGCGCAGCGTCGGCTCCGCGGTCGCGCGCGCAGTCTTCGCGGTTGCAGTCTTCGCGGTTGCACGCTCAGTTGCCACAGGCTCCGCCGCTTCTTCCGCCGCGACCTCAGCAGCCTCAGCGCCCGCATCCTCAGCGCCAGCATCAGCGTCAGCGTCCTCAGCGCCCTCGCCGAGCACCGCCGCCGTGGCCTCCGCGGTAGTTACCTCCGCCTCTTCATCCGCCACGTTTGCTTCGGTGAGGATGGTGGGGAGGGGGTGCGTTGAAGCGTCGTCAAGCGAGAGCTCCTTGTACAGCTTCCGCAACAACACGCGCTCTTCCAGCAGCTCAGCCTCGGCATCGGCCAGCTCCTCGGGGAGCTCGCCGGCCTCGTCGCGCTCGGCGTCGAGCTCATCCATGCGCTCCGTGACATCGGCCAGCCACGCCTCAAGCGCCTCGCGCAGCGCGGCCTCGGTCTTCGGGGTCTGCTTCTTCGCGTACGCCTCGCTGGCCTTGATGGCGGCCTCGATCAGCTCCTCGCGAGTCAGCTCGGGCGCCTCCGGGCCCTCAGTAACCACGACGGGGGCAGGCGCGGACGTCAAGGTAGCGCTCGCGGCGGGTGCCGAAAGCGCAAGGGCAGCGGCAGCAGCAATCAAGGCGGAAGCGGTGCGCATAAGCGGGTCCTTCAATTGAAAACGGACAGTCAACGCCTAAGCATAACCCCTTACACCCACAAGCAAGAAGTGCTAGTGGCCAAACGGGTCCTGATCCGTGCCCGGCAGCCAGGTGTTGCCGGCCTCGGTCCAGCCGTTATCACGAATCGCGCGCTTCGCTTCCTTCTTGTAACGGCCGGTCAGCACGTCCGTGTACACGTAGCCGTCCAGGTGGCCAACCTCGTGCTGCAGGCAGCGGGCGAAAAAGCCGGTGCCCTCCACCTCTACCTCATTGCCGTTCTCATCCAGGCCGGTGACCTTGGCCCAGTCGGCGCGGCCGGTTGGCCAGCCCTCGCCAGGCACGGAGAGGCAGCCTTCGTCGTCCTCGCCGGTATCGCTCGGCATGGTCTTCGGGATCTCGCTAGTCTCCAGCACCGGGTTGATCACCGTGCCACGACGCATCACATCCCCATCCGGGCAGTGGTACACAAACAAACGCAGCGGCACACCGATCTGGTTGGCGGCCAGGCCGACGCCATTCGCGGCGTCCATAGTCTCGTGCATGTCAGCAATGAGCTCCTGCAGCTCCTCCACCGGCTGCGTCACTTCCTTCGTGGGGGTGTGCAGGACGGGGTCGCCGTAGATCACGATTGGTCGAATAGTCATGCGGTATATATTAGGCATGCTCGCCGACGATGACCTTGCCCTGCTGGACTTCGAAGCGCGCGCCCCACGCTCACTCGGCGCAAAAGAGGAAGCCATCCGCCGCGAACTTGGCATCAGCCCGGTGCGATACTTCCAGCGTCTCAACGGTTTGCTGGACTCACCCGATGCGCTCGCCGCCCGGCCCCAGTTGGTGCGCAGATTGCAGAGGCTTCGCGACGGCGCGCCTTAAACCCTCAACCTCCACTCGAGGGTAGTGTGGCGCGCGTGACTACGAACAACCCGGGAAACCGCCCTAGCGACGACAACCGCGACGAATTTGTTGACGACTTTGTTGATGACTTTGGTGCCGATTTTGGTGACAACACCGAGTATGTCGCCGACACGGAGTACGTTGCCGACACGGAGTACACCGACTACCCCGGCGACGAGCCGGTAGAAGCAGCCGGCGCTGCTTCGGCTGGTGCTGGTGCTGGTGCTGCTTCGGCTGGCGCTGCTTCGGCTGGTGCCGAGGAGTATGCCGGTGCACACCGCCGCGAGGATTACGACGACGATTACATCGACGCCTACGACGACGATTACATCGAGGATGACGACAACCTCGCCGCCGGCGCCGCCGGTGCCGCCGGTGCAGCAGCTGGCGCGGGCGCCGTTGGTGCTGGTCGTGCGGCTGGTGCTCGTCGCGCAGCTGGTGGCCGCCGTCGCGCTGCCGCGGGTGCTGGTGGCGCGGGTATCCCGAAGCGCGGCCTAGCCATGATCTTGATCGCTGTTGCCGCGTTGTTGCTGCTCTGGGGTATTTACGCGCTTACGCAGAAGAGCGGCGATACCGGCACAGGCGCCGCTTCCACCGAGACCTCGGCAACCGCTCCGCAGGACGGCACCAACTCGGCACTGCCGCCGACCCCGGAGACCGTCCCGACGAACGCGAACCCTGCCGATCCGCACGCTGAGGGCCAGCCAAACGACCCGGCAAACCCTGCCGACCCGAACGCTCCAGCAGACCCGAATGCACCGGCTGACCCGGCGAACCCGGAGGACCCGAACGCTCCGGCATCGGCACCGGCTCCCAACGATGGCGGCCCCGCCATCACAGCCCAGAACGCCCAGGTCTTCGTGTACAACAACTCCAACGTCAACGGTTGGGCAGCCGATACGATGGCCAAACTGGACGGCAACTTCCAGGTGGCGAACACGGCCGAACTCAACGATCCGACGAAGAACGCAAACATGCCGGAAGGCCAATACGGCACCTTCGAAGGTGTACAGGTCTTCTACCCGGAGAGCACCGAGGGCGCACGCCAGGTTGCTGAGGAGATTGCCCGCCGGCTTGGCGGCGTCGCCGTAGCAAAGACCGATAATGTACAGTTGCCGCCGAACACGAATGCTCGCGACGCAATCGTTGTGGTGCTCGCAGAGAATCAATAAACGCTAACGCTTCTGCGTATTTGCCTCGGCCCCTTGCGGGGTCGGGGCGTTTTCTCTTTAGGCTGCTTCTTGCCGAAGGGGTGGCGAGCGGGCCGGGGGCACCGCTCTGAATTAGTTTGGGTTGGTGCTCTTGGCCACCTGGGATTACTGAATTATTTCCCCGATTTTGGGAAACAAATTCAGGATTTGGGGCGCCATCAAGGGCCGGCCTGGCCGCCACCTGGCTGCCACCTGGCTGCCACGCTGACAAAGTTGACGACGCAAAATCCGCCACCTGGGTGTTTGCAGATCGAGAGCAGGGCCCGCTGCACGATTTGTCAGACACGCCCACCGCGGGGATGAAGCAATTCCGGAAGTACGTGCCTCCACCTGGGCGTTTAGAGGCCGGAATGTAGTAATCCGGAGATTGCTGCAGCGGCAGCGGCCGGAGAATGTCGGCGCCGGCCGGGATGAGTCCACCAACATCACCGAAGCCCATAAACCGAAACCGTTTTAGTGACTAGATGCTCGGTCAGGGCATCAAGATTCTAAAACTCGACGCTCTGACCAAGCACCTATTCACAAAAAGTCTGACGATGGCCAGAAGCACTATCAACACCAAGCCACAGCCACCAAGCCACAGCCACCAAGCGCCGAATGTAATGGCGGGATTTCGGCACCTAGCGCATAGACTTGCTGCACATGGATCCTTACCGCGATTTTGCCCGCTCGGAGGCCAACACTCTCGGCGTGGAGTGGGAGATCTGCGTCATTGACCCGCAGACCCGCGACCTGGTGCCAAGGGCGGCCGATGTGATTGACGCGGTGCACGCGGCGCACCCGGAGACGCACCTGGAGCGTGAGTTTCTGCAGAACACCGTTGAGCTGGTCACCCCGGTGTGTGCGAATACGGGTGAGGCAATACAAGCACTGCGCAAAGACTTGAAAGTGGTGCGGGACGAAGCCGAACGTCAAGGCCTGAAGCTGTGGGCCGGCGGCGGCCATCCGTTTACAGACTTCCGTGAGCAGCAGCTCAGCGCGAAGGAAACCTACGCGGAGATCATTAATCGCACCCAGTATTGGGGCAAGCAGATGCTGCTGTGGGGCGTGCACTGCCACGTGGGCATTAGCCATGAGGACAAGGTGTGGCCGATCATTAACGCGGTGATGACGAAGTACCCGCACCTGCTGGCCATCAGCGCATCGAGTCCGGCGTGGGAGGGGTTGGATACGGGCTATGCCTCGAACCGCACGATGCTCTACCAGCAGCTGCCCACGGCTGGCATGCCGTACCAGTTCCGCACGTGGGCGGACTGGGTTGGGTTCATGCAGGATCAGAAGATTTCCGGCGTGATTAGTCACACGGGCTCGATGCATTTCGACGTCCGACCCGCCGCCAAGTGGGGCACCATCGAGGTTCGTATTTCGGACGCCACGAGTAACCTGCGTGAACTCGCAGCCGTCGTGGCGCTAACGCACTGCCTGGTGGTGCACTACGACCGGATGCTGGAGGCTGGCGAGGCCTTGCCGACGCTGCAGCCGTGGCATGTGGCCGAGAACAAATGGCGCGGTGCCAGGTATGGGTTGGACGCGGAGATCATTACCAGCCGCGCCACCGATGAAGCGTGGGTGAAAGATGACCTGGCTGCGCTGATGGAGGAGCTCACCCCGATTGCCAAGGAGCTTGGGTGCGTCGAGGAGCTTGAGCTGGTCCACGAGATCATTGACCGCGGGGCGGGCTACGAGCGTCAGCGCAAGCTTTACCAGGCCACGGGCGATTGGCGTCAGGTTGTAGACGCCACGTGCGAAGAGCTCATCCGCTGGAGCTAACCCTGAGGCTTGTCCGCCTTCTTCGGCGTGTGCGTCTCCACGCGTCCCGGGTGGTAGGCCGCCGGCGCGTTGTTCACCGTCAGGTCTTTCTCTGTGCCATAGAGGCCTTCAAGCCTGGAGATGCGGCCGAGGCGCTGGCCGGTAACCGGGTTGGTCATGAGGGCGAAGAGGACAAGCAGGATCATCATGCCGACGTCGCCACGCTCGTGGATCCCGAAGTCCTCCGAGCCGACCAGGCGGATGATTGTGCCCACCATCATGAGCAGCAGGCCGGTGGTCTGCGGTTTCGTAATGGCGTGCACGCGCGCAAGTGTGGAGCGGAAGCGCACCACACCGACTGCGGCGGAGAACACCATGAACGCACCGGGCAGGATGAACACCAAAGAGACGATGTCTGCAATCAAAGACCAGTTGATCATTAGTGCGCACCGTCCCTCTTGCGGAAACGCGCCACGGATAGGGACGCGATGAATCCGAGCAGCGCGATCACGATCATGACGTTGACCACGGTGGTGTCGAGCGTCCAGCAGATGTAGAGCGCCAGCACGCATTGCAGGGACGCGGTGATGCCGTCATTGGCCAGCATGCGGTCCATGGAGTTCGGTCCGACGACGATGCGCCAGAACACGATGAAAAATCCCGTGGCTAGCAGCACGGCCGCAATCGCTAGGAAGATGTTGTACAGCGTGGGGTCCATGTCAGCGCTCCGCCTTTCGTGCTGCGCGTGCCGCGCGTGCCCCAGCGCTGGAGCGTTTGAGGCTGCGTGGTGGGTTTTCGAAGATGTCGATCATCTGCCGTTCCAGGGTGGCTACGTTTTGGATTTCGCGTTCGAGGGCCTGGGGCGTGCTGGCGTCCAGAAGGTGCACGGTCCAGAGGCGTTTGGCCACGTTGATGTCGGTGACGGTGCCGCCGGGCTGGAGGTTGTACGCGCACGTGGCTAAGTACAGCACCAGTTCAGAGGACACGCGCATGGGGACCTGCACGATTGCGCCCTTCGGGGTGGGTTCAGGGCGCAGCGCGAGCCAGGCCACGCGTGCAGACGCCACGATCAAGTCCCACAGCCACCTCAACACGAACATGATGAGGCGATCCCAACGGATAGTGGTGTGTTGGCGCGGCACTGGCGGCAGCGGCAGCACCAGCACAACGGCTAGGCCTAACAACACGCCGGCGATGAGGTTGCCCCATGTTAAGTCGCCCATGAGGAGGATCCACATGAACGTCAGCCAGATAACAAACGGCCAGCGCAGCCGGTTGTGTAAACGTTGCAGCGGGGAAGCCATTAGCGCTCACCTCCGGTGGTGGGGCGGTTGGTTTGGGAGTCCGACGTTGAATCATCAAGCGTAGGAACCAGGAATAGTTCGGGGCGCCGCGTTGGGTTGTCCGGGTCCGGGTGGAGGACAGCGTCGCGGTAGATGGACTGGTCCTGTGCGGACTGGGCGGCGCGGTCCGTCACCTCAGAGATTGGGCCGGCCAGCACCGTGATGGACAAAGAAGCTGCCACCAACAACGCGGTTGACGCCATCATGCCCACGGGCACACGACCCGGGTCCTCGCGCTCTGCCATGGTGGTGGTGCTGTAGCGATCCGCCAGGTTGGACGGGCGCGCAAGGGCCACTTCGCCTTCGGGGGCGTCGGTGCGGTCGCGCAGGAACGCCTTGGACCACACCAGGATCATGGCGTACAAGGTGAGCAGGGAGGTGACCACAGCGCCAGCGATGAGTACCCACGCAAGCCAGGTGCCTTGTTGGGCGCCTGCCTGGATGAGCATGACTTTGCCCAGGTAACCGGACAGTGGCGGGATGCCGCCCAGGTTCAGCGCCGGGATGAAGTACAAGATAGCCACCAAGGGCGAGGTGTAGATCAAAGAGCCGAGGCGGCGCAGCTGCGCGGAACCCGCCTGGCGCTCAATCAGGCCAACCACCAGGAACAAAGACGTCTGCACCAGAATGTGGTGGATGGCGTAGAAGATCGCGCCGGACAGGCCCTGCACAGACGTCAAGGCAATGCCGAAGATCATGTAGCCGATGTGGCTGACCAGGGTAAATGACAGCAAACGTTTGATGTCGTTTTGCGCCAACGCACCCATGATGCCCACGATCATGGTCAAAAGCGCCACCCACATCAGCAGGGTGTCCAAGGAGCCGTCTGTAAACACCACCGAGCGCATACGAATAATCGCGTACACGCCCACTTTGGTCAGCAGGCCCGCGAACACCGCGGTTACCAGGGATGCCGCCGTGGGGTAGGAGTCCGGCAGCCACGCGTCCAGCGGGAACACCGCCGCCTTAATGCCAAACGCCACCAGCAGTGTGGCAAAAATCGCGGCGCGGGTGCCGGTGGGGATTTCCTCCATCCGGATGCCCACCTGCGCCATGTTCACCGTGCCCACAGACGCATAAATCAGCGCCAGCGCGAACAGAAACACCATCGAAGAGGCCACGGACACCATCACGTAACCAATGCCGGCACGCACGCGCCCTGGCGACGCGCCCAGCGTCAACAGCACGTACGAGGCAACCAGGAACACCTCAAAGCCCACGTACAGGTTGAACAGGTCGCCCGCCAGAAATGACAGGTTCACGCCCATGGACAACAGCATGTACACCGGCAGGAAGACGGCGACTGGGTCGTCCTCGTCGCCGTCGCGAAGACCCTGCGAAATGCCGTACCACATCACCGCAAACAGCACGATGGAGGAGACGAACAGCATCACGGTGCTCAAGCGATCCGCAACCAGCGTGATGCCAATCGGTGCGTCCCAGCCGCCCATTTGTACGGTGTGGATGCCGTGGACGTCCACAGTAATGATCATGGTTGCGGCGATAACTGCCAGCGCAAACAGGGTGCCAAGGGCAATGGTGCGCTGCAGCTGCAGTGGCCGCACCACGAAAATCAGCGCCGCAGCCACGGCTGGCAGCAGGATCGGCATGGCCGTGAGATAGGGCATCATGCTTAACGACGCCTCCGCGAACGCCATCAAACTACCTGTCACCGTCCATCTCCTTCACGGGGCTTTCAAAGTTGCGTGGCCCAAAGGTGTCGCCGCTGGCGGACAAGCGCCCGGTCTCCGGGTCCTCGGACAAGTCATGGTCCGGGGCTGCCGAAGGCGTGGTTGGGCGGGTGGCAATTGCGTGGTCTTCCTCGTCACGCTCAATCACGTCATCCGTGCGGTAGCGGTACTGGCGATACATCAGCGAGAGCATGAACCCGGCCAGCGCCATGGAGATCACAATCGCGGTCAGGATCATCGCCTGCGCTAGGGGGTCCGCCATACCGTCGGCAGTTTCAGAGGTGCGCCCCAAAATTGGCGGGGAGCCGGCTTCGCCGCCGGCTTGCAGGATGAGCAGGTTTGCGCCGTTGCCAAGCAGCAGCACGCCCAGGATCATGCGGGTCAACGCGCGATCCAGCATCATGTACACGCCGCAGGCGATGAGCACACCGGAGCCGATGAGTAGGAACAGGTTGGCTTCCATCTACTTGTTCTCCTTTCCGGTGCTGGTGAGTCTTGACAGCCTTCTGCGACGCCGTTTGTTTTTCTCCTGCAGCTCGCGGGCGCGGTCGCGGGCGCGGTCCTTGCGGGCCTCGTCCTCACGGTCAAGGTGCGCGCCCATGGACGGCAGCACGTGCATGATCAGGCCGATCACGATGAGGTACACGCCGGCGTCGAACACCAGCGCCGACGGCACGGCGACCAGGCCGATCAGCGGCAACTCGATCTCCGCAAAGGAGCTCATCAGCGGCGGGTAGCCGAAGAACATTGGCACCGCGAACGCGATTGCAGAGACGAGGATGCCGGTGCCGAGGATGCGTGCAGCGTCGATAGGCAAAGCATCTTCGATCTCCTTGTAGCCGCCGGCGAGGTAGCGCAGCGTAAACGCAAGGGCCGCGACTAGGCCGCCGGCGAAACCGCCGCCGGGGGCGTTGTGGCCGGAGAAGAAGAAGTACAGCGACAAAAGCATCATGGACGGGAACAGCAGCCGCGTGACCACGTCCACCATGATTTGGCGGTTGAGCTCAGTCTCACTTGGCACGCCGGAGGACAGCCACCGCGGGCGGGTGGTGGACAGCGTTGGGCGGTGCGACGGGCGGCCGAACTTGCCGGTGCCAAAGATCAGGCTGGCGATGCCGGTTGCGGCGATCACCAGCACGATGATTTCGCCGAAGGTATCGGCGGCACGCAGGTCCACCAGCAGCACGTTGACTACGTTGCGGCCGTGCCCGATCTCGTAGGCCAGATCCGGCATGTGTGCGGAGATAGGCTCCGCCACGCGCGCCGAGATCGCCGTCATGGCAACCACAACAACGGAAACACCCGTGCCGATGGATAGCCAGGCGCGCAGACGGTTGTCGTCGTGGCGCTGCTCCACATCCGTGGGCATCTTGCGAAGCACCAGCATGAACAGCACCATGACAATGGTTTCCACCAGCGTCTGCGTCAGCGCCAGATCCGGCGCGCCGTGCAGCGCGAAGATCAGCGCCAGGCAGTAGCCGGTGAGGCTGACCATGATCACGGCGGACAGGCGGTTGCGCTGGACGGTGGCAAACACGGCGGCGCCCACCATGAGCACCACCACGATGGCCTGCCACACGTTGTCCCACACAATCATCTGAATGCTGTTGCTTGGGCCAAGGATCATCGCGGCCAGCGGCACAACCATCACCACGGCGAAGATCACGGCCAGGTTGATGGTCAAGGAACCGCGCTGCGTGGACGCCGTCAGGCGCAGCGACCAGCGGCGAAGCGTGGCCAGGATGTTGTCCCACAGTGCGTCCGCATCCCCAAGCGCAGGGCGCTCGGACTGTGCCTTCTTCAGCAAGTCACGCTGCCAGAACATGATGGAACCCGCCGCGATGATCACCGCAGTCAGGATCAGCGGCACGTTGATGCCGTGCCACAGCGCAAGCTGCTCAGATTCCACGCCGGGGAAGCGCACGTCCAGGTACTCGTTGATCAAGCTGGACAAACGGCGCGGCACCATGCCGAAGAAGATGGTGAACATGGTCAACACCAGCGGCGAGAGCCACATGTTGGGGCCAATCGAATGCATCTGCAGCACGGCCTCAGACGGTGTGCGGTCGTGCTCACGCTTGGTGGCAAATGCGCCCCACAGGAAGTACAGGGTGTAGGCCATGGTCAGCACCGAGCCAACCACCAGCACCACCAGCATGATCCTGCCCGGCATGCCAACCAGCAGCTGCTCATGCAGCACGGTCTCCAGCGCGGCCTCCTTGGCCACAAAGCCGAACAGTGGCGGAATGCCTGCCATGGACGCACCGGAGACGATAGCGATTGCCGCCAGCAGCGGGTGGCTGCGACCCAGGCCGGAAAGCTTCTTCAGGTCCCTCGTGCCGGTTGCGTGATCAATGGCGCCGACCACCATAAACAGCGCCGCCTTAAACAGGGAATGCGCAAAGGTCAGCGCGAGACCCGCCATGGTTGCCTCGCGGGAACCAATGCCGATGACCGCGGTGATAAAGCCCAGCTGGGAAACCGTGCCGTACGCCAGCACCAGCTTCAGGTCGCGCTGTTTCAGCGCCATCCAGCCGCCCAGCAGCATGGTGAAGCAGCCGGTGGTAATCACCACAAGGTGCCACGTGGTCACCGCCGACATGTCCGGTGCCAACCGTGCCACCAGGTAAATGCCGGCTTTCACCATCGCCGCGGAGTGCAGATAGGCAGACACCGGGGTGGGGGCGGCCATCGCGCCGGGCAGCCAGAAGTGCCACGGCGCCTGGGCGGATTTGGTCAGCGCACCCAGCATGATCAGGACAATCGCAGCCGAAATGCCGGTGGTGTTTTCAATATCCGCAATCTGCGAAATCCCGGAAAGCTGCCAAATACCGGTCTGGTGTCCGAGCAGGTTGATGCCCACCAGCATTGCCAGCCCACCAAAGGTGGTCACCATCAGCGCTTGCAGGGCCGCCCTGCGTGACGACGCCCTCTCGCCATAATACGAAACCAACAAATATGAAAGGACCGACGTCAACTCCCAGAACACGTACATGAGCAGGAAGTTGTCCGCGATAACCAGACCGTACATGACGGTGGCGAACATGGTCAGTTGCGACGCAAACGCCGCCAACCGAATCGGGTTGGAGTCGAAATAGCCCCAACAATAAAACAGCACTAATGCGCCAACGCCCAGGATGATCAGGCTGAACAACCCCGCGAGGGCGTCCAGTCTGAACTCGAGGTTCATGTGGGTGGAAGGCATCCACTCGTAGCTGGCGACAATTTCTCCGCCGGAGGCGAACACGCCACCGTGGAAGAGGGACACCATCCACACAAACCCCGCAGCCGGGACGAGTGCGATCAGTGCGAATGCCCACCTGCCCAGCGCCCGCAGCAGAAGTGGTGCGGCCGCTGTGGCGGCGAAGAGGGCGATGAGCAGTGTGAGCACGCGGCGTAAACCTACTTACTAGTTCTTAGTTGCCTTCGGGGCTGCTTTCTGGGCTGCTTTCTGGGCGGCCGTAACGGGTGAGGAACGTGGCCTCCGCAATGGCAATGTGTTCAATTTCGGTGGGGTCTACGGATTCGTCCACGCCGTGGATGCCGCACAGCGGCTCTTCCACGCCGTACACGATGACCTCGGCGTTGGGGAAGGTTTCCTGCAGCGTGATGGTCAGCGGGATCGAGCCACCAGCACCAACAACGGCGAGGTTTTCGCTGCCGTAGGCGTCCTTCAGACACTGGCCGAGCAGTGCGAGCGCCTCGCCCTCCGGGTCTGCCGAGAACGGCTTGCTCACGCCCGAGACAGTCACCTCAACCTTTGCACCCCACGGGGTGTGGTTGATGATGTGCTGCTTGAGCTTCTCTGCCACCTCAGCCGCGTCCATGCCAGCCGGGACGCGCAGGTTCAGCTGCGCTTCCGCGCGCGGGTTGACCGCGTTGACTGCCTCCGCAACCGGGGTAGAGGTAAAGCCGATCATGGTCACCGCCGGGCGCGACCACACCATGTCCGCCGGCTGGTCCTCCGCGCTGCCAAGCAGCTGCACGCCGTCGAGCACACCCGCGTCCGAGCGGAAGTCCTCGCGCGAGTACTCGTCGCCCTCCCACTTGGCGGTTGCCTCTACGCCGTCGATAGTCGTGCGGCCATGCTCATCAAACAGGGAGTCCACAATGCGCACCAGCGCGTGCGCCGCGTCCGGGGCAGCGCCGCCGAAGGAGCCGGAGTGGATCGCGCCGCCTAACGTCTCCACACTCACGTGCACCTGGGCGCCGCCGCGTAGCGACGTCGTCACCGTCGGCACCCCAACAGCCACATTGCCGGAATCGGCGATGAGGATCACGTCAGCGTCGAAAAGCGAAGGCTCCTGCTCAATCAACTTGACCAGGCCATCCAAGCCGCCGAGCTCCTCCGAGCCCTCGACGACAACCTTGAGGCCGAGGTCCGTGCCGCCGGCGGCCTCCAGCATGCGCAGCGCCTCAAGGTGCATGGCCAGGTTGCCCTTGCAATCGGCCGCGCCGCGGCCATACCAACGGCCGTTGCGCTCAGTCAGCGTGAAGGGATCGCTGGTCCACGCTTCCGGGTTGTTGGCCGGAACCACGTCATAGTGGGAGTACAACAGTACCGTCGGGGCGTCACCCACCGGCGCCTTATACCCAATGATCGTGTCCGCGTCATCCACCGTCGGATGGCGGGTGACCTCCAGGCCCAGCTGCTCAAGCGCCTGAACGGTCCAAGCGCAGGCGGCCTCATGCTCATCGGCCAGCTCAGGGGTGGAGTGCGGGGAGTTGAAGGAGACTAAAGCGGAAAGGTCGGCGAAAATCCGCTCACGGTTCGGGGCTGGAATAGGCGTTTTTGACATGGTTACGAAAGTACCTGTTTGAAATCTGTTTTACCTATCGGTTGCTTATATTGTTGTCGTCAGCCGGTTGGGGTGGCGGTTTTGGGCTGGTTTTGGGTAGTGGGGTTTTGGGCTGGGGTTTGGGTGCCGCCCGGCCGCCGCCCGGCCGCCTGCCTGACAAAGTTGACGACGCAAAATCGGCCACCTGGGTGTTTGCCGAACCGGCAAGGGGCCGCTGCACGATTTGTCAGAGGGCAACCGTGGATCCTGACAAATCTGACGACGCGGTTTACGTTTCCCCAGGTCGCGGTCAGATCACTAAGGGCCCGCTGCACGATTTGTCAGCGCTTGCCCCATTTCCGACCTCTTTTCTAAGGGTTCGGGTTTAATAGGGGCTTAAGGAAAACAAGAGCGCGAGCGGTGGGGTTCGCGTGTAACGCGCGTTTGGAGTTGAAGTGGCAGACCTATTGTTTCGCCTCGAATCGATCGGCCCGGTGTCGTCGGCCGAGATTCGTCTCGCTGGAATGACGGTCATCACCGGCGGGAACAACACGGGCAAGACTTACCTCGCTCACTCCATCTTCGGGGTTCTAAACAGGGCGTGCCATCGGCGCCGTGTGGCGCAGTTTCCGGGCCAAGATCGCATTGATGTTGAAAACGCTGAGCAGATCAGTCAGCAGCTTGACTCTGAAGGTGTGGCTCGACTGGAACTGGCGCCGTTAGAACCGGCTCTGCAGGAATTGATGTCTCGTATTTCTACGGGCGTTTCGGGCAGAATTGGTTCACTCTTCGCGGCTGACTCGGCGCTGTTTTCCCAGGCAGAGATTCACGCTCAGGTGTTCAATCTGGACTACAGCGTGCTGCAGGGATATACGCGCGCCGCTCGAGTTGGTAGGTCTGATGCGTTTCTTGATGTCCGTTTTGACGCTGATACGCAGTCCTTAATCTTTGAGGCACTTGACGGGTACGCTGACGTCGCGCCGGAGCGGGTCCAGTTTTGGGTGCGTGTCGCCGCTACCGAGGCGATGTTGCGGGCTGCTGTTCCGGGCGTGTTCATTTCCAGTGCGGAACGGACAGGCGCGGTGATCTTCCAGCGGGAGCTGGATTCCACCGCGGCCAACCTTCTGGACGCTTTTGTACAATCTGAGAACCCAGTGGAGCGGGAAGCGATGGTTCGTAGCCGAGACTTCGCACACCCGGTTGCGGTCGATGCAAATATTGATTTCATTCGTCGGATAGCCGGGATGCGGCGGGAACCCAGCCCGATTGTGAAGGCGAACCCAGCGATCCAAACATTGATCGAAGGTATGGCAGGCGGTAGATACAAGGCGACAGGGCAGCAGCTGACCTTTGATACCGGCCAGGTGTCGTTGCCGTTGATTGCAAGCTCAAGCGCCATCCGGTCGTTGGTGGATCTCAATTTCTACATTCTGTACCGGGCTAAACCGGGGGATTTCCTCATCATCGATGAGCCGGAGCTGAACCTGCACCCCGCCAACCAGCGAAAGCTTGCGCGCCTACTCGCGCTTGTGCATAACCAGGGCGTCAAGGTGTTGATTACTACCCATTCGGATTACATTGTCCGGGAACTTAGCGCGCTTGTGTCGTTGTCCTCTGTGGCGGTGCCGGCGCCGGAAGATGTGGAGGAAGTCCTGCGTGAACAGGGGATTACCCGCTCCATGGCGCTGGATCCGCAGAAGGTGAAGGTGTACAGCACCTCCGCTACCGGCGTCCACGATGTTCCCGTTAGCGATGAGGGTATCGAGGCAACCTCGTTTGATGACGTGATTGATGATCAGAATCGTCTTGTAGACATGGTTGGATGGACTGAGTAGTTATGCGGGGAATTGGGGGGTTGGTGCTTCAGATACTTGAGCCCAAGATTGTGGCTGTGCCAGATTCCAACGGGCACCTCACCCTGGAAGAGGAGGGCTATGAGGTGACGCTGGGCAACGTGCCCGGCGGCGTTATTGCCTTCAAAGCAGACGCGTTGGATAACCAGGGCCTTGTCAGGCAGGAGGCTTCAGGCGCAGTCCGCTATGGGGCTCGCGCCGACTACGTTCTGCTGGACTTTTACTATCGACGCATCACCGTCGTCGAACTGAAATCGCGAAAATTCATCCATAAGGATGTGGTCCAGCAGCTCAAGGGGGCAAGGGCTGTGACCAGCTATTTGGCGGGGCTGGCGGAGTCTTTCCATGGTGAGGACATTGGGTTTGGGGATTTTGACTGGCGTTACGTTGTCTTTGTGCAGCAAGGTGGGCGCAAGGAGACGTCGAGACGCAATAAGACCCTCGATACTGCTTTATATAGGCATAGGAAAAGTGGGGAGATCGTTCCGTATCCGCGGTTGTCGCCCTGATCCGGCTACCTTGCACTCGCTATGTCAGAGTGCTAAAAATGGGATCTAGCACTCGCGCATGGCAAGTGCTAACAAAGTGCTAACAAAAAGTTTGAGCAGATGGGCTGGAAAGACAGCCATGCCGTCGCGGGCGCCTGCTTGAAACGACGAATGATGAACTGAGGCATCAAACCCACATGGCAAAGATGATTGCATTCGACGAGGAAGCACGCCGCAGCCTCGAAAACGGCCTGAACACCCTGGCTGACGCCGTCAAGGTCACCCTTGGCCCGAAGGGTCGCAACGTTGTCCTGGAGAAGTCCTGGGGCGCGCCGACCATTACTAATGACGGTGTGACCATCGCACGCGAGATCGACCTCGAGGATCCGTACGAGAAGATCGGCGCTGAGCTGGTCAAGGAAGTAGCCAAGAAGACCGATGACGTGGCTGGTGACGGCACCACCACCGCAACCGTGCTGGCACAGGCACTGGTGCGTGAGGGTCTGCGCAACGTTGCTGCTGGCTCCAACCCGATGGGCATCAAGCGCGGCATCCAGGCTGCGTCCGAGAAGGTTTGCGCATCCCTGCTCGCTTCCGCAAAGGAAGTAGAGACCCAGGAGGAGATCGCCTCCACCGCTGGCATTTCTGCTTCTGATCCGGAGATTGGCAAGAAGATTGCCGAGGCAATGTACGCCGTTGGCAACGGCTCCGTGAACAAGGAGTCCGTCATTACCGTTGAGGAGTCCAACACGTTTGGCGTTGACCTCGAAGTTACTGAGGGTATGCGCTTTGATAAGGGCTACATCTCCGCATACTTTGCCACCGACATGGAGCGTGGCGAGGCCGTGCTGGAGGACCCGTACATCCTGCTGGTGTCCGGCAAGATCTCCAACGTTAAGGAGCTTGTGCCGGTGCTGGAGCAGGTCATGCAGTCCGGCAAACCGCTGCTGATCATTGCTGAGGACGTTGAGGGCGAAGCCCTGTCCACCCTGGTTGTGAACAAGATCCGCGGCACCTTCAAGTCTGTTGCTGTTAAGGCCCCGGGCTTCGGCGACCGCCGTAAGGCAATGCTGCAGGACCTGGCAATCCTGACCGGCGGCCAGGTCATCTCCGAGGAGGTCGGCCTGTCCCTGGAGACCGCTGGTATTGAGCTGCTCGGCCAGGCACGCAAGGTTGTGGTGACCAAGGACGAGACCACCATCGTCCAGGGCGCTGGCGACCAGGACCAGATCGAGGGCCGCGTGAAGCAGATCCGCGCCGAGATCGAGAACTCCGACTCCGATTACGACCGTGAGAAGCTGCAGGAGCGCCTGGCCAAGCTGGCCGGCGGTGTTGCGGTGATCAAGGTTGGCGCTGCTACTGAGGTTGAGCTCAAGGAGCAGAAGCTGCGTATTGAGGACGCTGTGCGCAACGCCAAGGCCGCCGTTGAAGAGGGCATTGTTGCCGGCGGTGGCGTGGCCCTGCTGCAGGCAGCCAAGGAGCTTGAGGGTGACCTCGGCCTGGAGGGCGACGAGGCCACCGGCGTGAAGATCGTCCGCGAGGCGCTGTCCGCTCCGCTGAAGCAGATCGCACTCAACGCTGGTCTGGAGCCGGGCGTTGTTGCAGACAAGGTTGCAAACCTGCCGGAAGGCGAAGGCCTGAACGCTGCGACTGGCGAGTACGTCAACATGCTCGCCAACGGCATCGCCGACCCGGCGAAGGTGACTCGCTCTGCGCTGCAGAACGCTGCGTCCATCGCCGCGCTGTTCCTGACCACCGAGGCGGTTGTGGCTGACAAGCCGGAGCCGGCCGGTGCAGGTGCAGGCATGGACCCGGAGTCCATGGGCATGATGTAAACGCCCGCCTGTTTAACGCTTGAAGCCCGCCTTGTGCGGGCTTTTTGCTTTGCGAGGGGCTCGGTTGCTTACCGACGCCCCAACGCCCCCTCCAGCGGCGCCCCTCCACAGGCCCAACCGCCCGCCGCGGCGCCGGCCGCCTGCGGCACGCCCAGCACGCGTGTGGCGCGCCTGTTGCGCTGTTTGCAGCTGGTAAGGCCCGGCTACCAAGCGAAAAAGCGGTTACTAGCTACAAGTGGGTAGCTGCAAACTCTGTGGAGGGGGAAGATCGGCGTGCCCTTTGTGTGCGCCCGGGGTGGGCGATGCGAGCGCTTCGCAGTCACGTAACGGTCACGTAACGGTCGCGTAACGGCGATGCAGCGGTCGCGCGACTACCCCCTAATTGGTGTAAACCATTCAGGTGCTGAAAATTATTCGGGTTTCTATACATCGATAGACATCTGAAAATAGTTACGCGCTTACTAAAATTCTTAAGTTAGAGTTCACTTAAAGGCCCCTGTTTGTGCAGGCAGGCGACATTTTTTCGGTGCGGTTAATAGAGGGTAAAACTGGCCTGTCTGGCAGTGAGCTGTATGCCGTTCAGATTTTTTCAACGAAACCTCTTGACGGTCGCGAACCTTGTGGCAAGATACTTCGTGTGACGCCCACTGGGTGTCAGTACATGTCAAGATTTGCCAGACAAACACTGGCACCTACCTACTCGAAAAGGGGAATACCATGCCTTTCGATCTTAAGTCTCTGCAGAAGGCCCTGAAGGATTTCGCTACCTTCGGCAAGAGCACCGCTGGCATCTTCCAGGAGCTGCCGAAGTTCTTCGGCTACTTCGGCGCTTTCAGCAAGCAGGGTGCTGAGAACACCAAGAACGCGTTCCAGCTGCCGAAGAAGTCCAAGTAAGAAACCCCCGATCCTTCAATAGAAAAGGCGAATATCATGGAAAACTTTGCACTTGCAATCTCTAACTGGACTGCACTCTCCGGCGGCGCTACCATCACCGGCGCTCTGGTTAACATGCTGAAGTCCCTCGGCAACCTGGCTGGCGACGCTGCTAACCTGATCGGTCTGGTCGCTTAAGACCTAGCCAAGCTTTAACGGGCTTTACCGCACTCGCGGTGAGGCCCGTTTTTCGTGTTCAAGCGGTATGTGTCAAAGGGGAATAGAATGGTAGGTATGGCTGACCATAAAGACGACGAACTGCCGATGATCGACCTTGCTGCGACCGAAGGATGGGTCGTAGACGACTCGGATGAAGATGATCCGGTGCTGCTGAAACCGGACGGAACCCCGATTGATACGTGGCGTGAACAGTACCCGTATGACGAGCGTATGAGCCGCGATGAGTACGAGGACCTGAAGCGTGCCCTCCAGATTGAGCTGCTGAAGTGGCAGAACTGGACCAAGGACACGGGTCAGCGCCACATCATCATTTTCGAGGGCCGTGACGCCGCCGGTAAGGGTGGCACGATCAAGCGTTTTAACGAGCACCTGAATCCGCGTGGGGCGAGGACGGTGGCGTTGGAGAAGCCGTCGCCACGCGAAAGCACCTCCTGGTACTTCCAGCGCTACATTGAGCACTTCCCTGCGGCAGGTGAGATCGTGTTCTTTGACCGTTCTTGGTACAACCGTTCCGGCGTGGAGCGCGTCATGGGCTTCTGTACTGAGTCGCAGCACGCGGAGTTCCTGCGTGAGGTGCCGATGCTGGAGAATATGATCCTCGGTTCCGGCATTTCCCTGACCAAGTTCTGGTTCTCCGTGACGCAGCGTGAGCAGCGCACCCGCTTTGCTATCCGCCAGGTGGACCCGGTGCGTCAGTGGAAGCTGTCGCCGATGGATTTGGCGTCGCTGGATCGTTGGGACGATTACACGCGCGCCAAGGAGGAGACCTTCCGCTACACGGATACGGATGAGTCGCCGTGGATCACCATCAAGTCCAACGACAAGAAGCGCGCCCGCATCAACGCGATGCGCTACATCCTGTCCAAGTTTGAATACACCAACAAGGACCATGAGCTCGTTGGCCAGCCGGACCCGCTGATTGTGAAGCGCGGCCGCGACCAGATTGGTGACTAGGGGCCTTTTGCTTCACGACGTCCACGTGTAGCCCCAACCGCCCTCCCCTCCAGCCTCTGTGCTGGGGGAGGGCGGTTTTGTTTTGCTGTTTTGGGGGTTGTTTTTGGGGGTTTTTGGGGGGTGTGTTTGGGGTTGTTTTGCCGTTGTTTTTGGGGCTGTTTTGGGGTTATTTTTGGTAGCAAAAAGTTTTGGAAAAGGCTTGACCGGAGGGTGGGTGTGGTTTATGATTGGTAGTATTCTGATGAAGATGAAAGGGGGTTCTCATGACGCACCTACTGCAGACTTATGCTGATTCAATTGAAGCTGGTCTACATGGTCTTGTGGCGTATCTTGAGGACCCTGACCTTGTCCACTTTGATGAGGTTCACGCGGCCCTGGAGCGCGTTGAGAAAGCGTTTGAAGGCAAGGCGTTCTTGGACGCCCTTTTCGCCTATATATGCGAGCGTGATGGAGCTGGCCGCATGGTTGGTTCCCCGTATGCCTCGGAGTACCTGAAGCAGGTGTTGGGGCTGTCGGGCGCGGAGGCGTTCTCGCGCTTGCGCCGCGGCAAAGATTTGTTTGCGCCGCCGGAGCCCCCGCCGGGGGATGATGATGATGGGGAGGAGCCCGAGGGCTTCGACTTCTCGGCAGGCACAGGGGATGACGATTCGGAGGGTGCTTCCGAGGGGGATGCTGGCAAGAAAGCCCGGGCGCGCTCCAGTGCCCGCCAGGTCAGCGATGAGAAGGCGAAGATCATTGACCGCTCGCTGAAAAACCTCATCGAGGCCGCCCAATGTGAACGTGCCGGCATCCTGGAGAAGGCCATGGCTGAGGCGGCGATCCGCCCGCCGGAGGACCTGCGCAAGTACGTGGACAATTTGGTGAGCCGGGCTAACCGGAAGCACAAGACGTCCGATCCGAACGCGGCGTGGGACCAGCGCGGTGTGCGGTTCAGTGAGAACCGTTCGACCGGAGTCCACACGATTGCCATCGACACCACGGCCGCCTTCGCCGCACTATTCAAAGCACAGCTGCAGGCAGGGTTGCCGACGAACAGGAACCTTCCCAATGAGAAGGAGCTCAACGCCGCAGGTGTAACTGACCCGCGGATGCCGTGGCACCGGCTGCACGACGAGTTTGTGAACATCCTTCAGAACTGGGAAAAGTTCAAGAACAAGGACCGCAAGGGCGCGGCGTCGTTGATCCTGTCCATGACCATGGATGACCTCGCGGACGCTGACCACACCACCACGTTCCAAACCAACTCTGGCATCGACCTGAACTGCCTTGAGCTGGTGCGTCTCGGCGTGGGCGGCGCGGATGACTTCATCCTGCAGTTGGACAGGGTGACGGGCGTGCCGGTGTCGTTAGGAAGGACCCGGCTTGCCGACGTCCACCAGCGCATCGCCATGCTCGCCATCCAAGGGGTGTGCGCCTGGGAAGGCTGCACCCGCCCCGTCGGTGAGCTTGAAATCCACCACATTGTGGCGCACTGCCAGGGTGGTGACACTGACTTAAGCAACCTCATCGGCCTGTGCCGCACCCACCACCGGCAAAATAATGATCATAGAGACGGCAGAGACGGCCGTCGTCACGTGGAACGATGCCCCGAAACCGGGGACGTCGGGGTGCAATACTGCGACGGATCACCCCTGCGGGTCAACCAAACCACAGGCCACACCGAATCGGCGGGGTACAAGCTGCGGCACCGAAAACCAAGGGTGCCAGCAGGAGGACCTCCAGTTGGGGTGCCGCCCGACCCGGTATTGTTCCCGGACCTGGGCCCGGATTTGGTCTCGGACCTGGGCCCGGACTTAAGCCCAGACTTAGGCCAGGACGGCCCGCCGTTCTAATACCGCGGGCAGCTCAAGCAACCTAGCAACCCAGTAACCCAGCAACCCAGCCTGGCTCGCCATGCTCAAGCAAATCAAGCCTGGCCAAAAAGCTAGCGCACGGGTTCCACTGGGTTGCCTTGCCATTGGGTGTTGGTGGGGATGGTGTCGCCACGCATCACCAAAGAACCCGGCCCGATGGTGGCGCCCGCCTCAATGGTGGCGCCCGGCAGGATGACGGAGTTCAACCCCAACGTGGCGCCGCTGCCAATCGTGACGGCATCCAGCGACATGACGCGGTCCTGGAACAGGTGGGTTTGCACCACGGTGCCGGGCCCCACGGTCGCGCCGGAACCAACCGTGCACAGGTCGGTTTCGGGGAACCAGTAGGACTCGATCCAGGCGCCGCGGCCCACGTTCACCCCGAGCAGTCGCAAAGCAACGTTCATGGCACCCGAGCCGCCGGCCCAGTTGAAGAACCACGGCGCGGCGATCATCTCCACGAACTGGTCCTGCAGCTCATTGAGCCAGACGAACCAGGAGTACAGGGGGTGCTCGCCCGCCTTATGGCGCCGCACCAGTATCCACTTGAACAGGACCGTGACCAGTAGCGCCACCGCGCCGACCGCCATCCACAACACGCCGCCGAGCAGCAGGGCCACCACTACCAGCACGGCACCGCCCAGCACCCCACTACCGCCCAGCGACCCACCACCGCCGAGGCCCCACGACCCAAGCAGGTCCAACATGCTCGCCACCCCCAGCGCGAACAGGGCGTACAGCATGCCGTGCACCGCCGGCGCCAGAAGCCGCAGGGTTTCCACGAACCCGCGGCGCGCCTTCATACCGAAGGTGGGCTCGAAGGTTGCGGCATCGCCGCCCTCGGCAGCCACTGCTACTCGACGCATCCTCTCCGGCGGCGACCCCCACCAGTTAGACTCCGCCTTCGACTTCCTCGGCGCCGAGGACAACACCGCCACCAGCGACTTCTTCGCCAGCTTCCTGCCCGGCGCGACGATGCCCGAGTTGCCCAAGAAGGAGCGCCGGCCCACGGATGCCGGGGCGCAGTGGACCCAGCCGCCGGAAAGTTCGTAGGCGCCGAGCAGGGTGTCGTCGGCGAGGAAGGAGGAATCGCGGACGTCGCTAAGCTTGGGCACCATCACCGCAGTGGAGATTTCGGCTCCCTTCCCCACTCGCGCGCCCAGGGAGCGGAACCACACGGGTGTGAGGAGGCTGGCGTAGAGGGGGAAGTAGCGGTAGCGGGCGTCGTCAAGCAGGCGGACCACGGTCCACAGGCCCCAGCCCGAGACGGAGCGCACCGGGTGGGTACCGGGCCGGACCGCGAGCTGCGCCAACCGCACGGACAGCCAGGTCAACGCCAACCCGACGAAGAAGTACACCAGACCGCCGACCAGCGGCGGAAGCGGGAAATTCACACCCGCGAACAACAGGAACACACCAACCCAGACGCCGGCCGCGGCCGCCACAAACGGCAGGCCTGCCATCATCATTGCCGTCAGCGCGTAGAGCACAACCCAGTGCCGGCGCCGCGGCGGGCGCGTATCTGGGAACACCGCCGCCGTCTTGCCGGACTTGCCCACCTTGCGGGCCGGCGAGCCCGCCCAGCGCGCGCCCTTCTTCACCGGTTTCACACCCGTGACGGTGGAACCCGCCTCCACATGGGCGCCTGCGCGGACCTCGGTGCCGCCCATGAGGGTGGAGCGGGCCCCGATGCGGGCATCCGAACCCACAAACACCGAACCAACATTAAACGACGCCCCGTCCAGCCACGCGCCGGACAGATCAACGCCCGGCTCCACCGAAGCACCCGACTCCACAGTCAAAAGGCCAGATACCGGCGGGATGGTCTGGAAGTCCACATCGCGGCCAATCTTGTTGCCCATCATCCGCGCCATCAGCTTCACAAACGGGGTGCCCGAAATGTTCAAAGCGCCCGAGGCGGCCAGCCACTTCTCCGCAGCCCACATCCGCAAATGCACCGAGCCGCCGCGCGGGTACACGCCCGGCGCAACCCGCCCCCGGATCAGGCGCGCGCCCCACGCGCCCAAGGGAACGCGCCCCACCGGGGTGCAAAACAGCAGCCACGCCACCAGCATCACCGGGAAGGCAGCAACAGGGGAGAGCAGACTAAACGCCAACAGGAACCACACCAAGGGCGTTGCCGCCCGAAGCGTTACCACCGGCAAGAGCAGCGCCGCCTGCCGCAGACGCACCCCAGCACCAACCGGGGGCACGGTGCGTTCGCGGGTGGCGTGGGTGAGGGGAGCGTGGTCGTCGATAAGCAGAGCAAGGGCGCCTAGCCTCGGGTGGTCATACAGGTCACGCACCGCGAACGTGGGCACCCGCTCCCGCAGCCTGGTGACCAGCGCCGCGGCCGCCAGCGAGGTGCCGCCGAGCGCGAAGAAATCCGCATCCGCGCCGGGCACGTCCACCCCAAGGACCTCAACCCACAGGCCGGCGATCCACTGCTCCGTCGGGCTCAACCCTTCAACAGCCACAGTGGCGGGCAGCGGCCACGGCAGCGCGTTTTTGTCCACCTTGCCGGAGGTGCGAATCGGCAGCTCATCCATCACATGCATCCGCGGCACGAGCGCCGCCGGCATCACCTCGGCAAGCGCGGCGCGCATCGACGCCACGTCCAGCGAGACCCCATCTTCAGGGGAGACGTAGCCCACCAGCACCTTGTCGCCGGAGCCGAGCGTCTGCACCGCCACCGCGGAGTTGTACACGCCCTCCAAGGCCGCAACGTTTGCCTCGACCTCGCCCAACTCGATGCGGCGCCCGCCGATCTTGACCTGGTCGTCGGCGCGCCCGATGAACGCCAGGCCCTCGTCGGTCACCCGCACGTGGTCGCCGGTCCGATACGCCCGAGGCCAATGCACATCCCCGGAGTCCCACGAAGCGTACTTCTCCGCGTCCTTCGCCGGGTCCAGGTAGCGCGCGAGCCCCACGCCACCGATGATCAGCTCCCCTTGGTCTCCTTGGCCATCGCTTGAGATGGCCAAGTCCCACCCATCCAGCGCCCAACCGATGGTCACCGGCTTGCCCGGCTCCAGGCGCGCGGCGGAGGCAACCACGGTCGCCTCGGTCGGGCCGTAGGTATTCCACATCTCGCGGCCGTTCGAAAGGCGATCGGCCAGCTCCTGGGAGCACGCCTCACCGCCCACAATGAGAAGCCGCACGTGGTCCAGCGCCTCCGCGGGCCACAGCCCGGCCAGGGTGGGCACGGTGGAAACGACCGTGATGTCGCGGCGGATCAGCCACGGCCCCAAGTCTTGCCCCGAGCGCACCAGCGAGCGCGGCGCCGGCACCAAACACGCACCATTTCGCCAGGCCAGCCACATTTCCTCGCACGAGGCGTCGAACGCCACCGACAGCCCGGCCAGCACCCGGTCCTCGGGCCCCAGCGGCTCGTCCTGGCAAAACAGCCGCGCCTCCGCGTCCACAAACGCCGCCGCCGACCGGTGCGTCACTGCCACACCCTTCGGAGTCCCGGTGGACCCGGAGGTGAAAATGATCCAGGCATCACTGTCCAACAGGGGCTCTTGCTTATCGACGCTTTCCCCAACGCCCCCACCCCCAACGCCCCCAGTGATCCCCGCGTCCCCAAACACTGCGTCCCCAAGCACCGCGTCCACTTTGGCCTCGCCGAAGACGAGTGCGGCGCGCTCCTCGGGGTCGTCCGCATCCACCGGCACGTACGCCGCACCGGCGAAGAGGGTGGCCAGGATGGCAACGTAGAGGTCCTTGGACCCGGAGGTCATGCGGATGCCGACGCGGCTGCCGCGGCCGATACCCAAAGCGTGCAGCTCTGCAGCCTTGGCCTCTACTTCTTCGAGGAGTTCGGAGTAGGTGAGCACCTCGCCGTCATCAATCGCGGCGGCCTCCGGGTAGGCGGCAGCGGTGGCGCGGACGATATCTACAAGGGTGCGGGGTTCGGGCGCCAAGTGGGCGCGCAGCAAATGCTCAGAGGACATCTCGGGTTACTTACAAAAGCAGGGTCAGAAAAGTGGGGGAGTACGGAAGTACACCCTAACTTTCTTCGTCCAAAATCGCGCGCGATAGCTTCTTAATGCTCTTCAGCTGCTTGGTGGAGGACACCTCAAGCGCCTGATCTTCCGCCGCCGCCACATCCTTGGCCAAGGTGTGGTGCATCTTCGTGCCCTTTTTGGTGGCGGTGACAATCTGGCGGCGCCGGTCTTTCGGGTCCCGGTCGCGTTTGACCCACTCTTGTTTCTCCAGGCAGTCGATAAGACGCACCATGTCGGAAGCGTCAATGACCAGCAGCTCGGACAGCTCGCGCTGCGAAAGCGGCCTCTCCAGCACGCAGCTAAGTACCCAGTATTCGCGCATGCTGGTGCCGTGCCCGTTGAGCGCCTTCTCCACCAGGTCCTTGGTGTGGCGGCGCACCCGCTCGATTTGAAACGACGGCGACTTGGTCAGCGTGCTGGGCAATTCTGGGGACTGGGCCATAATTGCAAGTCTAAACCGTTGGCAGTCCCGCTTCGACCCAAGCGCTAGTGCCGCCAGCCACGTTGATCACGTTGTCCCACCCGAGTGCGTTCTCCAAATACTCGGCGGCCTGCAGGGAGCGGCCACCGGCGTGGCAGATGACGTAAATGTCACGGTCCGGGTCGATCTCCTCGGTGCGTGCGACAAGCTCGCTGAGCGGGATGTTTACGGCGCCGGAGGCGTGGACGGTGGCGTATTCTTCGGGCTCGCGGACGTCGATAAGCTGAATGCCCTGCGGAACCTCAGTAACCTGCACAGTTTTCATAAGCCACAACCCTATAGTGTTTCTATGGCTAACCGGAAGGCGCGTCCGCCGCAGTGGGTGTTTCATGTGCGGCGCGCGGTGGCGCTGGCGATTCTCCTGCTCATCGTGATTCTGCCCGTGCGCGCGTGCGGCGGGCCTAAGGAGGAGCCCGAGGTGGTAGCTCCGGAGCTGCCGCCCGCGCACGTCGCGGGGTCCGACCCCACCGCCTTATCCATCCCCTCGGTCGGGCTCAATGCCAGCTTTGAGAAGGGGCCTTGCAGGCTTATCGACGGCACCGTCGACCCCGCCAGCCTGTCCAAAGCCTGCGTATTTACCGATCCTTCCAAGCCCTACGAACTGCCTGGCAGCGACGCGGGCGACATCGTTGTGATCGCAGGCCATGCCGCCGCCGGGGTGCCGGCCGTGTTTGACAAGCTGTACAACCCATCCGCCGAGGCGCACACCGTGGCGGTGGGGGACGCCATGTATTTGCGCACCGAAGCATCCGGCAAGTGGTGGCTGAAGTACCAGGCCACCGACCTTCACGAGCCCTCCAAGGACGCCCTCGCCGGCGACGCCGCAATCTGGGGCGAGGCCGCGGTGCCGGGGCGCTTGCTCACCATCACCTGCATCCAACCCGCCAACCCCTTCAAGGAAGCGGTGTCGAATGCGGTGGTGGGGTGGCAGTTCGTGGGCGTGGTGGGGCAGGAGGATGTGGTGGGGTGAGTTTTTGGCGTGTTGAGATTTTTCGCGTGTTGGGTGTGACAAATGTGAATGTGTGTGACTAGAGTGGTGTAAACCTTCAAGTCTCGCTTGAGACTTCAGCCTTCCCTGAACCCCTTTGGAGCACACCATGCAGCGTCACGCCACCTCACTGACCGCCCTCGCCGTTGCAGGCGCAATGGCCATCGCTATCACCCCGACCGCATCCGCGCAGTCCTCCGATGGGGCTGCCAACGGATCTGCCAACGGATCTGTTAGTGCTGAGGTGTCGGGATCGAGTGTTAACGCGCTCGTCGATACGCTGACCAGCCCCGTGCTCGACCCGATTGCCAACGGCCTGTCCTCCACCGCAACCGAAACCAACACCTCCCTGCCCGCATGGGCCGTAGGCGCCGAGGCTGGCCAGTTCAGCGGCAAGACCTGGTACTACATGGCCGACGGCCTGACCGTGACCACCGACGCCGAAGCCGCCAAGGGCAACCCCACCGGCAACGCCAAGGTAGAGATGTCCCTGCTGGACTTCGCCGCCGCAACCGGCCGCACCGTACCGGAAAGCCAGGTCGGCGCCGCACGCCTCAAGCACCAGGCAGTAGTCATGGACGCCGAGTCTGCCGAAGCCCTGCCGGACTTCGCGCCGGGCACCTTCGCTGCCGAATTCGACGGCAAGAAGTGGTTCTACGCCGCCGACGGCTTCAACGTTGTCAGCGACGAAACCCAGGTCAACACCCCAACCCAGGGCGAGTTCCGCACCATCTGGTCGCTGGCCCAGGACACCGGCAAGCGCCTGCCCGAAAACCTCGTGCAGCGCTCCCTGACCATGACCACCACGACGCTGTCCGAGGTTGGCGAGGGTGCTGAGGGTTCCGCGCAGGCTTCCACCGGCAGCTCCACCTCCCCGGCCTTCAACTTCGCCCTTGAGTCCCTGCCGGCTTGGGTTGCAGGCAACCTTGCCGGCGAGCTGGACGGCCAGAAGTGGTTCTACTCCAAGGACTTCAAGTACGTTGTGAACAACCCCGAACTGGTCAACGCCGAGTTTGAGGCTGGCAACGCATCCTGGATGTCGGTCATCGAGTTTGCGAACAAGCTGCAGCGCTCCCTGCCGCAGGACCTCCGCGGCAAGTTCGCCGTGGAAGCCGGTTCCTCCACCCCAGGCGCAGGCCTCGCGGCTAGCGGTTCCTCCGCTTCCGACCTGGGCACCGCCGCCGCCATCGTGCTGCCGGCGATGCTGATCATCGGCGGCGTGGCTTGGTACCTGAACCAGGACGGCAAGACCTTTGTTACCGACCTTGGCCGCATCGGCGTGACCCCGACCACACAGGAGATCGACGCCTCCGCCCACATGCTGTCCTCCAACCGTGGCGAGGTTGAAGCCCAGGCACGCGCCGCCGCCGAGGCAGAGGCTCAGGGCAAGGCCGTGACCACCGTTGAGGCGCAGTCCGAGACCCGCGGCATCAACGCCGCAACTGGTTCCAACGCGTTTGGCAAGGGCATGATCGCCCTGCTGCTGGCTTCTGTTTTGGGTGCGGCCGTGTTCGCGTTCGGCCGCCGCCAGCTGGTGTAGCCGGCCCAGCGCCTCGCTTCTCGACGGCGCCCAAACACGTTTGCAGCTACCTACCTGCAGCTACCAGCGGAAATTTCGCTTGGTAGCCGGGT
>NZ_KV786446.1:0-133507 GCF_001806945.1 Corynebacterium sp. HMSC30G07 | reverse complement strand
TAGCCGAAAAAGCACACATTTTGTCACTTAACCCTCACCCGCTCTCCGCGGCTCCTGAACTCGACGCTGCGGCTGGTAGCGTAATCGCCATGTCAGACGTGCCAACTGGGACCACAAACCCCCAACCAGCCACCGAACCCACAGACCCCACCGAACTCACAGACCCCGCCGAACCCACGCAAAGCGCGCACACCGCAGAAACTACCGTGCGGACGTTGCCCACATCCGTGGAGTCGATGAACCGGGTGTCGCCGAAGCTGGCGTGGCCGAAGATGGTGGGAAACCTCATGTCCATGGTGTTGCTATGCGGCATTTTGTACTTGTGCTGGCTGCGTTGGGACGGCCTCGTGTTCCTCATCCCACTGTGTGTCTTTGGTGTCTTTTTCATTTGGCAGTTCTTCCTGATCCCGTTCCAGGTGCGCAATATGGGGTGGCTGGAAACGGAAGACGAGCTGATCTTGAGCACCGGTAAGTGGTTTCACACCATCACGGTGATTCCGTACGGGCGTATCCAGTTTGTGGACGTGGAGTCCGGCCCAGTCGGCCGCGCGTTGGGGCTGAAAGAGCTGAAGGTGCACACGGCGTCGAACTCGTCGAACTCGGATTTGCCGGGGCTGCTCGCCGCTGACGCGGATGCGCTGCGTGACCGCCTTGCGGTGAAGGCTCGTGAACGGATGAGCGGCCTGTGAGCAGCTCCGAAGGAACCACAAAGCCCAAGAAATCCCTGGCAGCCGGTATGGAGGGCTACCGGCCGGTGCATCGTTTAACGCCGCTGCTTCGCGTATGGACGTTCGGCGTTGCCCTTGTCACCATCGCCCTGTTCAACTTCACCAAACCGGTATTTCGCTGGCTGAAGGAAGAAAACGTTGGAGTCATCGAAGTGGTGTGGGCGCTCGGCGGGCTGGTGGCGGCCCTGCTGGTGATCTTTGGGATTTCGCAGATCTGGTGGCGTCGCAGTGGCTTCAAGCTTGATAACGAAGCGGTGGAAACCCGCCGCGGCGTGCTCACCAACGAGGTCCGCACTGTGCGATACGACCGCATGCAAGCAGTAGACGTGGTGGAGTCGTTTGCGCCGAGGTTGGCCGGGTTGGCGTCGGTACGCATCGAAGCTGCAGGCGGTGCCTCGGCTGGCCTGGACATTATGTATCTGCCGCTTGAAGAGGCCGAGGAGGTGCGCAGGGAGATCCTGCGACACATCAGGGCGACGCAGCCGGATAGCAAGATTGGCAGAAAGGTCAGCGGGGAACACGGGGAAGACGGGGACGGCGTTCGCCAGCTGGTGCCGCCGATTCCTATCCAGCGCTCCCTGGTTGGTACGGCATTTCAGATGTCCGCACTGATCACCCTGGCGTGGGCGGTGGTGCCGATCATGACAGACCTGACCATGGCGGCAATTTTGCCGGTGGCCATCGGTTTCTTGCCGCGGATTTGGCGCACGATTGACCAGTCCTGGCGCTTTACCTCTTCCACCGACGGCAACATGTTCTACCTCACCTACGGCCTGGCCAATAGGCGAAGCCAGTCGGTGCCGCGCGACCGCGTACACGCAGTTCAGGTGCGCCAGCCCATGTTCTGGCGTCTCTTCGGCTGGTGGACGGTCTCCGTCGTGGTGGCGGGCTATGGCTCGGAGGGAAACAAATCCACTGGCACCTCGAAGCTTTTGCCGATTGGCACCTGGCAGCAGGCGCGCGATGTTGTGGACGCGTTGGGGCCTTTGACTTTCGACGAGTTGATCGACCTCAGCAACGTCGATTACCGCTCACCGCGTAACGCACGTTGGGTTTCGCCCATTGACTGGAAACGCCAAACGGTCAAGGTGCGTCCAGGTGTTGTGGCCGTGACCGCAGGCACGATCGGGCGTTGGTACCAGATGGTTGAGACCCCGCACATTCAGGAACTCAGCTTTGAACGTGGCGTGATCCAGCGCCGCCTCGGACTTGCGGGTGTGGACTTGGATCTGGTGCCGGGTGCGTTCTCCATGTCTTGCCGGGACATGCGTGTTGAAGATGCCATTGAACTGGTAAACACGCTGCGGGCACGCGAGCTGCCACCGATGCAGCCTGTAGCCTTGCCGCATGACAGTGAATTATCCGGTGAAGACCCCGGTAGAGACCCCGGCAGTGCTCTCGACGAACATAGCGAAGCCGCAACCAGACCCAGGTGGCCAGAACAGGCGCAGCGGGATTGAGAAGGTTGTCGCGGATGAAATCGTGGTGACCATCCCCGGCCCGGATTACGGCGACGGCTCCGGCGTGGTCGGCGACCATGTTGGGGACACGAAACACCACGGCGGCCAGCAAAAGGCCATTTACGCGTACTCGCGCGAATGCCTAGACGGCTGGGAGCGCGAACTCGGCCGCAGCCTGCCCGATGGCATGTTCGGCGAAAACCTCACCACCACCGGCATCGTGTGGACCAACGTGCTGTTGAACCAGCGTTTCCGTATTGGTGAGGTGGAGCTGGAAGTCAGCGTGCCGCGCAGCCCGTGCCGCACGTTCGCCGCATGGATGGGGGAGCCGGGCTGGGTTCGACGCTTCGCCGAATCCGGTGACTGTGGCTGCTACTTCCGCGTCAACCAAGAAGGCGTTATCCGCCCCGGCGACGCAATCGAGGCACTAGACACCCCGGAGCACGGGTTCACCATGGGCGAAGCCTTCGCGGCCTGGATGGGGGACGCAGACTTGGCTCGGCGCATGTGGGAACTGAACATCCTGCCGCCGCTGTATCAGGAGCGCTACGGCAAACGCTTTGGGTAGCGTGATTACACGCCGCCGGCGAAGCCGTGCTGGCGCCAGGCCTCAAACAGGGCGATGGATGCGCTGTTGGTCAGGTTCATGGAGCGGCGGCTGGGCAGCATGGGGATGCGCACGCGGTCGGTGACCAGCGGATGGTGGGAGTGCTCGTAGGGCAAGCCGGTGGGTTCGGTGCCGAAGAGCAGCGCGTCGCCTTCGACGTATTCCACCTCGTGAAAGTAGCGGGTGGCTTGGGTGGTGAAGGCGTAGGTGTGGGGAGCGTTGAGCGTCGATAAGCAAGAGCCCAAGTCCGGATGAATCTGCACATCCGCAAGATCGTGGTAGTCCAGCCCGGCGCGCTTGAGATGCTTGTCATCAAAGTTGAAACCGAGCGGCTCCACTAGGTGCAGGGTGGCGCCCGTGTTTGCGGCCAGGCGGATCGCGTTGCCGGTGTTGCCGGGGATCACGGGGTTGTCAAAAATAATGTGAAACACCTGGCTCAGCCTAGCCACTTGCCTGCACTGGTTAGGATAGGACCGTGACTGCGATCAAACTGGACGGCAAACTCTACCGCGAGGAGATTTTCGCGGACCTGAAAACCCGCGTGGAGCGCCTGAAGAGCGACCACGGCATTACCCCGGGCTTGGCTACCGTGCTTGTGGGCGATGACCCGGCCAGCCAGAACTACGTGCGGATGAAGCACAAGGACTGCGAGGAGCTGGGCATTGCTTCCATCATGAAGGAGCTGCCGGGCGACTGCACGCAGGAAGAGCTTGAGAAGCTTATTAGCGAGCTGAATAACGACCCAGCCGTTACCGGCTACATTGTCCAGCTTCCGCTGCCGAAGCACCTGGATGAAAACCGCGTCCTGGAGCTGATCGACCCGGATAAGGACGCGGATGGCCTGCACCCGGTGAACCTGGGCAAGCTGGTGCTGGGTGAGCCAGCACCGCTGCCGTGCACCCCGAACGGCACCATCAAGCTGCTGGAGCGCTTCGGCGTGGACCTCAACGGCGCGATTGTGTGCGTGGTGGGCCGCGGCGTGACCGTGGGGCGCCCGATCTCGCTGATGCTGACCACCCGTGGCGTCAACGCCACCGCAGTGCTGTGCCACACCGGCACCAAGGACCTGGCTGCGGAGACGCGCCGGGCAGACGTGGTGATTGCGGCTGCCGGTAAGCCGCATATGATCACCGCGGACATGATCAAGGAAGGTGCCGCGCTGGTAGACGTCGGCGTGTCCCGCGTCGACGGTAAGACTGTCGGTGACCTGCACCCGGACGTATGGGAGAAGGCCGGTTGGGTCTCCCCGAACCCGGGTGGAGTGGGCCCGATGACGCGTACCTTCTTGGTGCGCAACATTGTGGAGCGCGCGGAGCTCCAAGCCGGGGTGTAGTGGCGTTTTGGCCAGTCAGCTGGATAACCCCCACGACATTGGTAACGCGCCGTCGACACTCCCGCGGCGTGTGCAGTGGGCAATGACGGCGCTGTTTCTCGCAGGCTTTGTGGCCTCTGGGCTGTTCGCAGCGACCGAGCACTGGCGCCGCGCCACCTTCACGCTAGGTGCGGCGATGCTGTGGCTGACGGTGGTGCGCCTGACGTGCGACTCCCAGGTCATTGGCCTGCTGGCTGTGCGCTCCCGGCGTTTCGACGCCTTGTTTACCACCGCGCTTGGCGCCACCATGATGTGGCTAGCGTGGTCGGTGGACGCGCTGGGGTCTTAAGTGTTCGGTGCGCAAGAGTTGAATATTACAAAATTAATCTAAATGTCACCTGGAAGGCGCCTGTTGTTCACAGTCTCTGTCTAGGGTGCTCTGGGTGATTAACCAAGTTTCGTTACGCGGTGTCCGTCGAGAGTTTGCGGATGGCACCGGTTTGCACGAGACCTCCCTTGACATTGCCAAGGGCGAATTTGTTTCTATCCTGGGCCCTTCCGGCTGCGGTAAATCGACACTTCTGCGCTGCATCGCTGGCTTGGAAACCCCAGATGCAGGCGTGATCGAATTCGCGGGTCGAGAGGTGTTCGGCCCAGGCGTCAACGTGCCCGTGAATAAGCGGAACCTGTCAATGGTGTTCCAGGACCTCGCGCTTTGGCCGCACATGACTGTGGCCAAGAACGTGGAATTCCCGCTGACCACCGGCGGACAGAAAATGGCGAAGGCTGAGCGTGAGCAGCGGGTGGCGCGCGCGATGGACATGGTGGGCATCAGCGCTAAAGCCGAGCAGCGGCCCAACCAGCTCTCAGGAGGGCAGCAGCAGCGTGTTGCTATTGCGCGCGCTTTGGTGTCCGATCCGGAGCTTTTGCTTATGGACGAGCCGTTGTCCGCCCTCGACGCAGCCCTTCGTACCCAGATCCGCTCCGAGCTGACCAAACTCGCCTATGAGCTCAACCTCACAGTCATTTACGTGACGCACGACCAGGCTGAGGCGCTTGCTATGTCGGACCGTGTAGCGGTGATGGATGCTGGCAACGTACGACAGTTCGCCGACCCGGTTGAGCTGTATGACCACCCTGCGGACGACTTTGTCGCGGGCTTTGTCGGAGTGACCAATACCCACGAGACACTGCCGTCCAACCGCCCGGAAGACGTGGAGGTTACGCCACTAGATGGAAAGCGGCCGGATGTGCTTCCGACGAACTCCATCGTTGGCGAGGTGGTGGAGAGCCAGTACACAGGTGGACGCTACGACATCCGATGCGCCGTGCCCGGCGCATCGCAACCGTGGCTGGCTTACACCAGGCACCGCTTGGGCCGCGGCGATCAGGTCCTCCTGACCGTCAACACCCGTTGACTGTTTCCCAATTTCTTGCAAAGGAAGTTTTACACATGAAGAAGTTCGTTTCGGCCGTTGTCGGCCTGACCGCTGCGCTTGCCCTGGCAGCTTGCGGCTCCGTCGAGTCCAACAGCAACACCGCAACAACCGGTGCAGACGCTCCCTCCTCCGCAGCATCTGCGGAGGAGTGGAAGGCTCCGGAGGGTCTGTCTGGCTCTATCGATTACTACTCTGCGAACCCGCAGGGCCTGACCGATGCACTGGTGGAGGTGTTCCAGGAGCGTACCGGGGTCACTGTGAACGTGTTCGCTGGCACCACCGGCGACATCACCGCAAAGATCAAGGCAGAGGAAGCTAACCCACAGGCTGACGTGGTCTACCTTGCGTCGTGGAACGCAGCTTCCAAGCAGGCCGAGAGCGGTGCACTGGAAGCATATGCGCCGGAGAATATTGGCGACGCAAACGCTGGTTGGAACGCTTCCGATGATACGTTCCACGGCCGCGACGGTTCCGCGCTCGCACTGGTTGCAAACACTGACGTGGTTTCTGACATCCCGACCGACTGGGAGGACCTGACCGACCCGAAGTACAAAGATCAGGTCATCATGCCGGATCCTCGCGAGTCCGGTACCGCCGCCGACCTCCTTGCCGCCATGGTTTCTGAGTGGGGCGAGGATAAGACCTGGGAGCTCTTCGACAAGCTCTTTGACAACGGCATGATCGTTCAGGGTGCGAATGGTCCGGCACTGGACATGGTGACCTCCGGCTCCAAGGGCATCGTCTTTGGCGGTGTTGACTACTCCGCATACTCCGCACAGAGCAAGGGCGAGCCGCTCGAGGTTGTCATCCCGTCTTCCGGCACGACGGTGACGCCGCGCCCAGTCATGATCATGAAGACTACGGACAACCTGGACGCAGCTAAGGCATTTGTGGACTTCATGTTCTCCGAGGAGGCACAGCAGATCTCCGCTTCCAAGAACATGATTCCGGCCAACAAGAACGTGGCTCCGAAGAATGGTCCGGCCCTGGCAGACATCACGCAGATCTCTGATGACTGGTCCGCCATCTCCAAGGAGTCCAAGAACATCCGTGAGCAGTTCGCAGATCGCTACCTGAAGTAACAGTTACATGAGGACGACCACCAGACCGAGCGCAGGGCTCTACCTTGTGCTGACCATCCTGCTCATCCTGGTTGCTGCGCCGCTGTTTTCCGTGCTGGTCACGGCAGTCACCGGCTATCGGGGCGAGGAATCCGCGCTTGGAAGCCTGATGCGCCCAGAAATGCTACGCATCATTGCAAACACGGTTTGGTTGTCCGTCCTCGTCGTCTTCTTTGCAACGCTGTTCGCCGCGCCGCTTGCGTTTTTCCGTGCGTGGACGTCGATGCGGCGTGCGGGCTGGGTTGAGGTCATGGTCATGATCCCATTCATGACCCCGCCGTTTGCGGCGGCGCTGGCATGGATGGATTTCACCCGGCTGCGCGGTGTGGCAGACATGCTGCTAGGGGAGACCGCAGGCGGCGCGATCCGCGCAGCCATCAATTCGGTGTGGGGAATGGGCTTTGTCATGGCAGCAGAGTTGTTCCCCTTCCTTTACCTCATTTTGCGCAACGCGCTTGCCTCTATCCCTGCTTCTCAGTTGGAGATGGCTCAGGTTGCTGGCGCAAGCCGCTGGCAGCAGTTCTCCCGCGTCGTGGCACCAATGGTGCTTGGGCCGTACTCTCTCGGCGCACTGATTGTCTTCATCAAAGCCGCTGGCGAATTCGGTACGCCGGTAACGCTGGGAAACGCAATCGGGTACCCAGTTTTGGTGTCTTCCATTTACCAGGACGTGACCATTGATCCGTTGAACTTTTCGCAGGCGGCGGCGTCGTCAAGTGTGCTGTTCACCCTCGGTGTGACCGCGTGGGCAATCCAACAATGGGCAGGACGCGGCGGTTTGGCCAGCGGTGGCCGCGTCTCTCGGCCAGTATCCCTGCGCTTGCCGCGCGCTGGCATGGCGCTGGCGTGGGCGTTTACTGCACTGGTTTTCTTGCTTACGGTCGCCATTCCATACATTTCCATCACGCTTGCGGCAATGACCATCCTGCGCTCAAAGCCGCCGACGCTGGACAATCTCACCTTTGACTACTTCGGCATCGTGCTTTCCATGCCGTCTGGTCAAGAAGCGCTGACCCGCTCCATCATCTTGGGAGCTATCGGCGCGACGACCGCGGTGATACTCGCCCTAGCAGTGACGGTGCTGACCATGCGCCGCACCTCTCTGCCCGCAAAAGTCAGCGACTTCCTTGCTGTGGCACCCGACACCGTGCCGGGTATCGTGCTGGCAATTGGTTTCATTCTGCTGTGGAACTCTCCGCGCCTCCCCTTTACCCCTTACGGCTCTCAGCTGATTTTGGTGATGGCGTTCACGGTGCTGTTTGTCCCCATGGCTGTACAAAACATTAAGACTTCAGCTGCCGCGATGTCTCCAACGCTCTCGGAGGCCGCCGCTGTGTCAGGCGCTACCCGCAGCCAGGCGTTTTGGCGCATCACGCTTCCCATGCTCGCCCCAGGTATTTTCGCTGGCTGGTTGCTAGCGTTTTTCGTGGGTATCCGAGAGCTAGTGATGTCTTCGCTTGTCCGGCCGACACGCATCAACTTGCTCGCGCCATGGATTATGAACCAGTTCGAGCAAGGGCATCGTGCCGAAGCCATGGCCATGACACTGATCGGTGTGGGTACCTCTACGCTGGTGCTTGTGTTGATTCGTACGTGGCAGGCGAAAGCCGCAAGCCGTGTCTAGCGTCCTCGTTCTTGCAGACATTCACCTAGGCCGCAAGCAGCGTGGCGACAAGAAAACTGGTCCTGGTATCAATTGGGCGCTGCACACACTGGAGCGTGGTCACGCGGCCGGTGCACAACACCTAGTGATGCTGGGCGACATCATTGACCGCAAGCGTTTTAGCGATGACACCTACAGCGAAGTCACACGCTTCTTTACACGCGGCCTCGCGCTCTTCGACACTGTCACGTTCATCGCGGGAAACCATGATGTGCACCATGATTTACGTGGCGTTATCCCCGAGGGGGTAACCGTTGCGGGCACAGAGCCGCAGACTATTAGTGTGGGCCAGTGGGCGATGCACACGGCGGCAGTGAAGGTGGATCGAGATGCCCGGAGGTTGGTGGGGCAGCTGCCCAAACCACACGAGGACGCCCTCAACCTCGGGCTGCTGCACACCTCCGTGACCGGGGAATGGTCAAACAATGACTGCCTGCCGTGCGGTGTCGATGAGCTTCTGTCGTGCTGCTACGACGCTTGGCTACTCGGCCACGTACACGAACGAATCACCCTCAGCGCGGACCCGTTTATCGGCTGGGTTGGTATGGGGAAGAGCTACCTGGCCGTCGCAAAGGACGACGGCGTGGTGATGCGGAACTGCTAGCAGTTAAATATCGTAGGCGCCGTGGGCGACGGCCATGTCGCGTGCAGACGGCGTCTCTTCCGTCAGCGCAATGAAGTGCCGCAGGATGCGGTCCATCTGTCGCGCTTCTACCAGGAAGGCGTCGTGGCCGACGGGGGAGGACAGCTTCGACATGGCCAGCAGGTTGCCCAGGTTGCGGGAGATGTGTTCCTGCTGGTGGTAGGGGTACAAAATGTCCGTGTCCACGCCAACGATCATGGTTGGCACGGTTGAAGACGCCAGTGCCTTGTTCAGCCCGCCGCGCCCGCGGCCGATGTCGTGGCGGTTTAAGGCTTCGGTAAGCGCGACGTAGCAGGCGGCGTCGAAACGCTTGGTCAGCTTTGTGCCCTGGTGCTCGAGGTAGGACTGGACGGCGAAGCGGTGATCGTCGGTACGAAAAGCTCCAAGTGGGTTTTCGCCGGGCTGGGCGCGGGTGCCGAAGCGCTCGTCGATTTCCATTTCGCCGCGGTAGGTCAGGTGCGCCACGCGTCGCGCAGCAGCAAGGCCTGCGTCGGGGGAGCGGCCGGTGCCGTGGTAGTTGCCGCCTTGCCAGTCCGGGTCGTGCGTAATGGAGGTGATCTGCGCGGTTTGGATGCCAATCTGCCAGGCGCTCGCGCGCGCGGACACTGCGAGTACCAGCGCGTAGTCCACCTGCTCGGGGAACATCAGCGTCCATTCCAAAACGCGGGCGCCGCCCATGGAGCCGCCAACGATGGCGTGGACGCGCGAGATGCCAAGCGTTTCAAAAAACGCCTGCTCCGCGTGCACCATGTCGCGGATAGAGATCGCCGGGAAGCGAGAGCCCCACACCCCGCCGTCGGGGTGCTGGCTTGCCGGGCCAGTCGAGCCGTAGCAGGACCCCAGAGCATTGGTGCAGATCACGCACCACTTGTCCGTGTCTAGCGCCTTGCCGGGGCCGACGGCTTCGCTCCACCAGTCGGTAGCGTCAGAATCGCCGGTGAGTGCGTGCTCAACAACGATGATGTTGTTTTTGCCGTGGGGGTCTCCACGAAACTCGCCCCACCGCTGGTAGGTAATCTGCACGTCAGCGATCGTGGCGCCGGCTTCGGTGGTGACATCCCCGATGCCGACGGTTGTAATCTCGCCTTCCGGGCCAAGCATTTAGACCGCCGCGAAGCCGCGCTCGAGGTCCGCGATGATATCTGCAACATCCTCGATGCCCACCGACAAACGCACCGTTGCCTGCGTAATGCCAGCGCGCGCAAGGCCTGCGGCATCCGACTGGGAGTGCGTGGTGGAGGCCGGGTGGACAACCAGCGAGCGCACGTCACCAATATTGGCCACGTTGGAGTGCAGCTTCAGCGCGTCAATGAACCGCCATGCCGCCGCGCGGTCCTCCGGATCACCCGCAACATCAAAACTGAGCACCGAGCCGGTGTATGCCAGCCCCAGCTTCTCCTTCGTTGCCTTGTACGGGGAGTCATCCAGGCCGGCATAGTTGACCTTGGCTACCTTGTCGTGGGCAGCGAGGAACTCTGCCACCTTCTTCGCGTTCGCATTATGCTTCTCGACGCGCAACGCCAACGTATCAATACCCTGCAGCGCAACCCACGCGTTGAAGGGGGAGATCGCAGCACCCGTGTCACGCAGGATGCCGGCGCGGGCGCGCAGTGCGAATGCCGGAGCGCCGAGGTCGGCGTACTTCAGGCCGTGGTACGCGGGATCCGGGGTGGTGAACAGCGGGAAGACGTCCTTGCCGTCGCGCTGGACGGTCCAGTCGAACTTGCCGCCGTCTACAATCGCGCCACCGATGGCGGCGCCGTTGCCGGTGTAGAACTTCGTGGTGGACAGCACCACAATGTCTGCTCCCAGCTCAAGCGGGCGCACGACCGCGGCGGTGGCCATGGTGTTATCCACAATTAGCGGCACCTGGTTGTTGTGCGCAACCTCTGCAACAGCCGGGATGTCCAGTACGTCCGCGATCGGGTTGCCAAAGGTCTCGCCGTAAAACGCCTTCGTGTTCGGCTGTACCGCGGCCTGCCAGCTTGCTGGGTCGTCCGGGTTGTCCACAAACGTGAACTCAATGCCTAGCTTCGGCAGCGTGTGCTGGAACAAGGTCTCCGTGCCGCCGTAGAGGCGCGGGGAGGTAACAATGTGGTCGCCCGCCTGCGCCAGGGTAAGAATCGCGGCGGTTTCGGCAGCCATGCCGGAGCCGAACGCGGTTGCCGCAACGCCGCCCTCAAGAGAAGCCAGGCGGTCTTCCAGCGCCTGCTGGGTCGGGTTGGTAATGCGGGTGTAAATCGGGCCCGCGTCCGAGAGGTTAAAGCGGTTCTCCGCGTGCTGCGCATCGTCAAAGACGTAGCTGGTGGTCATGTAAATCGGCTGGTTGCGTGCCGCGAAGTCCTTGTCCAGCTGCTGGCCAGCGTGGATGGCGCGGGTGCCAAAAGACCACTCGTTTGCGTTGGAATTGTCGTAGCTTTGCTTCGTTGTCATGCAGGACAATGTAGCCCGCTTTGTCTGGCAATGTATACCAAGCTGTCTGTCTTGCGAGTTGAGGGGCTGAATAAAAATCGTGCAAATAGCCCAGCTCGCGATAGCGTGACCTCCGTTTCCAAGACAGACGATGTGGTCTGGGATACGTTAACTAGCACGTTATGTGCCCAGCGCCTTCGCCGCGCCTGAGTTGAAAGAAGCCTCCGTGTCTGTCCAGCCCGCCGATCACGTCCGCGAAGATATCCGACTTTTAGGCCGAGTGCTCGGCCGCGTGCTTGCTCAGCAGGAAGGCCAAGAGATCTTCGACTTGGTCGAATCCACCCGCCGTCTCGCCTTCGACATCGCCCACGGTGACGCCGCCCCGGAGGACCTTCTGGCTGTCTTCCGCGACATGGACATCACCAAGATGAACCTTGTCGCGCGCGCCTTTAGCCACTTCGCGCTGCTGACCAACCTGGTTGAGGATCTGGACGACGAGAAGGCGGCCGCACCGGTTTCGCTGCGCACCAGCTTCGCGCACCTAAAAGATAGCGGTGTGGACGCCGACAAGGTCGCCGAACTTATCGCCGGCGCGCAAGTCTCCCCAGTGCTCACCGCACACCCAACAGAGACACGCCGTCGCACCGTCTTTGACACCCAGACCCACATCAAGCGCCTGCTGAGTGAACTCCACGCCGGTGCGGACCCGGTGGCCATCGAGCGCGAGATGGAGCTGCGCATGACCCTGATGTGGCAGACCGCGTTAATCCGCATCGCGCGCCCACGCTTGGAGGACGAAATCGACGTGGGCCTGCGTTACTACAAACTCTCCCTGCTTGAGCAGATCCCGGCGATTAACCGCGCAATCCGCTACGAGCTTCGCGACACCTTTGATCGCGACCTTGCCCTCACCCCCGTGATGCGCCCCGGTTCCTGGATCGGCGGCGATCATGACGGCAACCCCTACGTCAACGCCGAAACGCTCACGTACGCCACCCGCCAGGCTGCCGACACCGTGCTTACCCACTACATCGATGAGCTGGGGGAGTTGGAGCGCGAGCTGTCCCTTTCAGACCGCTACTCCACCTGCTCGGAGGAGCTTTCCAAGCTTGCGGACGCCGCAAACAACACCGCCGAGTCCCGCGTCGATGAGCCCTACCGCCGTGCCATCTATGGCATCCGCCACCGCGTCGCCGCTACGCGTGATGTGCTCGCCGGCTCGGCGGGTTCGGGCTCGCCTTACGCGGATCCCGGCGAGCTGCTCGCCGACTTGGATGTGATCGACGCCTCCCTGCGCGCCCACGGCGGCGCGATTATTGCCAACGACCGGCTGAACCGCCTGCGCTCCGCCGTGACCACCTTCGGTTTCCACCTGTACACGCTTGACCTGCGCCAAAACTCCGAATCCTTCGAGAAGGTCGTGGCCGAGGTGCTTAGCGTTGCCGGCGTGTGCTCGGACTATGCTGCGCTTGTGGAGGAGGACCGCGTGGAGGTGCTCGTCGAGGAGTTGCGCACCCCGCGCCCGCTGCTGCGTGCAGAGGCTCAGCTTAGCGACGTCACACGCAAAGAAATGGGCATCCTCACCGCCGCCGCACGTGCCGTCCGGGACCTGGGCCAGGCCGCGATCACGCAGTGCATCATCGCAATGACCGGGACCGTTTCCGACATCCTGGAACCCATGGTCTTGCTCAAGGAGGTCGGCCTGGGCAGCGTCAACGTCGTCCCGCTGTTTGAGACCATCGAGGACCTCGCGCACGGCGCCTGCATCCTCGAAGACCTCTGGTCACTGCCGTTCTACCGCGAGCACCTGCGCGCCCGCGGCGACATCCAGGAGGTCATGCTCGGCTACTCCGACTCCAACAAGGACGGCGGTTACCTGCAGGCGAACTGGGCGCTTTACGACGCTGAACTCGCCCTCGTCGAACTCTGCAACCGCCACGGCATCCGGCTTCGGCTCGCGCACGGCCGCGGCGGGGCAGTCGGCCGCGGCGGCGGGCCCACCTACGACGCCATCCTCGCTCAGCCCAAGGGTGCCGTCGCCGGCTCCATTCGAATCACCGAGCAGGGCGAGATCATCTCCGCCAAGTACGGCTCGCCAGAGACCGCGCGCCGCCACCTCGAGGCCTTCGTCGCCGGCACCCTCGAGGCCTCCCTGCTGGATACTGAACCGATCGCGGACCCGACTCGCGCCTACGACATCATGCGCACGCTTGCCGCCTACTCCGGCGAAAAGTACAACGAACTCATCGGCGACCCCGGGTTTATCGACTACTTCACCCAATCCACCCCGCTGCATGAGATCGGCGAGCTCAACCTCGGCTCCCGCCCGGCGTCGCGCAAACAGACCACCGCGATTTCTGATCTGCGCGCTATCCCCTGGGTCCTGTCCTGGGCGCAGTCGCGCACCAACGTGCCCGGCTGGTTCGGCGTCGGCACCGCAGTCGAGCGCTGGGCAGGCGAAAGCGAAGAGCGCTGGGAGGACCTGCGCGAGCTCTACCGCGACTGGCCCTTCTTCCGCTCCGTGCTGTCCAACATGGCCCAAGTCATGGCCAAGGCGGAGCTGTCGCTGGCCCGCCTCTACGCCGACCTGGTGGAAGACCGCGAGGTGGCCGAGCGCATCTACACGCTCATCGCCGAAGAATTCGAGCGCACCAAGCAGGTCTACTTCCGCATCACCGGGCACACCGACCTGGTTGCTGAGAACCAGCGCCAGGCCCGCTCGCTGAAGCGCCGCTACCCCTACCTGCTGCCGCTCAACGCTGTGCAGCTCGAGCTGCTTCGCCGCTACCGCGCTGGCGACGAGACCTTCCTCGTGTCCAAGACGATCCAGGTCACCATGAACGGGCTGGCCACAGCGCTGCGCAACGCGGGGTAGGTTTCTGCGACTGGGGCGCTGGGTAGATGCCTTGCAACCCGCTTCAGAAGCAAGAAAGAGGCAAGAAAACGTTTCTCCAGGTAGGAGCGTTTTTGGGGCGGTTTTCGGGCTGTTTAGGCACCTTTTCCCGGTTACGAAGCAAGAAACCTACTCGGCCCAGAAAGGGACATAGCGGCGGTTGCGAGTTCCCGCGTTCGGGTCGTGGAGCCGGATGAGGCCTTCATCCACCGTGGCGTTAATGAGACGGGTCGCCTGGGCGGTCTGCGTATCCCTGAGACCGAAGCGACTTCGCACCGATGCATTCGTGACGGCGCGATTATCCAGAAAGCCAAGACACGCATGCTGGTAAACAGCTTCGATCTTTTCATCTGTAGTCATCAGCTTGAACGGACGGTAGGCGCTCAGCGTGACGGTGGTTGTGCCATTTGATCGAATGAGCGCCGGCGGAAAGTGCTCTGCCTCCAGCGATGCAACGATCTTGTCCCAACCGCTTCCACGTTGCTCGACGAAGTGTGCCAGGCGAAGCGCTTCGCCGAGGCATGGATTGCGAGTTGTAGAAGCCGAGTCAATAAAACGCTGGGGATCGACCAACGGGGTTCCAGGGTTGGTCACTTCGACACGATCACTGAAAACTTCAACGGTTAAGTATTGACCGCGCTGCTCCAGGTCCTGGTGCATGAGCGCATTCGCAAACACTTCGCGAAATGCCACCGTAGGTAGCAGCGGGGTTTCAACTCGGCGTCCGCTTGAATCGATGGTCTCCCCACCAGGCCTCACTGTGTTCACCAAGGTGACAATCTTGCTAAACGACGTGGCGTATCCCTCGTCAAGTCCCACTCCCGTTGCAGCTGTTTCCTCGACGTGTCGTCGAAATGCATCACGCGTGGGGCCAAGCCGGCGAGCTGTGGGAAGTCTTTGAGGGAGCGCGCGTACATCAGTGCGGACCAAGCGGGAATGCACCAGCCCGATTCGTGGGAATATGTAATCGCTTCCGCCGCTCGCATTGTGTCGATGAGCGCACTGCCAACATTGTGTGGCAGTTCCGGCCGGTTGTTAAAGAAGGCGTCGGAAGAGAGAAGGTCGGTGATTTCTTCTGGTTCGAGGCCTTCCGCGGCATTGCTGGTTTCAAACTCGAACTGGTTGAGCTTTCTCCACAACTCGCGTTCGCGATCTGGGAAGTCCATCAGGTTCTTGGTGTAAGTGCCCTGTCGGAAGTAACGAGTTCCGTCGTAGGCGTAAGGGGCCGAGAGCGCAGCCGGAATCCGGAGGAATACCACAGTTTTGCCTTCGATTGTGACCGCCTCGAAGGAGAGTGTTGGCGTGGGGGAGACTACACGCTGCAGCCACGGGAAAAGGTCTTCGTTGCCCTTGCCTTTCGCGGTCTCCCATTGGAACGAAGTGCCCACGATTTCATGAGCGTCACTTACGCCCCAGATCAGGTAGCCTGCTGGTTCATCATGAAGGCGTGCCGAATTGCCCAGCGCACTCACGTATTTGGCGATTTCCGGGCCGGTCGTGGCGCTGTTTTCCTTAAACTCCAGCCAGGGGAGTTCCGCAGGCAAAGCGAGGAACCGTTTAATCCTGGCAATGAGTTGAGGCTCCGGCGTGGAATTAAGTGGCGACATGCCTCAAGTATCCCCCAGAAGCAAGAAAGAGGCAAGAAAACGTTTCCGCAGGCAGTGGAGGTTTTGGGGGTGTTCTGGGGTCGTTTTGGCACCATTTTCCGGTTACGAAGCAAGAAAACGGCCCCGGCCACCGCGAAACCGCAGCAACCGGGGCCTGGACAGTGAAGACCTAACGCTTACTTCTCCAGCGCATCGATGATCTTGTTAAACGTTGCGGACGGGCGCATGACCGCGGAGGTCTTCTCCTCGTCCGGCCAGTAGTAGCCGCCGAGGTCGGCAGCGTTGCCCTGGGCGTCCAGGAGCTCCTTGTCGATGGTCTCGGCGTTTTCACGCAGGTCCTTGGCGATCGGCTCGAACACGGAGGCCAGCTCGGCGTCATCGGTCTGGGCTGCCAGCGCCTCTGCCCAGTACAGGGAGAGCCAGAAGTGGGAGCCACGGTCGTCGATTTCGTTGACCTTACGCGACGGGGACTTGCCTTCGTCGAGAAGCTTTTCGGTGGCCTTGTCCAGCGCGGCAGCCAGGACGCCGGCGCGCTCGTTGCCGTTCGTGTTCTTCTCGTGGCGGAAGGACTCAGCCAGTGCGAGGTACTCGCCAAGCGAGTCCCAGCGCAGGTGGTTCTCCTCCTGGACCTGCTGGACGTGCTTCGGGGCGGAGCCGCCGGCACCGGTCTCGAACAGGCCGCCACCAGCCATCAGCGGGACCACGGAGAGCATCTTTGCGGAGGTGCCCAGCTCGAGGATCGGGAACAGGTCCGTGTTGTAGTCACGCAGCACGTTGCCGGTGACAGAGATGGTGTCCTCGCCGCGGCGGATGCGCTCGACGGAAGTCTTGGTGGCCTCAACCGGGGACTGGATGGAGATGTCCAGGCCCTCGGTGTCGTGATCCTGCAGGTACTTCTCAACAAGGGAGATGAGGTTGCGGTCATGCGCGCGCTCCTCGTCCAGCCAGAAGATGGCCTTCATGCCGGAGAGACGGGCGCGGTTGACGGCCAGCTTGACCCAGTCCTGGATCGGAGCGTCCTTGGTCTGGGTGGCGCGCCAGATGTCGCCGGCCTCGACATCGTGCTCGATCAGCACGTCGCCTGCGGAGTTGACCACCTGGACGGTGCCGTCGGCCGGGATCTTGAAGGTCTTGTCGTGGGAGCCGTACTCCTCGGCCTTCTGTGCCATGAGGCCGACGTTCGGGACGGTGCCCATGGTGGTCGGGTCGTAGGCGCCGTTCTCGCGGCAGTCGTCGATAACCGTCTGGTACACACCGGCGTAGGAGGAATCCGGGATGACGGCCAGGGTGTCCTGCTCCTGGTCGTCGGCGTTCCACATGTGGCCGGAGGTGCGGATCATGGCCGGCATGGAAGCGTCGATGATCACGTCAGACGGCACGTGCAGGTTGGTGATGCCCTTGTGGGAGTTGACCATGGCGAGCGCCGGGCCGTCGGCAAGCTGCTGCTCGAAGGCCTTGCGGATCTCCTCGCCGTTCTCCAGCTCGGACAGGCCGTCGAGGATGGCGCCGAGGCCGTTCTCGCCGTTGAGGCCAGCCGCCAAAAGCTCCTCGCCGTACTTGTCAAAGACAGGCTTGAAGTAGGCGCGCACAACGTGGCCGAAGATGATCGGGTCGGAGACCTTCATCATGGTGGCCTTCAGGTGTGCGGAGAAGAGCACGCCCTCTTCCTTGGCGCGCTTGACGGCCTCGAGCAAGAATACGTCGAGCGCCTTCGCGGACATGTAGGTCGCGTCGATGACCTCGCCGGCCTGGACCTTCAGGCCGTCCTTGAGCACGGTGCCGTCGGTCATCTTGATGGTCAGGGTGTCCTCGGCCGGGATAATGACGGACTTCTCGTTGTGACGGAAATCGCCAGCATCCATGGTGGCAACGTTGGTCTTGGAATCCTTCGACCACACGCCCATGGAGTGCGGGTGCTTCTTGGTGTAGTTCTTCACAGCCTCCGGCGCGCGGCGGTCCGAGTTGCCCTCACGCAGGACCGGGTTGACGGCAGAACCCTTGACTGCGTCGTACTTCTCCTGAGCATCCTCATAATCCGGGATGTCAAAGCCCGCGGCCTGCAGCTCAGCGATAGCCTTCTTCAGCTGCACCAGGGAGGCGGAGATGTTCGGCAGCTTAATGATGTTGGCCTCAGGCGTCTTGGCCAATTCGCCCAGCTCAGCCAGTGCATCCGGGATGCGCTGCTCATCGCTCAAACGATCCGGGAACTGCGCGAGAATACGCCCTGCCAAAGAAATGTCGGAGGTTTCCACATCGATGCCAGCCTGTGCGGCAAACGCCTCCACAATCGGCTTGAACGAGTAGGTTGCCAGCAACGGCGCTTCGTCGGTGCGGGTCCAAATGATCGTAGACATAGTGCTCCTTGTATCTAATGTCAGACTTCAGATAACAAGCGTACCGTTTTGCGTCGCCCTGTAGGGTCGAAACCCATGAGTCTGACCATCGCTACTGTCAATGTCAACGGCATCCGCGCCGCAACGAAAGTCCGCAACGAGAACAATCCGGGCATGTTGGCCTGGTTGAGCGAGACTCCGGCGGATGTTGTGCTGATGCAAGAAGTCCGCGCAACCGAGGACCAAGCCCGCGCAGCACTTGCCCCGGCACTTGAGCAGGGCTGGCACCTGGAGGTCGCGCCCGCCGCTGCGAAAGGCCGCGCCGGTGTGGGCATCCTGTCTCGCCAGCCGCTCACTCAGGTTGAGGTGGGTATCCCTGGGTTTGAGGATTCAGGTCGCTTCATCAGGGCCATGCTTGCCGACGCCACCTACGTCGCCTCCCTCTACCTCCCCTCCGGATCTGCCGGCACGGAAAAGCAGGACGAGAAGTATCGCTTCCTCGACGCCTTCGAGCCGCTGCTTGAGCAGTGGGCCAACGAGTGCCCGGACATGGTCATTGGCGGCGACTGGAACATCTGCCACCGACGCGAAGACCTGAAGAACTGGAAGGGAAACCACAAAAAGTCCGGCTTTTTGCCGCACGAGCGCGCGTTTATGGATTCCGTCTTCGGCGCCTTCCCTGATGATGAGGCCCAGGATCTGGACCTGAAATCGGTTCCCGGCTGGGCGGGTGCAGTGGAGTACGTCTCTGAGCTTCCAGCACGTGTGGCCTGCGAGAACCCGAAATGGTTCGACGTGGCGCGCCGCCTGAACCCAGATGATGCGGGGTACTCGTGGTGGACCTTCCGTGGCCAGGCGTTTAACAACAACGCCGGCTGGCGTATCGACGTCCAAGCCGCCACCGCCAACATGCTCGAACGCGCCCAGCGCGCCTGGGTGGACCGGGTTGCGACGGTAGAAGAGCGCTGGTCCGACCACTCGCCAGTTGTGGTGGAGTACCGCTAAGTCTCAGCGGGGCCTCGCTTTGCCTCGCTGCGCAGACCTCCGCCGAACTGGTTTGATTGCTGTGACCTGCATTTTTACATTTATCGTCTAGCGCTCCGTGTGTGCTGCTAGACGATAACGAAGAATCCGCCAAATATCTCAACAATCGACCTGGGTGTTTGGAGGGTGGTTTTTAATGTCGTCTAGCAGGAGACCTCTCCCTGCTAGACGACATTTGTCCCAGACTCGCCTGTCTCGCGGGGGCTACTCGCGGGGGCTACTCGCGGGGGCTACTCGCATGGCCTACGGGCAAGGGCCCTAGCAGACATTGCAAAAATCACGATGAGTCAAGACAACTGACCTGGAGAAACGTAGGGCCAAAATCATTATCTGCTAGGGGCACGCTCGCGCGACACTATGAATTTCGCGAATTACTGAACGCCGTTCAAGTGAAGCGCTACACTTCGTGTGCATGACTGCGACAATCACAGCCGAAACGGAAACGAAAGACATCCTCGACATCGCACGCGAGAAGTGCCTTGAGCGTGGCGAGGGCCTGAATCAGGACGAAATTCTGCAGGTTCTGCAGATTGAGGATGAGCGTCTGCAAGAACTCCTCGACCTCGCCCACCAGGTGCGTATTAAGCACTGCGGTGTGGACGTCTCGTTGGAGGGCATCATCTCCTTGAAGACGGGCGGCTGCCCCGAAGACTGCAGCTTCTGCTCCCAGTCCGGTCTCTTTGAGTCCCCGGTGCGTGCTGTCACGCTGAACATTGCTGAGTTGGTGGAGGCTGCGAAGCAGTCGGAGAAGATGGGCGCGAGCGAGTTTTGCATCGTTGCCGCCGTGAAGGGCCCGACGGACGCCCTGCTGGAGCAGGTGGCCGAAGCTGTCACCGCCATCCAGGAGGAAGTGGACATTTCGATTTCTGCGTCGCTGGGCATTCTGACTCGTGAGCAGGCGCAGAGACTGGCGCAGATGGGCGTGACCCGCTACAACCACAACTTTGAAACGGCGAGGTCCTTCTTCCCGAATGTGGTGACCACGCATACCTGGGAGGAGCGCAAGAACACGCTGGAGTACGTGCTGGCTGAGGGAATGGAGACCTGCTGCGGCGGCATCATCGGCCTGGGCGAGACGCTGGAGCAGCGAGCCGAGTTTGCCGCGCAGCTGGCGGAGATCCGCCCGCATGAGGTGCCGATGAACTTCTTAGACCCGCGCCCGGGTACTCCGTTTGCGGATCGTCCGCTGGTGCCGCAGGGTGAGGCGCTGCGTGCGGTGGCGGCGTTCCGCCTGGCCATGCCGTCGACGCAGTTGCGCTTCGCGGGTGGCACGGAGCTTGCGCTGGGTGACGACGGCACCGAGCAGGGCCTACTCGGCGGCGCCAACGCCATCATTGGCGGCAACTACTTGACTACGTTTGGGCGTCCGATGGAGAAGGACCGCGACGCTGTGGACCGCGTCATGGAAGGCGGGGCGAAACCGGGCCTGAGTCTGAACATCACCCCGGTGGGGCAGAAGCAGAACTCTGGCCACGGCGCGCTGTACGACACGTTGAAGTCCCTGTAAGGGAATCCGGTAATGAAAATCCCGGATTCAACGGAACTCGCCGACGCTGTACTGTCGGGCGAAATCGCTTGGCCACTGGACCCCGCGCGGCCTTATGATGCGCCGCGCATCTGCCCGTTGTGTGAGCGTCGCATGGTGGTAAAAATCAGTCCGATGGCGTGGGAGGCCGCGTGCTCCCGCCATGGCCTGCTGCGCTCCGAGTGGTTGGAGCGTTAGGGTACGAAGCGGCGGGTTCTAGCGAACACAATTGCGCTGGCTGCCAAAACTACTAGCGCCGCCGTCGCTACGAAGAAGACGGAGATGTTGGGGTCGAAGGGATTCATCTCCGATCTGCGGATACCCACTACGAACCCGGTGAAACCACCCACGAACATGCTGCCGAGCATGAACCACTGCATGCGTGTGCCTCGCGCAAGACCGATTGCTACACCGGTCAGCGCCATCGTAAGGAAGATGACGAAGTGGAGTAGCACAGTTGACGCGACGGATGTCAGGTCCTGCGCAGCATCTTCAACGAAATACGGTTCGCCGCTGAAGTTGGTCCAGGGCATCGGTTCTCCGTTGGTAACAATGAACGGGTCATACCACTTGTAGTACGGGCTATGTGCTTGGTGGTACACCGCCGACGCTGCGGTAAGTGGCGTGAGTATGACCGCCGCCACGAGAGCCGTTAGCGCTGCCGAATTCATCCATCGGTTGAAGCTTGCTCCCAGCTGGTTCATTGCTGGCCAGTTCGATCCTCCGATTGCGAAGAGTATCCACAGTGTGGCAGCGCCCGCCATGGTCCACAGGCCGCCGTCGCCAAACTCCAATCGTCCAAAGGGGACGGCAATGCAGAGGACGAGAAAGATGCCCAAATACATCGCTGGTTTGAAGGGGCTGAGGAAGAGTTTCATCGCGGCATCCTTTCGGTTGCAAGCAGATCAATAAGTTCGGTGTCGTCGGGGTAGGTGCAGGTCAGGTCGGTCTCCACGGGCTCTGCAAACACCGCTTTCGCCATCGGGCCCAGTGTGGACTGCTCGAGCGTTCGGTGGTGTGCCGCCAAATCAGCGATTGCGTTGGTGGGGCCGGTGATGGTGGGGAAGTGGTGACGTGTGGCGTCGATAAGCAAGGGCTCCGATACCTCCTGATCAAAGACCTGGATGACGTGGGTGGCGAGACCCGCGAAGTCCTCGGGTCGATGCGATGCCATCACTACGCTTCGCTGCGGGTTTTCCGCGATGTAGTTGATCAGCCGCTGGCGGACCTGTTTGCGGGTGGTGGTGTCGATGCCGTCAAAAGGCTCGTCGAGGAGGAGCAGGTCCTTGCCTATAGCCAGGGCCACCTCAATAGTGAGGAGGCGGCGCTGCCCAACGGAGAGATCCCTGATGCGGGCGTTGGGGAAGTCGAGCTCCACGTGCGGGTAAATCGCTGCGACTGCGCGCAGGTGGTCGTCCACGGTCGTGCCCGCAAACTTCGCGTCCGCGCCGGCCGGGACAAATGCGGCGTGCGGCCCCATGAGCGTGTGCAGGTAATGGGTTTTGCCGGCGGCGTTCGGGCCGACCAGCGCATAGAAACCGGGATTCATTGGGTGCGCTCCTTTTCAATCATTGCGGTCAGCTCCTCGGTGGTGATGCCGAGCTGGTTGGCCTCATGGACAAACGGTTGGACAAAATCACGGGCAAATGCTTCACGACGCGTACGTAACACCTGCTCACGCGAACTCTCCAGGACGAACATGCCGAGCCCGCGGCGTTTTTCCAGCAGGCCCTCGTTGAACAGTTCGGTGAGCGCCTTGGCAGACGTTGTTGGGTTGACGGAGTGATAGGCGGATAACTCGTTGGTGGACGGCACCCGGTCGCCGGGGGCGAGGGTGCCAGCGCCGATGAGGTCGCGTAACTCATCGGCAATCTGTTGGTATATGGGTTTACCACTCATGTGGGTAACCATAGAACGGGAAAGCCCGGCGCGTCAACCCCCAATTTTTATGACGCGCCGGGTGGGATCGGGGAGCGAGTGAAAACTACTCGTCAGCGACGATTTCTAGCAGTGCTGCACCCTTATCCACGTGGCTGCCGGCCTCCACGGCGAGGTTCTTCACAATGCCGTCCTTGTGGGCCTTGACCGGGTTTTCCATCTTCATGGCCTCCAGGATCACCACAACGTCGCCGGCCTCAACGCGGTCGCCTTCAGCAACCTCGACCTTGACCACGGTGCCCTGCATTGGCGCTGCCAGGGTATCCGCGTTCGCGCCACCCTTGGCGCCGCCGGAGCCACTACGCCCGCGGCGCTTGCGGTCACGGCGGCGCTGCGCCACCGCACCCAAAAGCAGCGATTCCGGCAGCGTGATCTCAATGGAGCGCCCATTGACCCCAACGGAGACTGTGCGGCGGCGGTGCTCGTCGCCGTCGCCAGAGTCAGCATCGTCCGCGTCGTACGGGGCGACGTCCGGATCCCACTCCTCTTCAATCCAGCGGGTGTAGATGGTGAATTGGTCGTTGGGTGCGGTAAACGCGGCGTCGTCAAGCATGCGCTCATGGAACGGGATGACCGTGGGCACGCCTTCGATCTTGAACTCCGTCAAGGCACGCTTGGCGCGCGCAATTGCCTCCTCACGGGTGGTGCCGCGGACAATCAGCTTGGCCAGCATGGAGTCGAACTGGCCGCCGATGACGGTGCCTTCCCGGATGCCGGAATCCACACGGACGCCCGGGCCCGAGGGCTCCACGTAGCGGGTGACCGTGCCGGGTGCTGGCATAAAGTTGGAGCCTGCGTCCTCGGCGTTGATGCGAAATTCGATGGCGTGGCCGGTTGGCTCCAGGTCCTGCTGGTAACGCAAAGGCTCGCCCGCGGCGATGCGGAACTGCTCAATGACCATGTCCACGCCGGTGGTCTCCTCGGTTACGGGGTGTTCCACCTGCAGGCGGGTGTTGACCTCCAGGAAGGAAATCAGCCCGTCCTCGCCCACGAGGTACTCCACCGTACCCACGCCCACGTAGCCGGCTTTCTTGGTAATCGCCTTGGCGGAGGAGTGGATGCGTTCGCGCTGCTCGTCGGTAAGAAATGGTGCCGGGGCCTCCTCGATGAGCTTCTGGAAACGGCGCTGCAGCGAGCAATCGCGGGTGCCGCCAACAATGACGTTGCCGTGCTGATCCGCCAACACTTGGGCCTCAACGTGGCGGGCGCGGTCCAGGTAGCGCTCCACGAAGCACTCGCCACGCCCAAACGCGGCCTGGGCCTCGCGGGTGGCGGATTCGTAGAGCTCACGGATCTCACCACGGGTGCGCGCCACCTTCATGCCGCGACCACCGCCGCCAAACGCCGCCTTGATAGCCACCGGCAGGCCGTGCTCATCCGCAAAAGCAACCACGTCATCGGCACTGGCCACCGGGTCCTTGGTACCCGGGGCAAGCGGCGCATCCACGGCTTCTGCCAGTGTGCGCGCGGTGACCTTGTCGCCCAAATTCTCAATCGCACGCGGCGGCGGGCCGATCCAGGTCAGCCCCTCTGCAATCACGCGCCGGGCAAACTCGGCGTTCTCACTCAAAAACCCGTAGCCCGGGTGGACCGCATCCGCACCGGTATCTCGGCACGCCTGCAGCACCTTCTCAATATCCAGGTAGCTCTGCGCCGACGTCTCGCCGCCGATAGCCACGGCCTCATCAGCCATCTGGGTAAACGGGGCGCCCTTATCCGGGTCCGCGTAGATAGCCACGGAGGAAAGCCCGACGTCACGCGCCGCGCGGATAATACGCACCGCGATCTCACCGCGGTTAGCAATCAGCACTTTGTTGAACGGGAAATCATGCTTCATACGTGCGCTCCTTTCTTTAGTAGTGCGTGACGTTTCCGAAACCCGAGCCGAAACCAGAGCCATAGCCCTCATCGGCGCTGCCACTAGCTTCGGCGAGGTAGCGGGTCTGCGCGTCTGCAATGACAGCGCTCAGCGCCGCCAGCTCATCGTGGGAAAGCGAAGCGTCATTGGTGTGAAACAACGGTGTCATGGTGTCTCTCCTTAAACAGGGCCTTAAACAGTGGGGTAGGTGCCGTCAGCGTTGAGACGGGCGTCGGGGTTGAGCAACAGGGCAATCTCATCGTCGTGGTCGTTCGCGCCAGCAAAGCGACGGTTCTCCACCGGGGTGAAAAGCTCAGCGCGGCCGAGCATGCCGGCCTCCAGGCGACCAGCGCCGTCCACACGTCGCTTGGTGGCTTGGGCGCGCCAGGCATCTGCGTCGATACCCTCACGCACAAGCGCCGCCTCGAACACGCCTGGGTGGCCGAGCACAACCAGCGCACCGACGTGGCCGAAACCAAGCGAGGTCAGCGCCGCCGCCTTCACCTGGCCTGCACCCAGCGCAAGCGGGGAGCGCAGCCACACCAGGTTCTTCGCCTTCGGTGCGATTAGCGGATCCACGCAGTCCAGCGACGCGTTCGGCGGCAGCGCACCGGTAGCCAGCACGTCAATCAGCCCGCCGATCTGGAACAAGGCTGCGCCAGCCTTGGCGTGGCCCGTCAGCGTCTTCTGGGAGATCACGTACATCGGCGCATGCTCGTTACGCCCAATGGCCGGCCACAGAAGCGAGTGCAGCTCGGACTCATTCGGGTCGTTGGCATTGGTGGAGGTGTCGTGCTTGGACAACACGTTGACGTCGTCAGGCGAAAGGCCCAGCGAAGCCAGATTCTTAGCCAAGCGGGAGGACTCACCGCCACACGCGGCAGCCAGCACACCCAGGCCAGGCGCCGGGATGGAGGTGTGCGCGCCGTCGCCAAAGCTGGAGGCGTACGCAACTACAGCATGCACCGGCAGACCCAGCTTGGCGGCAAGGGAGCCGCGGGCAAGCAGCAGGGTGCCGCCACCTTCGGCCTCAAGGAAGCCGCCGCGGCGACGGTCATTCGCACGCGAGATGAAGCGGTTATCAATGCCCTGGGCAGTCATCTTGGCGGTCTCGGCGGTGGCGTTCATGTCGCCGAAGCCCTGGAGGGACTCCACCTGCACGTCATCAATACCACCGGCGATGACAAAGTCCGCCTTGCCCAGCGCGATCTTGTCCACAGCCTCCTCAACACTCACCGCGGCAGTGGCACACGCGCCGACCGGGTGAATCATGGAGCCGTAGCCGCCAACCAGAGCCTGCATGGTGTGCGCGGCCACCACGTTCGGCAGTGCCTCCTGCAGGATGTCGCTCTGGCGCTCCTCACCAATGAAGCGGGAGACGAACACCTTGTGCAGTGACTCCATGCCACCGATACCGGTGCCCTGGGTGGTTGCCACAAACGATGGGTGCACCGCCTGCATCAGCTCGCCCGGGGTGAAGCCTGCGGTGATGAACGCGTCCACAGCAGTGACCAGGTTCCAGGCCGCCATGCGGTCCATACCGTCGGCCATCTGCGCCGGAATACCCCACTTGGTCGGGTCAAAATCATCCGGGATCTGGCCCGCAACGGTGCGAGACAACGTCGCCTTCTTCGGCACGTACGCGTTTGCACCAGCCAGGCGGGTCACGGTCCATTCGCCGCCAACCTGCTTGACCACAGTCTTGTCCGGATCGGCAGCCTCGTGGTCGCGGGCCTCGGCTTCCGTTGCCACGCTAAACGTGATGTCGCGGTCCAGGTAGACCTGCTCCAGGTCTACGGAGCCCTGGTCCGTCAGGAAGTACTTGTCCGTCAGGGTGCGAACACCGCAGCGTGCCACTACCTCGGCGCGGAAGCGCTCGTAGATTTCTTCCTCCGCAACCTCGGCACCGTCGGCGTCGTACCAGCCCGGGTTCGGGTCCTCGGACCAGGTGATCAGGCCCATCATCCAGGCCAGCTCCAGCACACCCGCCGCGGTCAGTTCCACGCCCCCGGTGCGCTCGATGCCGTACTCAGCTTCACGGCGGGTGCGGCCAGAGCCCCAGCTGGAGATCTCGCCCACGCCCACAATGACCACCATGTCATCCAGCGAGCAGGTCACATTCCCAACCTTGGCAGGTGCCGGTTGCAGCGGGTTCGACACATTCGGCAGGGCTCGGACGGTTGCGGGGCTTTCGCTTGCCGACGCCTCCGTGACCTCACCACCACGCACCGAACGCGCCAGTTCCGCAATCGAGACCCCAGCGTCCGCCAGTCCACCGGTGAGATCCAGGTCAAGCGGAGCCTGCTTTGCCTGCTCGCGGGACTCTGCTGATGCCAAGCCCATCAGTTGCGTGGAGATCTCCTCCGGGCTCCACACGTGGATACCTGCAGCCTTTGCGGCCGGCACGAGGGCGTCGTTGCCGCCCATCAGGTGGGTGCCGGCAACCCAGCCGATACGCGCCTGAGCCAGGGTGACGCCATCTGGCCAGCCGGTTTCTGCGGACCACTTGTTCACAATCGCATCGAGTGCGGCCTTGACTTCGCCGTAGGCGCCGTCGCCACCAAAGGTGCCGCGGTTCGGCGAACCCGGTAGCACCACGTGCGTACGCGTCGCCGGGTAGTGGTCACCGCGCTGCGCCAGCTCGGACAAGCCAGCGATGGTGCGCTCCACCGACCACAGCAGCAGACGCGCCTGCGTCTCCGCGTTGCCGCCGACCTCTGCCAGCGAGCCGGACACGGACGGTGCTGCGAACGGGAACGCGAGCGTAGGTGTCAGCGCAGGCTTGATCACCTTGACGTCCTTGCCCACCGTCTCTTTCTGCTCCGCACCAATCCACGCGATCAGTGCGTCAATGTCGCGGTAGGACGACAGGTTCGCCGGCACCAGCCACAAGCTCGCGCCCACCGAGCCGTGCTCGGCGTAGAGCTTGCGCGCAAACTCCTTACGCGCTTGCCCAACGTTGGAGGCGGTCATGATCACGGTTGCGCCACCTGCCAGCAGTCGCTCCACCAAAGCAGTTGCGATCGAGCCAGGTGCGGCGCCGGTCACCAGCGCAACGTCGTTCGCATACGGCTCATCGGCCTTGCCCTGGGCGGCTTCAGCGATTGCGCGCAGCACATCCGCGCGGTCCGCTCCGGTGTTTTGCGCGTACCATTCGGCCTGCTGGGCGATGGTTTCACCTGTGCCGGCAAAGCGCGCCGGGTCCAGCTCACACTGGCCAAGGGCCACGCGAACGAGGTCTTCGCGGGCTTGGGCCCAGCGGTCGTCGAAAAGCACAGCCTTGCGCTCATCAAACACTGGGGTGACCTGCTTGACCCAGCTTGTGCCGAGCTCTGCCTCGATGGTCTCCACAATCGTGTTGTCCGGCGCGATGATCTCTGCAGCCTCGCCCTCAACCCCCAACTTGGCAAGCAGCGTGCGCGCCGTTGCCACCAGGGTGTCGGTGACCTCATCCTTGTAGGCATCCAGGGCTGCGGAATCAACCACGCCGCCGCTGGAGCTGCCGCCTGCCTGCGCCTGGCTCACCGCCACACCATGCCGTGCCGCAACATTTTGCACAGCCTGATCAATCAGGGCGCTGATCTCGGCCTTAGAACCTGCCGATGCTGGCAGGGTTGCAAGCGTGCCGCCGCGGACGGAATCCTCGGTACGCGTGCCAAGCAGGATCTCCGCCTCAACGTGCGGCGTCCACGATGCCGGCAGACCCCACGCGGAAGCCAGGTGGTCTGCAACGAACGCGGGCTTTAAGCCAGCGCCGCCAAGCAGCTGGCGCAAACGCGTACCCACGGCCTCAGACAGGACGGTGCCAAACGGGGTGTAGCCCGGGGCAGCGGTGTTGACGCGCTGGTACAGCGTTGCCACATCCGCTTCCGCCGCGCCATCGATGGCGGGTACGCCGAGTTCTGCGGACATGTCCATGAGCAGCTGGTTGCGTCGGGAAGAAACACCACCAGTGAGCTCCTCAATCGTGTCAGAATCGTTGATCTGCTCTGGGCGGATCTTGTTCTGCACAGCAAAGAGCACGGTAATAGCGTCCGCAGCGGCAAAGGCCAGGTCCTCGGCCGGGCCGGAAGCGGCGGCCGCCGGTGCCGGGGCAGCGGCTGGGGCTTCAGCTGCCGGTGCGGAAGGAGCAGGTGCGGTCTGGCTCTCAGCAGCCTCGGCTGCAGCGTCTGTCGGGGCTGCCTCCTCGGCCTCAACTTCCGGCTCAGGTGCCGCAACCACGTCATTGAGCATGACCGTGTCCTGGCTGGACTCCACGTTGAACACCGGCACGTGGATACCCACCACGTCCATCTCACGCTTGGCCAGGTTGGTCAGCGTCGGGGAGGACGCCAGGCCAACCTCAATGATCTGCTCCACGCGCGGCAGCAGGAAGTCCTGCGTCTCAATCCAGCGCACCGGGGAGGCAAACTGCCACGCCAAAAGCTCAATGAGCAGCGTGCGCGCAAGCGTATTGCGGTTCGTGTTCTCCGGGGTCAGCCCCTTCAGACGCTCAGACGGCACCTCCGCCAACACTGCGTCGATGAAGCCCTGGGTCAGCTCGAAGGGGCGGGCAACCAGGTTCGGAATGTAGCGGTCAACCAGCGTGTCCACGTCGATCTCCGCAGGCAAAAGCTCATCGAGCTTCTCGGCGAAGTCCGCCACACCGCTGCGCAGTACGCGCGAGTGGAACGGCACGTCCACGCCCGGCACCGTCACGTACGCACGCGGGGTAATCGCGTTCGCCTTCTCCTTCAGCGCAGCCAGGCCACGCTTGGTGCCGGCGATGGAGTACTGCTGGCCCTTGATGTTGTAGTTCACAATCTCAAGGAACTCACCCGTGTCCTCCGAAAGCTGGGCAACGTAGGCCTCAACCTCCTCGGGGCCTACGCCAATCATGTTCGGGCGCAGCGCACCCATGCCGTAGTTGGAGTTGCCGTCAGCGTCCCTCGGCACCAGCGAGCCCATGGCAGAGCCACGCGAGTACACAATGTCAATCACGGCTTCCAGCTCAAAGATGTTGCCCAGGGAGGCAAGCGCCGTGTACTCACCAAGCGAGTGGCCCGCGTAGTACGCGCCAGAGCCCAATGCGTCCGCCTCACGCAGACGCTCCGTCTGCGCGTATGCCACCACAGCGAGTGCCACCTGGGTGAACTGCGTCAGGTGCAGCACGCCGTCCGGGTGCTTGAACTCCTCGCCGCGGACGATAAGGCGCGCCGGGTTTTCATCCACAATCCGCTGGATGGAAAAACCGTGGTTGGTGCGCGTGTGGCGGTCCGCACGGCGCCACACCTCGCGTGCGGCAGCGGACGCCTCGCGGTCGCCCTTGCCCATGCCCTCGGTCTGGATACCCTGGCCCGGGTAAACGTAGGCAGTCTTCGGCTGCGCCAGAAGCGCCTGGCCGCGGGAAACCACATCGCCGTTAATGCGGCAGGTCACCTCAAGTGCCTGGTGGATGCCCTTGCGGCCCACGCGCTCTGCGGTGATCTCCACCTCATCTTCCAGCTGCACCATGCCGTACATGGAGTAGGACCAGCCGACCACCTTGCCGTGGCGGCCAGCCAGGTGCTGGGCGGTGGCAGACAGCCACATGCCGTGTACCAGCGGCGCCTGCAGGTTCACCAACGCAGAGGCGTTGTAGGAGGTGTGGATCGGGTTGTAGTCGCCGGAGACCAGCGCAAACGGCGTCATGTCGGACGGTGCGTGGACCACTGCGCGGTCCACGAAGGAACGCGGGGTTGCCTCAATGCGGTCGCTGGACTTGCCGCCGCCGTACGCGGGGGCCGGTACCGGTGCTGCGGTGCCGGTAGCGCGGCCGCGGATGGCGAAGCGCTGCATCTGGGTCGCCACGATCTTTCCATCAGAGCTGAGTTCGAGCTCCACGGTGACAATGCGGCCAGAGACGGATTCTGCGATGGAGGTGCACTTAGACACCACGTCAATCGTGCGGCCATCTGCAAGCTCGGCCAACGGCACGCGCAGGTCAATCACGTGGTCCAGGTGCACGGCGTTGAGCAGGCCCTCGATCACGGGGTAGCCATCCGCCAGCTGGCCGGAGCCAAGCGCGGTGTAGATTGCCGGCCAGCAAGGGCCGACCAACACGTCCGGTGTGCCGGCAACGTTCTGGCCACTTCCGTTTGGTCCGGTGTTGCCGCTTGTCGGCAACACCGCGCCCGTGACCGCCGAGTGCGCCGTCAACAGCGACGGTGGCAGGGTGAAGGAGGAGCGTGCGACGCCAAACGGGGCGTCCTCAGTCGGCGCCTCAAGTTCCGGCATGGCAATGATCGCGTCGCCGGCCTCGGAGACTGAACCGACACCGGCCAGGCCCTCAAGCAGGTCGAATACGCTCTGCGGCAGGCGCTCGCGCGAAACCACAGGCGAAGCGCCCGTGGCCGCACCCGCCGGAATGTCCACCGGGATGGTCACTTCGCGCACGTAGAACGGGCGCTGATCCTCCGGCAGGTGATCCCACGCGGAATCGGCGTTGATGCGAATCGTCCACTCGCGCTCGCCGTAGGGGTTGACCTCGCTGGTCAGCTCAAATGCGTCCTCATCTAGGGCGTACGCCGGGTTTGCCATCAGGTGGCCGTGCCAGACAAGCGTCGGGCAGGAACGCAGGTACGCTGCCTCATCCTCGGCGTCGCGCAGGCGGGAGAAGCGGGATTCGGCGGACACGCCTTCGTCGATAAGCATCTGTGTCGTGGCGTCCTCAAACCTGCCCAACAGCTCCGCAACCGGCTCATTCTTCTTGGTAATGCCGGCAACCGCCACCGGGCCCGGGATGATGCGGACCTGGTCAGCCGTGTAGCGCTCATCTTGGGCCTGCCACAGCGTGTCCTTGCCAAACCACATTTTCAGGTCCCCATCCAGCGCCGGTACCCACGGCATCGGCTTCGGGTAGGCGTAGTGCAGGCCAATCCACCAGGCAGCGTCGCGTGGGGAAACCTTCACCGTGCGCGCCTGCGGGTATTGGGCCAGCAGCTTATCGACGCCACCCTGCGGCTCCACCTCTTCACCCTCCGGGAAGAGCGTGGCAATCTCGCCGTGATCGGCCTCGTTCAAACGTGCCTCGATGCGCTGCAGCAGCGCGACGAAACGCTTATCCCAGCTGCTATCCACAAACGGCGCGGCCAGCTCAACGAAGCGCTCCACCCACTGCGCGTACGTCATCTCCTCAACGTTGCCAAAGTACGGCTTCGAGGTCTTCGACAGCGCCTCGATGATCTCCTCGCGGTGCGCCTCATACTCCTCAATGTCCAGCGAAGCGATCAGGCGAGAAGCCTTGGCAAAAGAGTTATCCAGATCATGCAGGTCCGCCAGCAGGTGCGACTGGGAAGACGCCACACCCTTGACACCCTGGCCGCGGCCAACCCAGCCGCCGTTGTGTTCCGGCGGAAGACCCGGGGTATCCACCAGCAACTGCTTGACGGAATCGGTGGCCTTCGCCTCCTTCGTGGCCATGGCAACCGTGCCCACAAACACGCCGTCTACCGGCATCTTTGCCAGGCCGAACTTCTCCGACCAGCTACCGGTGAGGAACTCAGCGGCGCGCTCAGGCGAGTACACGCCACCACCAACGGTGAGTACCGCGTTGTCGTGCGCGCGGATCTCCGCGTAGGTTTCCAGCAGCATCTCTTCCAGGTCAACCCAGGAGTGGTGGCCGCCCGCGTGGCCGTCCTCCACCATCAAAATCACGGAATCATCCGGGTTGGCCTTGGCAATCTTCAGGGCGTCGCGAACCTGCTGCGTGGTGCCGGGCTTGAAAGCGATGTACGGGAAGCCGTCTGCATGCAGCTGTGCGAGCAGCTCCGTTGCCTCCTCAACCTCCGGGATGCCTGCGGAGATGCACACGCCGTTAAACGGTGCGCCCGCCGCACGCGCCTTGGGCACCATGCGGGTCTGGCCGAACTGTAGGTTCCACAGGAAGCGGTCAAAGAACATGGTGTTGAACTGCGCGGTACGGCCCGGCTGCAGGAAGCTGACAAGGTTGTCCTTGTGCTTGGAAAACTCCTCCTCCGAGTACATGCCGCCGCCGGCAAGCTCCGCCCAGTAACCAGCGTTGGCGGCCGCGGCGACAATCTCGCCATCCGCCGAGGTCGGCGTCATACCACCCAGGATGATCGGGGACAGGCCCGTCAGCGCAGAAAAACGCGTCTGCGTGTACGTCTTGCCGTCCGGCAGGGTGATCACGCGCGGTGCGTATTGCGAGTAGTCCACGGCGACAGGCAGTGCCTCGCCAGGGCGCGCCAGGGCATCGCGCTTGCTTGACTGCGTCGCGTCCACCACCGGCACGCCCACACCGCTGACCAGCGCCTTCATGATGTTGGCGGTGGCCTTATCCAGCGCGATCAGGTGGCTTGCACCATCGGCGACTAGGCCGCGCACGGTAGCGGTGAAGTCAAACGTGTCTGCCAAAATCGCCTGTGCAAGCTCGCGCGGGGTGGTGGTTGCAAACGCAATGCCGCACTCCTCGGACCACGTCGCCGCCTGCTCAATAGCCTGTGCGTTGCTTGCCACGTGGAAGGGGTAGGCAACGTCCAGGTAATCAAACGTCGGCTGGATCTCAGCGCCGCCGAACTCCACCTCAAGGCGCGCGTTGTAGTCACTCGCCTTAGCCTCAATCGCGGCCTGCGCCTTCGCCAAGGCCTCCGGCGAACCCGAAAGTGCTACGTGCCTGCGGCCGTTGATCACACTGAGCACTGCGCCGGTTTCTGCCGGCACGAACTCCTCGATCTGCTCAACCGTCAGCCCACGCACCGACAGCATCCGGCTGCGCGCATCCGTCGCGCCGTAATCATTCGTGGCAGCCGCGCCCAAGATAAACGCAAAGGCCAGCGCCTTCTCCGCAGCCTTGTCACCCTCCTTGGGATCCATAGCCACCGCGCCGATGATGCCTTGGGAGTGCCCGCCGAAGCTCACCTTGTCCAAATCCAGGCCAAGCTGCGCCAAGTGCTCCGCAGCCGCAACCTGTGCGAGCAGGATCGCCGGCACGCTCACAGCAGGAAACGCATCAATCGCCGCGGCGTGCGGCTCATTGTCCAACGCCTCACGGATACGCTGCGCCACACCCGGCACCACGGAAGCAAGGGGGCGGGAGACGGGGCCGGTGATCAACGCGGCGTCTCCAAGCAACTGCTCAATGCGCTTGCGTGCTAACGGTGCCGATGCCCCCACATCAAACAACGCCTGCTGCCAAGGGCTGCCTTGGCCAGGGAACACAATCGCAGGGGAGGTGAGGGACTGAATCGGGGTAAGAGTCATGGTGAAAAATCTTTCTGTTTTTAGGCGGGGGTTACAGCGGGATGTTTCCGTGCTTGCGAGCGGGACGGGCAACAACTTTGTCCTTGTACAGGCGCAAATTCGCGGCAATCGCAGCGCGGGTTTCACTCGGCAAAATCACCGCATCCACCAGCCCGCGCTCCGCCGCCTTATACGGGTTGAGCATCTCGTCTTCGTACTCGCGCTCAAAGCCCTTGATCAGCTGGGCAAGCTCCTCATCGCCCATGCCGGATTCCTTGGCCGCTGCGATGTCCTTGCGGTTGATGAAGCCCACGGCACCAGCCGCGCCCATCACCGCAATCTGCGCGGTAGGCCACGCCAAGTTCACATCGGCGCCCAGGCCCTTCGACCCCATCACGCAGTACGCGCCGCCGTAGGCCTTACGCATGGTCACCGTGATCTTGGGCACGCTGGCCTCGCCGTAGGCATAGAGCAGTTTTGCTCCACGACGCAAAATGCCATCGTGCTCTTGCGCCGAACCCGGCAAAAAGCCAGGGACATCCACCAACATGACAATCGGGATGTTGAAGCTGTCACAGGTGCGGACAAAACGTGCGGCCTTTTCCGCCGAGTCAATGTCTAGGCAGCCGGCCAACACCATCGGCTGGTTGGCAACAAAGCCAACCGCCTGGCCCTCGATGTGGCCAAACGCGGTGACCACGTTTTCGGCGCGCTGCTCCATGATCTCCAGGAACTCGCCGTCATCCGTCAGCGCCGCGATGACCTCGCGCACCTCATACGGCGAGTTCGCGGAATCCGGGATCAGGGAATCGAGTTCTGTGTGGTCCTCGGTCTCTTCTGCCGGGAGTGCGAACGGCTGCGCGGATGTTGCGCGCTGGCGGCTATTAGACGGCAGGTATTCCAACAGCTCCGCCACCCAATCGAGGGCATCCTGATCATTTTCCGCAACGTAGTGGCAGTTGCCCGCCTGCTGCATGTGAATCCATGCGCCGCCGAGCTCATCCTGCGTGATCTCCTCGCCCGTGACCGTCTTGATCACGTCCGGGCCGGTGACAAACATCTTGGAGGTCTCATTGACCATGACCACAAAATCCGTCAGGGCGGGGGAGTAGGCGTTGCCGCCAGCGCAGGCGCCCATGATCACGGAGATCTGCGGCACCACGCCGGAGGCCTCGACGTTGTGGCGGAAGGTCTTTGCAATCCAGTCCAGGGAGACGGCGCCATCCTGGATGCGTGCGCCGGCGCCTTCGTACAGGCCGATCAGCGGGCGGCCGGTGGTCACGGCAAGCTGCTGGATCTTGGTCATCTTCTCGCCGTAGACCTCACCGAGTGCGCCGCCGAAGACGGTGCCGTCCTGGGAGAAAATGCAGACTTCGCGGCCGTCGATGGTGCCGAATCCGGTGACAATGCCGTCCGTAAGCGGACGTTTGGCCTGCATACCGAACTCGTGCGTGCGGTGGCGGGCCAGCTGGTCGGTTTCTACGAATGAGCCTTCATCCAGCAGGTAGTCAAGGCGCTCACGTGCCGTCAGACGGCCAGCTGCGCGTACTTTATCCAGCGGTTTTGTACCTACCGGCTCTTGAGCTTCGGCACGGCGCTGTAACAATTCCTCGTTTCTTTGCGACGTGGTTGGCAAAGGGGGCGGTTCCGGCAAAGTAGTTTTGCCTACAAAAGTATCTGGCATACGGGCATACTAAACCTACGGAACCGTAAGTTCCGAATCCGTAGCCAAATTCACAGAAAAAGAGCAGCTTAATTTGAGCTTTGGAACCGAGTATTCAGGAATGTTTTCAGTGCATATCGGGACCGACCTGGTCCACATCCCAACCTTTGCTACCCAGCTTGAGCAGCCGGGATCAACGTTTTCGCGGGTGTTTACAGACCGCGAACTGCGAACCTGTGCGGCAAAGGCGGACCGTTCTGCGTCACTTGCCGCACGGTGGGCCGCGAAGGAGGCGTATATCAAGGCGTGGTCGCAGAGTTTGTATGGCCAGCCGCCGGTTATTGCCGTTGATGAGGTGGACTTTGCGGAGATCGAAGTGGTGGCGGATGCCTTTTCGCGCCCTTCGGTCGAGCTGCACGGTGAAGTTGCCAGGTTGGGGCCGATGGTTACCAGTGTTTCTTTGAGCCATGATGGTGACTACGCGACGGCCACCGTTTTAGTCGGCGGGGGCCACAGCTGACGCCACTGAAAACAAATGCGAAATCTTTCAGCGTCCTGCGGTTTTGTAGTCCCATCCGTAACAAATCGATTTGTTTGCAATGGGGCTGGTGGGGCTCATGGGGTTAACGCTGGTCACAAGCGCCCGCACAGTCACCTCGCGACACCTCCGGCCTTGCCGCACCCGCGCAAGTGCTGAGGGATAGACTGGCTTGCATGTCTCAACAGCGCGTTCTCTCTGGAATCCAACCCACCGCCGACTCCTACCACCTGGGTAATTACCTGGGTGCGCTGAAGCAGTGGATTGACCTGCAGGATAACTATGACGCGTTTTACTTCATCCCGGACCTGCACGCGATCACGGTGGAGCAGGATCCGGAGGAACTTCGCCAGCGCACCATTGCTGGTTGCGCGCAGTTGATTGCGCTGGGCATTGACCCGGAGAAGTCCACCTTGTTTGTGCAGTCGCACGTGCCGGCTCACGCGGAGTTGACGTGGGTGCTGCAGTGCCTGACCGGTTTTGGTGAGGCCAGCCGCATGACGCAGTTCAAGGATAAGAGCGTCAAGCAGGGCCAGGACCGTACCTCGGTGGGACTTTTTACGTACCCGATGCTGATGGCTGCAGACATCCTGCTGTACTCGCCGCAGTTGGTGCCGGTGGGTGAGGATCAGCGTCAGCACTTGGAGCTGACCCGCACTTTGGCGGAGCGCTTCAACGCCAAGTACGGCGAGACGTTCGTGGTGCCGGATGGGTTTATTCCGGAGGGTGCGGCGAAGATTTATGACTTGCAGGATCCAACGTCCAAGATGAGCAAGTCCGGCGCAAACCCGAAGGGTTTGATCAATCTGTTGGATGAGCCGAAGACGTCGGCAAAGCGCATTCGCTCCGCCGTAACGGACACTGACGGGGTCATTGCCTATGACAAGGAAAACAAGCCCGGCGTGTCCAACCTGTTGGTGATTCAGTCGGCGCTGACCGGCAAGTCCATCGATGACCTTGTCGCAGGCTATGAGGGCCAAGGCTACGGTGCGCTCAAGGTGGATACGGCGGATGCGCTCGAGGCGTTTACTACGCCGCTTCGTGCCCGCTATGAGGAGCTGATGAGCGACCGCGCTGAGCTGGAGGCAATCCTGGCTCGCGGCGCGGATCGTGCACGTGAGATTGCGGAGCCATTGTTGGCTAGCGTCTACGAGAAGGTTGGTTTCCTCGCACCCCGCAGCTAGCCCGCGGCTAGCGCCGAAGCCAGCGCACGGCTCACACGCTGACCGTCTGACCCGATCTACTTCGGCGTTTTCCTCTACGATCGTCCTTTGGCAAGAAACAAGCCAGAAGAAACACGTCAAAGGATGGAAGGGACGCCGATGGCAGCATCGACATCGCCGCGTAAGGAATACACCGACGAGTTCGGCATTGAGCGCACCAAAAAGCAGGAGCACAACTCCAAAGTTGAAGAGATTGAGGAGAAGGCTCCGGCTGTTGGCCATGTGATGCGCATGCAGGAGCGTTTCGGCGCTGCTGGCGGTAACCAGTTCGCCGCGGGCATTACGTATTTCTCTGTGCTTGCGCTGTTTCCGCTGTTGATGCTGCTGTTTGCCGGTATGGGCTTTTTCTTAAACGCTCGTCCTGATTTGATGCAGGAAGTGCAGCGCCAGGTCACCGAGTCGATGGACGGTGACCTCGGGGAGATGGTCAATAGCCTGATCAGCACTGCTATTGATCAGCGTGGGGCCGTTGCTGGTGTTGGTTTGCTCACCACGTTGTGGTCTGGTTTGGGGTGGATGAACAACCTGCGCGTTGGTATTTCCGCAATGTGGAATTTGGACGCGGACGAGGGCGGCAACTTTGTTGTGAAGAAGTTGTGGGACTTGGTTGGCTTGGTTGTGCTGATCGCTCTGTTCATCGTTGCTTTTGCTGTCACCGCCATTGGTACGTCTGGGTGGACGACGGATCTGATGGCACACTTCGGTCTTGGCAACTTCCCCGGCGCGCGTTCTGTGGTGTGGCTGGTGGGCATCACGGTTGGTATTTTGGCCAACTTCATTGTGATGATGTGGATGATGATGTTCATGCCTCGCACCAAGGTTCCGGTGAAGTCTGGCCTGAAGGGTGCGTTGCTTGGCGCGGTGCTGTTTGAGCTGATCAAGCAGTTCGCTACCGTCATCATTTCTTCGGCTACCGGCAACCCGGCTGGTGCGATCTTCGGCCCGATCATCGCGCTGATGGTTGTGCTGTACCTGATTTGGCGCGTGGTGCTTTACACCGCTGCGTGGACGGCTACCACGGAGGAGTCGCTGAAGGCCGCCCCAGCCCAGGTGCCGCCGCCGGCTGTGATCAACGTGCGTGCGGCTGCGGCAGATGCGCAGCGCAACAAGGCAAAGCCGAACCCTGTGGGTGCGGCACTCGGTGCTGTTGGTCAGCGCATTGTCGCGCCGTTCAACCGCAAGTAATTACCGGCGCTTGCGCTTGGCACCCAGGCGCAAGCTCAGCCACAGTGCGATCAGCGCAAGTAACAGCACCCCGCCCACGATCAGGATGGGCAGGCCGTACCCGTGAGGCTCAGCGGGAACGCTCGGCGCCTCCGAGGTCGGGCTCGGGCTAGGGGTAGGCACAGCCGTGGTGGTGGCCTGTGAAAGGGGCTCAAGCTTATCGACGCCACCGCGCACCCCATACGCCGCATGCAACAACATCTGCGCCTGCTCCCAGGCGCGGTGGTCCCAAGCCGTAGTATCCAAAACAACCGCGACGAGCCTGCGGCCCTCGTGGTTCACGGCGCCGACGAAGGTGTGGTTCGCATCATCCGTGTAGCCGGTTTTGCCGCCGATGCCGTCCGGGTCGTTGAGGTAGAGCTTGTTGTCATTCCACAGCTGGAAGCCGGGCAGGTCGTCGAAGCCGGGGAAGTCGTAGGACTCCGTATCAGCAATCTTGGTGAAGACAGGGTTGGAAAACGCCTCACGGTAGGCCAGGCCCATGTCCCACGCAGAGGTGGACATGCCGGCTGCGTCCAGGCCGGAGTAGGAGGCGGCGCGCGTGTCTGTCATCCCCAGCTTCGCCGCCAAGTCGTTGACCTTGCGTAGTGCTGCGGTGTCGCCGCCAAGCGCCTGGGCGAGCGCGTGTGCGCAGTCGTTGCCGGAGTTGAGGATCAGGCCGTAGAGCAGGTCGCGCACGGTGTAGTCACCGCCAGCGCCAATGCCAGCGGCTGAGCCTTCCTGGCCGGCAGACTCCGCGGACACGTCGACCTTGGCGTCCAAATCCAGCTCTTCAATCGCCACCAACGCAATCAGGACTTTGATAATGCTGGCGGGGCGGTAGCGGCCGTGCGGGTCCTTCATCGCAACGACCTCCCCGGAGTCGAGGTCCGCCACCAGCCACGCGGAGGCAACTACGTCTTCGGGAACCTTGTAACCGGCAGCGGCACTGACCCCGCACGGACCGTCGTACGTCACAGGCAGTGCCGCAGGTGTTGAGGTGGCACGCTCTGACGTTGACACCGGCTCACGAGGTGCCGTTTCGTACGGGCAGTTGTCGGTGTCCGGGGCGTGTTCGCGGCTGGGTGGGATGAAATTTCCCGCCTCGTCGAAGTAGCCGGTGGTGGTTGGAGTTGGGGTTTTGGGGGTTTGCGCTGGCGTCGGCAAGCAGCCAAGGCTCACACAGCACACCGCGACTGCCAAGCTCAACCCCATACGCTTCATCTAGTTGTCTTTCTCCTTGTAGCGGGCCACGAGGCGTTCGATGAGTTCGTCGGTCAACGCGTCGTCGGCAAGAATGATGTCCAGCATGTCAGCATGTGCAGCCGCAGCTTTCTCAGGGTCGGACTGGGCCGTCTCATCGTTGTAGGAGGTGCCGTCAAAGTCCATACCAACACCGTCCAAGAGTCGTTCGCGGTCCTTCGGCTTCTGCTCCGCGTCGATGTCTGCGTCGATGGCAGGGAACTGGCTGGTGAACTCGTCGAGAAATTCATCCGCAGCACTGCGCACTTCCGCCCGATTCTTGCCCTTGAATACCTCGGCTTCTACACGACGCTCCAACGCCTTCTCCATCTGCCGATGCCGCCATGCACGCAGCGCCTTTGGCTCCAGCTCACGAGCAACCGCACGCGAGCGGTTCTCCGCGCGGCGCGCAATCTGCGCAACCTGTGACACCGTCGCATTCACCGTGGCGTTGACGGGGGCGAAATCCGAGTCCTGGCTCAGCTTCCATGTGCCGTAGTAGCCAACAAGGAACAACGCGTAGCTGGCCAGCGGCCCCAATGCCATGCCGAGGGCGAGGAAGCCGGTTGCGTCGCCGACAATCAAAATCACTGCGCAGACCACGGCCGGAACCACCGTCGGCTGGTTGCCGCCGAACACGCTGGGCTCACGTCCCGTGACCACGTCGCGGATCATGCCGCCGCCGGTAGCGGTGAACACGCCCATCATGATCGTGGGCAGCACAGGCAAGTCGTAATAAATAGCCTTCGACGCGCCAGTTGCGGCCCACAGGGCGGAGATCATTGCGTCGCCGTGTGACTGCATGACTTCCCAGGCACGGCCCTTGAAATATGTAAAGCGGGCGATCAGCGCGCCGGTGAACGCCAGGATCAAGTACTCCGGCTGGCTCATGGCGGCGACGGTGCCTTGGTTAATCAGCACGTCGCGCAGCATGCCGCCGCCGAGCGCCGACAGCATGGCGATGAAGAAAAATCCCACGATGTCATAGCCACGATGACGCGCAAGCGTGCCGCCGATAACGCCCATCAACAGCACGCCGGAAACATCCATCCAGCGGTAGATGGAACTGATCAGCGGGTCTACCTGATCTACTGCCACGGTGTTAGAACTTGGAGAAGCGCTTGATCAGCTGGTCTTCCATCTCGGTCCAGGCCTGTGCCTTATCCGTAAACGGCGGGGATGGCACATAGCCTGCGGCCTCGGTGGAGCCGAGCATGTATGCCAGGTAATCCTGCATACGCGGGTTGGCCAGCAGCAGGGAGTTCAACGAATCATCGTCAGCCCAGTCCGCTGCGTCTGCCAAAAGCTCGTAGGCCTTGCCCATCTGCTTGGTGTCTACTGCGTCCACGTTCTTGGCAATGTCCTCGCTCAGCCCGCTGAAGGAGTACGTGTTGTCCGGGTGGACCTCCACCTTCAGCTCACCAGCGTTCACCGCGGCAATCACATCGCCCCAGGTAGATACGTTCGCCAAATCGTGGTCGTCGTGCTCCAGGATCCAACGGCCGAGGTGCTTCGGGGTGGGGAAGGAGAAAATCTCGCCGTACTTGCCCAAAAACACCGGCTTGCCAGCAAGGTAGGTGCGCAGCGTGTACACGGTCTTGCCTTGCACCGTGATCTTCACCGGGTCGATGCCTGCGCGGCCCCAGACGGAAGAGTCGTACGGATCAGCAGCTTGGAGCATCTCCTGCTTCTGCGCTTCGGCTTCCTTCGCGGCAGCTTCGCGAGCCTGGGTTGCGGCAGCAATCGCCGTTGCGGCTGCGGACACGGCAGCAGCATCAAGGCTTTGCGTATCGACGACACGCACCACCCCATCCAGCGACTCCACCACAGCTTCCCAGTTCTTCAGTACCACGCGACCCACGCCGGACCATTCCTCCATGCCGTTTTCGCCCGCGTAGTGATCAGAGCCACGGTTGACGTTGTTCAAGATGGAGTGCGACGCGAAGAAGATTTCCGCCTGCTCCGCGCTGCCCACCTGGGCCAGTGAGCGCGAAATCTGGAACACACGCGACAGCGCAGATACGTTGGCGTGGCTTGGGCGGCCAGCCAAGAAGTCTGGTGCGCCGACAATGTCGTAGTACTGCTTCTCTGTAGGCACGACCCGGGCGTCGCCCTGGGATTGGAACAGTGACCACTTTGGGTGGTCGCTCAAGTCATGCTTCGGCGTGGTCTGCAGGTACGTCAGCAGCTCCTCGGGGGAGTGGAAGGCGAGAACTGAGGTGTCGTCGCCCAAAAACGCCTGCCACTCGGTGCCCTTTTCTTTCCAGGTGGGTGCCCACAGCGTGTAGACATCCCCCTGAGGCAGGGACAATTTCACGGGAAGAATCGCGCGGGTGCTCATGCACGCAGATGTTACCGGTCCAACCACCTACGTTTTCGCTTACTACCCCGTGGGGCGCCAGAAGCCCATAAACGGCATACCGATATTGTCCGTGCGCACCGGGTTCATCTGTACCGGGCTGCCAGCTTCCACCATCATTCCGTCACCGGTGTACATGGCTACGTGGCCGGACCACACCACCAAATCACCCGGGGCGAGCTCCTCGTACGAGACCTGGCGGCCTACGCGTTGATCCACGGCAACTCGCGGAATCTCCACACCCGCCTGGCGGTAGGCCCAGGAGGTCAGCCCAGAGCAGTCGAACCCGCCGGGTGCAGACCCGCCCCAGCTGTATGGGGTGCCAACCTGTGACTTTGCAAGTTCTGCCGCTGCGGCACCTGCAGCAGACGGTGCTCTGGCGGCGGGCGGTGCGCTGTAGGCCGCCGCGTGGTTGACCGCAGGAACCTCGCTTATCGACGCCGGCGTGGTTGCCCCCATCACATTTCCCGCATGACGCTCAAGCTGCGCCATCGCCTGCTGCACCGCGGAGCCTGAGCCGGGAACCACAACCGCTAGGGCGGCCTGGGTGTCCCTGGCAAGCTCTCCAGCAAGCGAGCCCAAGGCTGCTTCCAAACGGTCGAGCTCCTGCTTCGCGCGCTGCAATGCCTCTTTGATCAAGGTGACTACGGCAAGGCCAACGCCAATTGGCCCAAGTACGGCGCTGGCGCCAAGGACCTTCACTCCTTTACTCACCACATCCATGGCAAGGCCGGTTAGCGTTGCCGCGGTTGCTGCGCACTGCAGGCTTGCGCGCGAAATCTTGTCACTAATCTGCCCGCGGAACGCCTCAAGCGCGCGCACCATCTCCACGTGCTTGCCGGGATCAGCGCCAACTAGCTGAGCGAGCGCGCCAAAGGCATCAAACCCGGGGATTTGAAAACCTGGCAGGGTAGGGATGAGCTCCGGCCTGCTCGCCAGAATCTGCAATCCAGCGGCGACAGGATCCATCGCTGCGGCAGCGAATATGTCGCTTCTTTGCCACGGCAAAGACTTCGGTCCGGGGAGAAAGCCCGTCATCTCATATGCCAAGGTGCCGAGTGTGTCTAGCGTGTTCAAGCTCATAGCAGTCCTCCTAATCCTTTGCTGGTGTTGCCATCGACGGTGTCAGCCGCGGTGACGGTCAGATCCATGAACGCGGCAACACGACGGGCCTCATCGCGCACCTGCTGTGCGCGCGTCTCCGCAGCAGACGCAGCCGCCGCATATGCCTCATGAAATGCGGTGAAGGGGTAAAAGGATGGAAACGAGGTGCCGGGAAGAGAGGTCAGCGCTGCGGCATCAGCGCGGAGGGAATCGGTGTGTGAGGTAACAGTGTGTGAATCAAGTACGAATGTGTCCATGTCTATTTAGACCGACAAACTGGGTCCCCGGTTCCCTCGGCGCTGAAAAAAAATTTTCAGCGCCGGAGAATCGCATCGGAAAATCACGCCGGAAAATCACGCCGGAAAATCACACGGAGAGGCAGCACGGCCTAGCATGGTGGCTATGCAGATCACGGTTATTAACCACCCACTGGCGGCGTCCCGCCTGACCATCATGCGTGATGAGCGCAGCGACAACGTTGCGTTCCGCACCGCGCTTGCAGACCTCGGCGCCATGCTGATCTATGAGGCAAGCCGCGACCTTCCGGTGGAAACCTTTGAAACCAAAACCCCGGTAGCTGTTGCGCAGGGCACGCGCCTGCAGAAACCGCCGATCATCGTGCCGATTATTCGTGCTGGCCTGGGCATGATCGACCCGGCGCTGTCCATGATCCCGGACGCGCAAGTGGGCTTCATCGGCATGGCACGTGATGAAGAAACGCATGAGCCGGTGCCGTACCTGGAGGCGCTGCCGCACGATCTGGCGGGCCAGCCGGTCTTTTTGGTGGACCCGATGCTGGCCACCGGTGGTTCCCTCATCCACGCCATTGACTTGTTGTTGGAGCGAGGGGCGGACGATATCACCTGTGTGTGCATGGTGAGTGCGCAACAGGGCGTCGATAAGCTAAAGGCTCACGGTGGGCCGGTGCGACTGGTTACGGCGACGATTGACCCGGACCTGAATGAGCAGGCCTACATCGTGCCTGGTCTTGGGGATGCGGGCGATCGCCTTTACGGGCCGCGCAACATCGACCTGTAGAAACGCTGGCGCTGATTCCGCTCCGCGGCTACGCTATTGAGCATTCACATGGAGGGGATGCCAAGGGGGATCAGTTGATGACGGAATCATTACCGCACTCTCAATGGAAGCCGTATGCGCTTGATCTGGGCCAGCGGGTGCGTCTGCTGCGCATGATGCGGGGGCTGACACAGAAGCGGCTGGCGGAAATCTCGGGGATTTCACGCACCCAGATCTCTAACCTGGAGCGCAACGAATACAACGGGTCTAAGGTTGCAGACCCCCAGGTAAGTACGGTGTATCGCCTGGCTGCGGCGCTTTACGTGCCGCCGGCGGCGCTGCTGCCAGGCGCGGGCGTTATTTATGACGGCAACTACCCAGAGGGCGAAAGCCAAGTAGAAATTGCCATGCGGTGGCCTCGTGGGCCGAAGGACACTGCACGCTTTGCGGAGGCTTACCTCAGGCTGGGAGCGCGGGCAAACACCGCACGGTTTTAAGTACGGTTTTCAGCGCTTCACACGCTGGCGTAGACTTCTGCCGCAGAACAATAGTTGCAAGCAGGAGGCAATCAGGGTGTCAGAGGCGGATACAGTGTCGATCTCCGCGAGCGTTAACGCGTGGTTTGCGCAGAACCAGGAGCGCGTGATCGGCTGGCGTCGACACTTGCACTCGCACCCGGAGCTGTCCAACGAAGAGGTGGAAACCACCGACTTCATCGTGGGCGTGCTTGCAGAATACGGGCTGAAAGCAGTGCGTTTCCCCGGCACCGGCTGCTACGTAGACATCGGCCCGGATACAGGCAAGCGCATCGCGTTTCGCGCCGATATCGACGCCCTTGGCGTGCCGGAGCAGACCGGTCTTGAGTTCGCCTCGCTCGTCCCCGGCGTTTCGCACGCGTGCGGGCATGATGTGCACACCACGGTGGTGCTCGGTTTGGCGTGTGCACTTTCTACTATCGACGTCCCGTTGTCCATCCGCTGCATCTTCCAACCAGCAGAGGAAGTCATGGGCGGCGGCGCACTCGACGTCATCGAGTACGGGGGATTAAAAGGCGTGTCCTCCATCTTTGCGCTGCACGTGGAGCCGAAACTGCGCGTAGGCCAAATCGGTGTGCGCGCCGGCGCAATTACCTCCGCTGCTGATGTGGTGCGCCTAGAAATCGAAGGCCCGGGCGGCCACACCGCGCGCCCGCACATGACTGCGGACGTGGTCTATTGCCTCGGCGCGATTGCCACCCAGCTGCCGGCGTTGTTGTCGCGCCGGGTTGATCCGCGCACCGGCACGGTGATGGTGTTTGGCCACATCGAGGCAGGCGATGCCCCCAATGCGATTCCGAAGCGCGGCAGGATCGACGGCACGATCCGTACCGCAGACATCAGCATTTGGCGCGGGTTGAAAGACCTGCTGACGGACTTGATCGACATGATTGTCGCGCCGACGGGCTGCACCTACCACTTGGACTACGTCCAGGGCGTTCCACCGGTGCTCAATGATGATGCGGCGACGTCGCTGGCGGTGACCGCCGCGCGTTCCATTGACCCGCATGCGGTGGTGACCTCGCCGCAGTCCTCGGGTGGAGAGGACTTTTCCTGGTACCTCGAACATGTGCCGGGAACGATGGTTCGCCTCGGCGCCTGGGACGGTACCGGTGTGAAGCCGGACCTGCACCAAGGCAACCTCATGATTGATGAGCGGGCCATCGGAGTAGGCGTGCGGCTGTTCGGCGCGATTGTTGAGCAGTACAGTGCGGCTGCCGCCGCTGGCGCAGGTATGTAGACTAGCCACCGTTTTGGCCGGTTATGTAGGGAGTAAACACGTGAGCAAAAAGATCGTCATCATGGGCGGAGGTCCTGGCGGCTACGAGGCGGCCCTTGTGGCCTCCAAGTACGGCGCGGACATCACGCTGGTAGAGGACGAGGGTGCTGGTGGTTCGGCGATTCGCAAGGACGTCGTGCCGTCGAAAAGCTTCATTGCAGGCGCCAACATTAAAACCGACCTGCGCCGCGCGGACGCGATGGGGCTGAACCACACCTTGGGTAATGCGCAGCTTGCGTTGACCGCATTGAATAACCGTGTAGTGGCGCTGGCTTCGGAGCAGTCCCGCGATATTCACAACCAGCTTGAGCGTGCCGGCGTGCGCATTGTGAAGGGGCGCGCCCGTTTCTCCTCCGAGCAGGATGGCCACACTACCCACCGTGTGGTGGCGGAGCTGGCTAATGGTGAAGAGGAGCGCTTGGACTGCGACATGGTCTTGGTGTGCACCGGTGCCAGCCCGCGCGTGCTCAAGGGTGCGGAGCCGGACGGTGAGCGCATTTTGAACTGGCGCCAGATGTACAACCTGATTGAGATGCCGACGCACCTGATCGTGGTTGGCTCTGGCGTGACCGGTGCAGAGTTCGTCTCCGCATACGCTGAGCTGGGCGTTGAGGTGACCATGGTGGCCTCGCGCGACCGTATTCTGCCGCACGATGACGCGGATGCCGCAGATGTTCTGGAGACCGTGCTTGAGGGCCTTGGCGTGCATTTGGAGAAGGATGCGCGCGTGGAGTCGGTGGAAAACACCGGCGATGGTGTGGTTGTGCGCACCACGGATGGACGTGAGATCCGTGGCTCGCACGTCATGATGTCCATTGGTTCTATCCCGAACACCCAGGACCTGAACCTTGAGGCGGCTGGTGTGGAGACCACCCCGTCTGGACACATTCACGTGGATCGCGTGTCACGCACCAACGTTGCGGGTATCTACGCGGCCGGTGACTGCACGGACCTGATGCCGTTGGCTTCCGTCGCTGCACAGCAGGGCCGCATCGCCGTTGACCATGCCCTGGGGGAGGGTGTTGCGCCGATCCGCTTGAAGACGGTGGGTAACGCCGTGTTCACCCGCCCCGAAATTGCGGCTGTGGGCGTAACGGAGCAGCAGATCCGCGACGGGGAAATTGAGGCGGACATTTACAAGCTGCCGCTGTCTACCAACCCGCGCGCCAAGATGCGTTCGCTGCAGCACGGTTTTGTGAAGATCTTTGCTCGCAAGGGCACCGGCGAGGTCATCGGTGGCGTGATTGTGGCGCCGACGGCATCTGAGCTGATCCACTCCATCACCATTGCGGTGACCAACAAGCTGACCGTGCGCCAGCTGTCGGATTCGATGGCGGTCTACCCCTCGCTGTCCGGTTCCATTACGGAGGCGGCACGCCGCCTTATCGCTCACTCCGACCTGGACTAACCGGAAACGCCCGCTGCGGGCATTCATTACGCGGACATGTCTCACACCCCGGCCCAATCGGGGTGGCTGAGTCAGGGGAGAGGTCCAATCCGTCCGCGTACACAAGGCGTTCGGCGTGGTCTGTGTCGCAGCCCAAGGCCACCGCGTTTTCCTGACGTGGCGTGCCAAAGCCGGCCGCGGGGCCTTGCACCATGCGCGCCACCCACAGGTAGGTGCGCCCATCTGGCATCACCGCCACCTGGCGGGTGACACGGTTCGGGGTTTCAAAGGCGCGGTGGACCACCCACAACGGGCAGGTCCCGCCGCGCTGGGAAAAGTGGAACGACGTGGTGGACTGACGCTTGGAAATGTTGCCGGCGCGGTCCGTACGCACAAACGCAAAGGGGACGGCGCGCGCGCCGGGGCGCTGCAAGGTGCCGAGGCGCTGGCAGGTGGATTCAAAACCGGTGCCAAAACGGGCGGCAATCATGTCAATGTCGTAGCGGGTGGCCTCCGCCGCGGCCAAAATTTCGCCATACGGCATGGTCACTGCGGCGGCAAAGTATTGCGCTAGGCCATGCCTGCCCAGGCTGTAGGCGTCGGGGTCGGTGATGGGGGCCAGGTGGGCGTCGATAAGCGAAATGTGCCCAATGAGCGCATAGTGGTACGACAGCTCGAAGCACTGCTGGGCCTCAGTCAGCCCGGTACGCAGGCGGATCTCGCGGGAAGCGGTATCCAACATTGAGCGCGGTCCTTGCGCGTACTGGTTGAAGCGGACCGTGTAGCCGTAATCGCGGTCAAACGCGGCGGCGAGGCGGGTCAGGCGCAGCTGGCGCGAGGGGGCGTGGAGCGCGAAGTTCTCAGCTGCCAGATCCAGGTCATCAAAATAGTTCTCATTGCGCTGGAAGAAATCACGCACCGTGGCGTGTGGGCTCAGTGCTGCTGAGGTGAGCAGTGTAGGGATCTCACGTACGGCGTCTGCGATGCGGGGATAACGGATGGCAAAGTCTGCAAGCTCATCGTCGGAAAGACCCGGCATGAGCTCGGCCAATTCACCAATGGTGCGCTGCTCGGAGTCTTGGGAGAAAAACGAGGCATCCAGCCCGAAGACGCGGGTGAGTTGTAAAAGTACCGAGACGGTCAGCGGGCGCTGATCATTTTCCAACTGGTTGAGATAGCTGGCGGAGATGCCAAGTTTTTGGGCCATTTCAACCTGAGTAAGTGAACGGGACGTGCGAAGCGTGTGAATCCGTGCCCCCGCGTAGTGCTTGCTCATAGCCTGTGCTCCTCTGGATAGTGCCCGCTACCTGCTGATTTACAAAGTTTACAATAAAGGCAAATCAACGCCACAATTCTTTGCAAATTAAGATCATGACGTAGCGCACACTTTTCTCCCTAGTATGAGCTGTAGCACCCGAGCGCAATGCCGGGTTCATTCACCGCAGAGGCGCAGCAAAGGCGCCACAGGGCGAAAAGGAGTTGAAGCGCACGATGATCCAACACGAAGTACGGACACGTAAGTCCGCAGAAGAGTTCCCGATTGAAGAGCACCTGGCGTACAAGATTGCTCAGGTTGCCGCTGACCCGGTTGAGGTTCCTGAGGACACCAAGGAAATGATCATCAACCGCATCATCGACAATGCGTCGGTAGCGGTTGCCTCCTACGGTCGTCGTCCGGTGGCTACTGCCCGTGTCATGGCTGAGGCTCACCCGGTGCAGGAGGGTGGTGCCCAGGTCTTCGGCGTGGACGGCGCCTACTCCGCAGAGTGGGCAGCCTTTGCAAACGGCACCGCTGTGCGTGAGCTGGACTACCACGACACCTTCCTGGCGGCTGAATACTCCCACCCGGGCGACAACATCCCGCCGATCCTGGCAGTGGCACAGCACAAGGGCCTGGACGGCAAGGCGCTGATCCGCGGTATCGCTACCGGCTACGAGATCCAGGTCAACCTGGTTAAGGGCATCTGCCTGCACGAGTGGAAGATTGACCACGTTGCGCACCTCGGCCCGTCGGCCGCAGCGGGTATTGGCACCATGCTGAACCTGGACGTGGACACCATCTACCAGGCAATCGGCCAGGCGCTGCACACCACCACCGCAACGCGTCAGTCCCGCAAGGGCCTGATCTCCTCTTGGAAGGCTTCCGCGCCGGCGTTCGCAGGCAAGATGGCCATTGAGGCTGTTGACCGTGCAATGCGCGGCGAGGGCGCGCCGGCCCCGATCTGGGAGGGCGAGGACGGCTTCATCGCATGGATGCTGCACTCCCCAGAGCGCACCTACATCGTTCCGCTGCCGGCACCGGGTGAAGAGAAGCGCGCCATCCTGGACACCTACACCAAGGAGCACTCCGCGGAGTACCAGGCACAGGCACCGATCGACCTAGCTCGCCGCATCAAGGCCACGATTGAAGAGCAGGGCAAGTCCACCAAGGACATCGAGTCCATCGTGCTGCACACCTCGCACCACACCCACTACGTGATCGGTACCGGCGCGAACGACCCGCAGAAGATGGATCCGTCCGCATCGCGTGAGACGCTGGATCACTCCATCATGTACATGTTCGCTGTCGCGCTTGAAGACGGCACGTGGCACCACGTCGACTCCTACACCCCGGAGCGCGCAAACCGTCCGGAGACCGTTGAGCTGTGGCACAAGGTCTCCACGGTGGAGGACCCGGAGTGGACCCGCCGCTACCACTCGACCGACCCGGCCGAGAAGGCATTCGGCGCTAAGGCTGTCATCACCTTCAACGATGGCTCCGTGATTGAGGACGAGATGGCAGTGGCAGACGCTCACCCGCTGGGTGCTCGCCCGTTCGTCCGTGAGAACTACATCAAGAAGTTCCGCACCCTGGCTGAGGGCATTGTGGCACCGGAGGAGCAGGAGCGCTTCCTGACCGCAGTGCAGGATCTGGAGAACCTGACCGACCTCAGCGAGCTCAACATTGTGGTTAACCAGGCTGCACGCGATGCAGCTCCTGAGATTCCGGAAGGCATCTTCTAATGTTCGCACCCGAGAAAACCCCTCACGAGCGCCGCGTGGCGCTGCGTGAGTCCCTGACCAGCGAGACGATTACCAAGCTGCCAGGCGCGTTCAACCCGCTGACGGCGCGCTTGATCGAAGACATCGGCGCTTTCGAAGGCGTCTACGTTTCCGGCGCAGTGGTGGCCAACGACCTGGGTCTGCCGGATATCGGCCTGACCACCTTGACTGAGGTGGCAAACCGCGGCGGCCAGATCGCACGTGCGACCAACCTGCCGGTGCTGATTGATGCTGACACGGGTTTTGGTGAGCCGATGAGCGCTGCGCGTACCGTTGCAGAGTTTGAGGCCGCAGGCCTGGCGGCGCTGCACCTGGAGGACCAGGTCAACCCGAAGCGCTGCGGCCACCTGGACGGCAAGGAGGTTGTGCCGCGTGACCTGATGGTGCGCCGCATTACCGCCGCGGTGCGCGAGCGTCACGACGATGCGTTTGTCATCTGTGCGCGTACCGACGCCGCCGGCATCGAGGGCATCGACGAAGCCATCGAGCGCGCGAAGGCCTACGCCGACGCCGGCGCGGACCTCATCTTCACCGAGGCGTTGTACTCGGAAGAGGACTTTGCAAAGTTCCGCGAAGCCGTTGATACGCCGCTGCTGGCCAACATGACCGAGTTTGGCAAGACCGACCTGATTCCGGCCCCTCGCTTGGAGGAGCTCGGCTACAACGCGGTGATCTGGCCGGTGACCACCTTCCGCATCGCCATGGGCCAGACCGAGGCAATGCTGCGAGACATCGCAGAAACCGGCACGCAGGAGCCGTGGCTGGACAAGATGCAGCACCGTTCCCGCCTGTATGAGCTGGTTCGCTACGACGAGTACAACCAGTTCGACCAGTCCGTCTTCACCTATTCCAAAGACACCTACACCCAGACCTTCAAATAAGGAGTGACCGAGAAATGACTGAGCAAGAAATCCGCAAGGGCCTTAACGGCGTTGTCGCTGACTACACGGCAGTATCCAAGGTCAACCCGGAGACCAACTCGCTGTTGTACCGCGGCTACCCGGTTCAGGAGCTGGCTGAGCACTGCACCTTTGAAGAGGTCGCCTACCTGCTGTGGAACGGTGAGCTGCCGACCCCGGAGCAGCTGGAAGAGTTCCGCGGCGGCTGCATGGAAAACCGTGACATTGATGAAGAACTGATCCAGGTGATCAACTTCATGCCGAAGGACTGCCACCCGATGGACGTGCTGCGTACCGCAGTGTCCTACCTGGGTGCTGAGGATCCGGAGAAGTTCACGAAGGACTCGGATCACCTGCAGTCCATCGGCCGTAAGCTGCTGGCGAAGCTGCCCACCATCGTGGCTACGGATATCCGCCGCCGCCAGGGCAAGGAGTACATCGCTCCGAGCAAGGAGAAGGGCTTCTCCGAGAACTTCCTCTGGATGGTGTTTGGTGATGATGAGAAGTCGCCGGCGAACATCCCGTCCGACATTGAGGCGTTTGAGAAGACGATGATTCTCTACGCTGAGCACTCCTTCAACGCTTCCACCTTCACCGCACGCACCATTGCCTCGACGATGTCTGACGGCTGGTCCGCCATCACCGGTGCAATCGGCGCGCTGAAGGGCCCGCTGCACGGTGGTGCGAACGAGTTCGTGATGCACCACATGGAGGAGATTGGGGACCCGGCGAAGGCTGAGGAGTGGTGCCTGAACAAGCTCAAGAACAAGGAGCTTGTCATGGGCTTCGGCCACCGCGTGTACAAGAAGGGCGACTCCCGCGTGCCGACGATGGAGGCCGCATTCAAGAAGCTCGCTGCTGAGCACCCGGAGAAGGACGCACAGAAGTGGGTTGAGATGTACGACATCATGGCCAAGACCATGCATGACAACACGTCCATCAAGATCCGCCCGAACCTGGACTTCCCGTCCGGCCCGGCGTACTACATCCTTGGCTTTGACATTGAGTTCTTCACCCCGCTGTTCGTGATGTCCCGCATCACCGGCTGGACTGCGCACATCATTGAGCAGTTTGAGAACAACTCGCTGATCCGCCCGCTGTCTGCGTACAACGGTCCGGAGGAGCGTCACATCGAAGCGTAAATAGAGCTTCAAGCTTGACGACGTTTGCGTGAACCACCCCCACCTCCCTACGAAGTGGGGGTGTTTGCGTGCGGAGAGCGAACTTTTTCTCCAGTTTCTAGGTGATACCAACCCGCACTCCGATACTATTTGAAACATACTTGCAGTCATTTGCAGCCATTGCGAAAGGAAAAGCGATGAATCCGGACACGCTTCCACTGAACGAACTTCCCACCTTTAAAAAGATTCTGGTGGCCAACCGTGGCGAGATTGCGGTGCGAGCGTTTCGTGCCGCCTTTGAGACCGGCGCGAAGACTGTTGCTGTCTACCCACGTGAGGACCGCAACTCTTTCCACCGCCCGTTCGCGGATGAAGCGGTACAAATCGGCGTTGAAGGCCAGCCTGTCAGGGCTTACCTAGACATTGAAGAGATCATCCGTGCGGCGAAGCAGACCGGCGCGGATGCGGTGTACCCGGGCTACGGGTTCCTCTCTGAGCGTGCGGATCTTGCTCGCCGCTGTAAAGAGGAGGGCATTAAGTTCATTGGCCCTACCGCCGAGACCCTTGAGCTGACGGGTGACAAGGCGGCAGCTGTGCAGGCCGCACAGCGCGCTGGTCTGCCAACGTTGAAGGATTCGGAGCCGTCCGCTGACCCGAAGCAGTTGGCTGAGTACGCCAAGGAATTTGAGTTCCCGGTGTTTGTGAAGGCAGTAGCCGGCGGTGGCGGCCGCGGTATGCGCTTCATTGAGAAGCAGGAAGACGTAGAGAAGCTGGCTGCTGAGGCGTCGCGTGAGGCAGAAGCTGCCTTCGGTGACCCGAACGTCTACATCGAGCGTGCCGTGATCAACCCGCAGCACATTGAGGTGCAGATCATGGCCGACAGCTACGGCAACGTGGTCCACCTCTTTGAGCGTGACTGCTCGGTGCAGCGCCGCCACCAGAAGGTGGTTGAGATTGCACCCGCGCAGCACATTACGGAGGAGCAGCGTCAAGCCATCTGTGCCGACGCGGTGGCGTTCTGTAAGGAGATTAACTACGAGGGTGCGGGCACCGTCGAGTTCCTTGTAGATGAGAAGGGCAATCACGTCTTCATCGAGATGAACCCGCGTGTGCAGGTGGAGCACACGGTGACTGAGGAAGTCACCGGCATCGACATTGTGAAGAACCAGATGTACATTGCCGCCGGCGCGAAGCTGGAGGATGTGCACCTGACCCAGGACCTCATTGAGGTCACTGGTGCTGCGCTGCAGTGCCGTATTACCACTGAGGATCCGCACAACGGTTTCCGTCCGGATTCCGGCACCATTACTGGTTACCGTTCCCCGGGCGGCGCGGGTGTGCGTTTGGATGGCTCGGTGGCCGTGGGCACCCCGATCACCCCGAACTTTGACTCCCTGCTGGTGAAGATGACCTGCCGTGGGCGTAACTTCCAGGTGGCTGTGGACCGCGCGCTGCGCGCACTCAACGAGTTCGCCATTGATGGCCTGTCCACCAACATTGGCTTCCTGCGTGCGCTGCTGAGTGAGCCGGAGTTCCGCTATGAGCGTGTGAACACCAGCTTCATTGCAAAGCACCCGCACCTTTTGGATGCTCCGAACGCTGCGGATGATGCAGGCAAGATCCTGAACTACCTGGCTGAAGTGACCGTGAACAAGCCGAACGGTCCGCGTCCGACGAACATTCAGCCGTCCAAGAAGCTGCCGAAGCTGGACTACACGGACACCCCGCGTGGTTCCCGCGATGATCTTCTGGAGTTGGGCCCGAAGAAGTGGGCAGAGAAACTGCGTAACCAGACGGCACTGGGTGTCACTGAGACCACGTTCCGTGACGCGCACCAGTCCCTGCTGGCAACGCGTATCCGCACCAACACTCTGGTTGCTGCAGCCAAGCACGTTGGTCACCTGACTCCGCAGCTGACTTCCGTGGAGGCATGGGGCGGCGCCACCTTCGACGTGGGCATGCGCTTCTTGCACGAGTCCCCGTGGATGCGTTTGGACGAGCTGCGTGAGGCCATGCCGAACGTGAACATCCAGATGCTGCTGCGTGGCCGCAACACGGTGGGCTACACGCCGTACCCGGATTCCGTGACCCGCGCGTTTGTGCAGGAGGCCGCAACCTCCGGTATTGACATCTTCCGTATCTTCGACGCCCTCAATGACGTCAGCCAGATGCGCCCGGCGATCGACGCGGTGCTGGAGACCAACACCACCGTCGCTGAGGTGGCCATGGCGTACTCCGGCAACCTGCTGGATCCGAATGAGGACCTGTATACGCTGGATTACTACCTGAAGCTGGCTGAAGAGATCGTTGAGGCTGGCGCCCACGTCCTGGCTATTAAGGACATGGCTGGCCTGATGCGTCCGGGCGCGGCAGCGAAGCTGGTCAAGGCACTGCGTGAGCGCTTCGACCTGCCGGTGCACGTGCACACCCACGACACCGCTGGTGGCCAGCTGGCTACCTACCTGGCTGCCGCAAACGCTGGTGCTGACGTGGTGGACGTGGCCTCGGCACCGCTGGCAGGTACCACCTCCCAGCCGTCCATGTCCGCACTGGTTGCCGCGTTCGCAGACACGGAGCGTGACACCGGCATCTCCCTGCAGGCGGTCTCTGACATGGAGCCGTACTGGGAGGCTGTGCGCCAGGTCTACGCACCGTTTGAGTCCGGCATCCCGGGCCCGACCGGTCGTGTGTACAAGCACGAGATCCCTGGCGGCCAGCTGTCCAACCTGCGTACGCAGGCGAAGGCCCTGGGCCTGGAGGATCGCTTCGAGCTCATCGAGGACTACTACGCAGGTGTGAACACCATTCTTGGCCGCCCGACGAAGGTGACCCCGTCGTCGAAGGTGGTAGGCGATCTTGCGCTGCAGCTGGTGGGCCAGGGCGTGAGCCCGGAGGAGTTCGCCGAGAACCCGCGCAAGTACGACATTCCGGAGTCCGTCATCGGCTTCCTGCAGGGTGAGCTGGGTACGCCTCCTGGCGGCTGGCCAGAGTTGCGTGAGAAGGCCCTGGAGAACCGCTCTGTGGTTGACCACACGGTGGATGTGCCGGAGGAGCTCGTGCCGGATCTGGAGGGCACTGACCACGTTAAGCGTCGCGTGGCGTTGGACAAGCTGCTCTTCCCGAAGCAGTACAACGAGTTCCTGGAGCACAAGCGCACCTACGGCATCACTGACCAGCTGGGTGACAAGACGTTCTTCTACGGCCTTGAAGAGGGCGAGGAGACGATGATCTACTACGGCGAGATCGATGCGAACATCCCGCCGCTGGTGGTCCGCCTGGATGCGGTTGGTGAGCCGGATGAGAAGGGCATGCGCCAGGTCATCCTCACCGTCAACGGCCAGGTTCGCCCGATGCTGGTGCGCGACCAGAACGTCGAGTCCACCGTGGCTGAGGTGGAAAAGGCTGACAGCTCCAACCCGGGCCACGTAGCAGCGCCGTTCGCCGGCGTGGTCAACGTGACGGTCAAGGTTGGCGACGAAGTCAAGGAAGGCGACCCAGTTGCCACCATCGAAGCCATGAAGATGGAGGCTGCGATCTCCGCACCGAAGTCTGGCACGGTCGAGCGCGTAGCCCTGTCGCAGGCCACCAAGGTGGAAGGCGGCGACCTGGTGGTGGTTATCGCCTAAGTGCCGTTTTCTTCATGACGATTGCGTCGGTCTCTCCTTGCCGGGGAGTCGGCGCATTCGCTGTATAGCCAACAACTCAGTGAAGATAATGGCAGGCTAACCTAATATTGGATCTATGCTCTTAGATCCCTCCACATTTTGCACAACCGAACTGACTGATAGGCCGCAGCGTGAGTTGGCCGAGATTATCACGGTACGTGTTGCGAAAGTTGAAAAAGTTGCTCTCGACCTGCTGGAGATTACTGTCTCTGCGCCTGCTCTGCGGGAACATCGCCTTATTGGGCCGGATGAATTCTTTGGTCTTCTGATCCCTTCCCCGGGCCGAGAATACGTACCCGTACCTCGTCCGACGAGTGGTAATCTGCGTAGCCATCTTGCCCAACTCTCTGATCCTGAGCGGCCAGAATTGCGCTGGTATACGGTGCGGCACCTTGATCGCCGTGTCGGAGCTCTCGCGTTCCAGGTGGTGACTCATGGCGTGACCGACCCTGCTGACCCTGCAATTGGTCCAGCTCTGCGCTGGGCGCTCGGCGCGAGTCCGGGTGATATTTGTGGGATTTCTCCGACGAATGGTCTCTGGTGTCGGCACTACGCGGCAGGCTCTGGTTCGCAGTTGCTGATCGCGGATCCCACGGCGGCACCCTCAGTTGTTGCGGTGCTCGAGTTTTTGCAGAGTTTTCATCCTGATGAACTGCGTAATACTGGAGTAATTCTTGCTGCGCCATCACTCAATAGTTTTGAACCCGGCATAGGGGAAAAATGGGCCACCCGGTTGGGGGTGTTTCATATGGTGACGGCACCGCAGGAGGAGCTTTTGGTAGCTGTTCTGGACAGGCTACGAACGCTTAATCCGGCTGGGTATGTGTGGTGCTGCGGCGAACGGGCGTTTGCGGCGGGGGTCCGCAGGTTTAGTGTGTCTGAATGGGGGATGGACCCACGGGATGTGACGTTTAGCGGGTTTTGGATTGAGGGTCAGGCGAGAGGCTAGACAGAACTATCGGTTAGGTTAGCTTTGCCTAATCTATTTACTGTGTTAGGCTTGCCTAATTCAAACTGTGGCTCAGGTGTGTCTGGGCTATCCCTCTATCGGAGAAAGGTCTCCCATGCGTATAAAACTCGCCGCGATCCTTACTGTCGTTGCTGGCTTGGCACTCACAGGGTGCAGCCCTTCATCTTCTTCTAGCAACGAACCCGCGGTGAGCAGTACTAGTTCCGCGCCTGATGCGGCAGTGTTCGCCCACCCGAATATCGAAGGTCTAGAGATCGAGTTTGCTAAGCAGCCCGAGAACATTGTCATGGACTGTTATGCGTACTCCACGCTCAACGAGTATGGCTTCAAGCCGAGTGCGATCTTCGGCTACCAATGTGATGACCCGACTGTGATGGACGGCGTAGACACAACCGGAATTGAGCAGATTGGCACCGATGGCGAAATCGACTTGGAGAAGCTTGCTCAATTGAAACCTGACGCGATCGTCGGGTTTGGGACTGCTGATGGGTGGCAATGGTTTAAGGAGGATGTTAACGCGCAACTCACCCGCGTAGCGCCGTTTGTACCCTTGCCGAGCGGCGACACTATCGACGAAGGGATTGCAAATGTGCGCGAACTCGCGGACTTCCTAGGTGCGGATCTCGGTGATACGAACATCACGCAGGCCGACAAGGATTACGAAGCTGCGAAGAAGAACTTTACCGAGGCTGTTTCGGAAAAGGATCTGACATTCCTGCTGGCCAACGCGAAGCAAGAGATGCTATACACGCGAGCTGGTGGGCCACAGGCGCTGCTGCTAGAGCAGCTGGGTGCAACCCTTGTAGGTCCGACTGAGGGGGACGGGGGAAGTCCGTGGGCGTGGATCGCCTGGGAAGAGGCTTCGCAGTACCCAGCTGACGTCATACTTGTTGAGCATTATGACGAAGCCAACCCTTTCACTGCTGAGCTGTGGGACGCTCTGCCTGCCGTGAAGGCCGGGCAGCTCTACAACTGGAACTCCAAGGGTACTCTTACTTCCCGATACTACGCAGATTGGCTTGATGGCCTTGCCGAGAAGGTGAAGACCTTCAACAAGGTTGTGTAGAACCACTCGATTTCAACAAAGCATAATGGCAATTACCGTGGCACCCGCATGCCCAGCTGGCAGTGCAGCATCAGCTATGCCGACTCGGCATCCTCTCGCGTACCGGTTTGTCGGTGCTGGCATACTGCTGCTTCTGCTCGCTGTGACGTTGGTGCTTAGCCTCATGGTGGGAGCACGCGCAGTGAGTGCGGGAGAAGTGTGGCAGTTTCTCCTGACGCCTGATTCAGCGGACCCCATCTCACAGGTGGTTTGGCAATCCCGCGTTCCTCGCACCGTGTTGATCTTGGTCGCGGGAGCAGCGTTTGGAGTTGCTGGGGGTTTGATGCAGGCAGTAACGCGAAATCCCTTGACAGATCCAGGAATCCTTGGTGTCAATGCTGGGGCTTCGTTGGCTGTTGTTGTCGGTATTGCCTACTTTGGCATCACAGAAATCAACCGCTATATGTGGTTAGCGTTTAGCGGCGCGGTTGTAACCTCCCTGGCTGTGTTCCTTATAGGGAACACCGGGCCTATGCGTGGCAACCCGATTCGCATGACGCTCTCAGGAGTAGCTATTGGCGCTGTCCTTGGTGGATTCACCTCGGCTGTCCTGCTCACTAACGCTGACGTGTTGAAGAAGATGCGCGGCTGGTCTGCTGGCACCACTGCTAATCAAGCGCTAGAAAATACGCTGTCAATCGCACCGTTCGTCGTGGTTGGATTAGTGCTCGCACTCGCACTCACGAAGTCGCTGGACGTGCTCGCACTTGGCGACGCTGCGGCTGTTGGCATGGGAGCAAATCCAAACCGTGTGAGGCTCATTGCGCTGCTGGCGATTGCTTTACTGGCTGGTGGCGCAACGGCGGCAGCAGGTCCGATCTCGTTTCTCGGTTTACTAGCGCCACACTTAAGTCGGATGATTGTTGGCCCGCATCAAGGGTGGATCATGGCCTATTCAATTCTTCTTGCCCCAACCATAATGGGGTGCGCCGATGTGCTGGGCCGAATCATCGTGCAGGGGGAGATACCGGTCGGTGTTGTTACGCCATTTATCGGTGCGCCCCTGCTTATCGTTCTGGCACGTCGCCTCCGGGTGGCTGAGCTATGACGCCATCTCAGCAGCTTGACTACGGACGGAAGATTGTCCGTCTTGGTCCTCGTGATCGCCCTGTCGTTGTCACTGATGTCCGCGCACTTGTAGTCACTACCGTCCTTCTTTTTTGTGCAGGTGCATGTGGTGTTTTTGCGCTCTTCACAGGGTCGGCGGCAGTTGGCGTTGTTGAGGTATTCGACGCGCTTCGCGGGCGAGGCGATGAGTTCACCACAATGGTGGTTGTGGACTGGCGTGCCCCACGAGTGCTGATGGCACTTGTTCTCGGGGCTGGCCTGGCCCTATCCGGTGCCCTCTTCCAAAACCTCACCAATAATCCGTTGGGATCGCCGGATGTCATCGGATTCCAAACGGGTTCCTATACCGGGGCGCTGATCGTACTTCTCGTCCTCCGGGGTGGTGCTCTGGAAACCTTGCTTGGCGCACTTGCCGGAGGGATAGTGACTGCTGTCGCCGTGTTTCTGCTTGCTTCGAAAAATGGCTACGCGCGAGGGGTGCGGCTAATCATCATCGGAATCGGCGTAAGCGCGATGTTGGCAGCAGTAAATACTTGGTTGTTGCTCACCGCGTCGGTCGAAGACGCGATCATGGCAAGCTTATGGGGCGCAGGCAACCTTTCTGGTACTTCCTGGAAGCAACTTATGCTTGTGGTTTCTGGCACTGCAGTATTCATTGTGGGAACGGCTTTTCTTGCGCGCCCGCTGCAGCTTACTCAGATGGGCATTCCTTTTGCCACGGCGCTTGGGCAGAACGTCCGAGTTGTGCAGATCAGCGCGATTATTGCAGGCATCGGTCTCACCGCACTTGCTACCTCCACTGTCGGTCCGATCTCATTCATTGCACTCGCCGCGCCTCAGATCGCTCGTCGCCTTGTGCGCTCGGACGGTCTTGCGTTAGCACCTACTGCCGCGACCGGCGCCCTCTTGCTCATCCTTGCAGACACCGTTGCGCAACGCATTTACCCGACGTCTCCGCTGCCTGTAGGCATTGTCACAGTGTCCATTGGCGGTATCTATTTCCTCCTACTGTTGCTTAGGGAAGGACGAAAATAATGGCCCGTCTTTGCACAGAAAATGCAACGTTGGCTTACTCCGACACCGCGGTGATCTGCCGTGACGTGACTATTCAGATTCCGGATGATGAATTCACCGTTATCGTCGGACCGAACGGATGCGGTAAATCGACGCTGCTGAAATCCCTGACGAGGCTTATTGCGCCGGTTTCCGGAGTGACCCTTTTGGACGGCAAGTCTCTCCACAGCCAACCCACAAAGCAGGTAGCACGGCAAGTCGGGCTTTTACCCCAAGGTCCAGTCGCGCCAGACAGTATCCGCGTGATCGATTTGGTTTCCCGAGGAAGATACCCACACCAGAGTCTGTTTCGGCCTTGGTCGCAGGAAGATGAACGCGCCGTCAGCGCTGCGATGGATGCGACGGGAGTGAGAGAACTCTCCGGCAGATTTGTTGATGAGTTGTCGGGTGGCCAGCGTCAACGTGTGTGGATGGCAGTGGCGTTAGCACAAAACACGCCTATTCTGCTGCTTGATGAGCCGACTACGTATCTGGACGTTCGACACCAACTAGAGTTACTCGAGCTTTGTCGCGAATTGAACATGCGCGACGGCTACACCCTAGTGGCGGTACTCCATGACCTCAACCAAGCAGCCCGCTACGCCGATAACATAATTGCCCTGAAAGAAGGAGAAGTTGTTGCGGTGGGGCCGCCTGCTGATGTCATCACAGAGTCACTGGTACGTGAAGTGTTTGGGGTGGAGGCACGGGTCATTACTGACCCCGAATCTGGCAGCCCACTGATGATCCCGCGTTGGGGGAGTGGCGTTACCGCAGGTGTGGGCACCTAGATGTCGAGGACCATCACGTTCTCGGCATCCGGGTAGTCGCGGAAGCCGAATGCTTCGTAGCGGTGGCGTGCACGCGGGTTGTTGGGGTCAACCCACAGCGCAAGCTGCGGCGCGCCCTGTTCACGTGCAAGTTCCGCTACCGCCTCAAGCAGGCGGGCCGCCAGGCGGTTGCCTGCAAAACGGTTCTCTACCGCAATCGCAAGCTCCGGCACGTTGGGAGCAACGTTGGCGTAGCCGTCAGTCGGCTTTTCCCAGTAGCGCAGCCATGTGCCGCCGGCGGGCGTGCGGAATTCATCAAAGGCGATGATGCCGCCGTCACGTTCCGGATCCCAGTTGTCGATGTAGGGGGCGACGCCGGAGAGCGAATCTTCAGCCATCGCAGCAGTTTCATCGCCGAAGACTTCAGTGAGGTAGTTCAGGCGCAGCAGATAGGTGCGATCCGACTCGGTTGCTCGTTTAAACGTGAATTCAGGCATGCGCACCATCGTATTGCGTCGTATTGGTTGTGGTGGCGGCGGGGTTGTAGGGTTTTGCATCATGCAGCAAAAAACGGTGGCTCTAGCAGTAGCGTCTGCAATGATGGCTGCAGCGGTGCCGACGGTGGCAACAGCGCCCGCCGCGCACGCTGACACAGGTATCGAAGCAGTCACCGTGCGCCAAGGCGACCGAATCAGGGTGGGGGAGTCCTCCCAGTGCACGCTTGGCTACATTGAGCAAAGCCCGTCGGGTCCGGCCGGCTACACCGCTGGTCACTGTGGCAAAAACCGCACTGAGAAGGTCTACGTCCAGTCCGGTGACCAGTGGGTGCTCGTTGGGGCAACAGTGCGTTCGGGGAAGTACAACCCGAAACACACTGGCAGTGACTGGGCATTGATCCTGTTCAATCGCGGCGTCCGGTTGGAGGGCAACCCGCTCTCCGGCGACGCAAGGACGGACATCGATGAGCTGAAATCCGGCGACAAGATTTGCTTCGCCGGCGCTACAACGCAGACCACCCGCTGCGGCGATTTCATAGGCACGATCGGTGGCAACATTTACTGGGAAAACACGGGCGCGCGTCCTGGTGATTCCGGTGCGCCCGTGTGGCGCGAAGGCGGCGGCTTCCTGGGCGTCCTTGCAGGCCAGAACATTGTGAGTGCCTCGGAGCAGGATCAGCTCGTAGCGCTTCGGGCGTCTATTACTGAGGACGCCGAGGCGCCTTCTTCGGATGAAGAAATGCGAAAGATCGCCGGTTTCTATGAGAAAGACGGCACCAACGCTATCTCGGTGAAAACCCCAGTTGTGGTGCCAAAGGGTGGAGCGTCCACACCAGCAGGCAACACCACTGGCGGATCAAGCAACCCGGAGACGATCGCGATGGTGCTCATTGCCATCACCGCCGTGCTTGGCTTGGCGCTGCCGGCGTTTGCCCAGGCAGCGAACATCCAGCTGCCGTTCTAGCTGTTTGATCCGGCCCGGCGATCCGGCCCGGAGAGAGCGCTACTTCAACTCCATGAGAGCTGCGCCCTTGTTCACCTGGGCACCAGCCTCAACAGCTAGGGCAGTCACGGTACCGGACTTGTGTGCCTTGACCGGGTTTTCCATCTTCATCGCCTCAAGCACCACAACTACGTCACCCTCAGCAACTTCGTCGCCCTCGGCTACGTTGAGCTTGATCACGGTGCCCTGCATCGGGGAGGCAACCGCATCGCCAGAGGCGGCAACCTTTGCACCAGCGGCGCGGCGACGCTTCTTGCGCCCGTTGCCCACTACTAGCGACGCCGGCAGCGCCACCTCAATACGACGCCCACCAACCTCAACGGCAAAGCGCTGCTTCTCGCCGGGCTCTTCAAGGTCATCGCCAAGATCCAGGTCATCGGTCGGGGCGAGCTCGCTCGACCATTCCTCTTCAATCCAACGGGTGTAGACGGTGAAGTTGTCGTTAGGTGCGGTAAACGCAGCGTTCTCAAGCATGGCCCGGTGGAACGGAATGACCGTAGGGATGCCACCTACGATGTATTCGTCCAAGGCGCGGCGGGCACGCTCAATGGCCTGGGTGCGGTCCTCGCCGTAAACAATCAGCTTGGCCATCATGGAGTCGAACTGGCCGCCAACCACGGAGCCTGCACGCACGCCTGAATCCACACGCACACCCGGGCCAGCCGGCTCCGCGTACGTAGTGATCGTGCCCGGTGCGGGCATGAAATTCTCCGCAGCGTCCTCACCGTTAATGCGGAACTCAATGGCATGACCGCGAGGCGTTGGATCTTCCGTAAAACGCAGCTTCTCGCCAGCGGCGATGCGGAACTGCTCACGCACCAAGTCAACGCCAGTGGTGGCCTCTGTAACCGGGTGCTCCACCTGCAGGCGGGTGTTGACCTCAAGGAAGGACACCAGGCCGTCAGCGGCAACGAGGTATTCCACCGTGCCCGCGCCGTAGTAGCCAGCCTCGCGGCAGATGGCCTTGGCGGACTCGTGGATGCGCTCGCGCTGCTCATCAGTCAAAAACGGCGCCGGCGCCTCCTCAATGAGCTTCTGGAAGCGGCGCTGTAGCGAACAATCTCGCGTGCCCATCACCACAACGTTGCCGTGTGTATCCGCCAACACCTGGGCCTCAACATGGCGGGCCTTGTCCAGGTAGCGCTCCACGAAGCACTCACCACGACCAAACGCCGCAGTGGCCTCACGCGTTGCGGACTCAAACAGCTCCGGAATTTCCTCGCGGGTGTAGGCCACCTTCATGCCGCGGCCGCCGCCGCCAAACGCGGCCTTAATAGCCACGGGCAGGCCGTGCTCATCCGCAAAGGCCACAACCTCATCGGCACTGGCAACCGGGTCCTTCGTGCCCGGCGCCATCGGCGCATTCGCACGCTGCGCAATCTGGCGCGCAGTCACCTTGTCGCCCAGTGCAGCGATGGACTCCGGCGAGGGGCCAATCCATGTCAGACCAGCGTCAATAACCTTCTGGGCAAACTCGGCGTTCTCAGACAAAAAGCCGTAGCCCGGGTGGATCGCATCCGCCCCGGAGTCCGCGGCGGCCTGCAAGATCTTGTCCATATCCAGGTAGGACTCCGCCGCAGTAGTGCCGCCGAGGGCAAACGCCTCATCGGCCAAGGCAACAAACGGGGCATCCGTATCGGGCTCCGCGTAGACGGCTACAGACGCAATACCTGCATCTTTTGCAGCACGAATAACACGCACGGCGATTTCGCCGCGGTTAGCAATCAGGACTTTCGTTAGCACCTTAGTTAGATCGGTAGACACGCATCTTCCGTTTCATTTCTTAGCGGTTAGAACTACCAATCATATCGCCCAAAGGCTACGCCTTGGCCACGGGCACGCGTACCATGTTGCCCCATTCCACCCAAGAGCCGTCATACAACGAGATGTCCTCAAAGCCCAGGATGTGCTTCAACACAAACCACGTGTGCGCAGAACTCTCACCGCTTTGGCAGTACACCACGGTCTTTTTCTTCGGGTCGAAGTCCTTATAAATCGCCTCGATGTCCTTACGCGCACGGAACAGTGAGTTGGGAAATACTGAACGGCCCCACGGCACATTCACGGCACCCGGGATGTGGCCGTGGCGGAAGGTGCGCTCGGTCATGTTGGAGCCGTCGTAGAGTTCCTTCACGCGAGCGTCGATAAGCTGGATGCCCTCAACCCCACCCAACAGGTCAGCCGCAAAGGTGCGAACTTGCGCATCGTTGCGCTGCGGAACAGGGTAGGTGGACGGGGTGCATTCCGGCACCACGAACGACGTGTCGCGCTCTTCGCCCATCCAGGCGTCACGGCCACCGTCAAGCAAGCGCACGTCTGGGTGGCCGTAAATCTCAAACACCCAAGCCGTGTATGCCGCCCACCAGTTCGCGCGATCACCGTAGATAACCACCGTGTCATCACGGGAGATGCCACGCTGCTCCATGAGCTTGGCAAACGCCTCAGCATCCAAGATGTCACGAATCACCGGATCATTCAGATCCCTGGTGAAGTCAATGCGCATGGCGCCAGGGATATGGCCAATGTCGTAGAGGTATGCGTCCGCATCACTTTCAACAACCTTCAACCCGTCCATACCTAGGCGTGCGGAAAGCCACGCCGGTGAAACAAACTTCTCGGGGTTGGAAAACTGCTGAAATTGGGGGCTTGTGTCTAGTTCAATTCCCACGTTGGGATCCTCCTCGGGCGAACTGGAGCGGCTTGGGCGAAGCTCGCGCGAACGAAAAAATGCTGTTACGCCAAACCCTACCTTTGTGCAAGAAGCAACGGGCCCAAGATGGGAAAAATTGGTAAGATCTAACCCTTATTAATGCGGGTAGCGGGGTGGTGTGAAGTTAAACACTAAATGCCGTACTAAGTCGGCTAATACACCTTGGGCGCAATAAGGTCATACATGAAACATGTTGATCTACTCCGAAGGGGAACGTAGTGAAGAAGGCAATTGTAGTTTTTGAGGTCGAGGGCGGCTCCGACAAGTACATTGACGGCCACCGCAAGGACACCATGCCGATTGTCAATGCGATCAAGGACAAGGGCTGGCACGCTGAGGTTGTCTTCTTCCGCCCTGAGTGGTCCGAGGACCTGTTCAAGTACGTTTCCGAGAACTTTGATGCGTACATCTCCCGTGTGAACCCGGGCAACATCCCGGGCGGCGAGAAGGGCTACTTTGACCTGCTGACCCGACTGTCTGAGGCTGGCCTGATTGGCATGTCCACCCCGGAGGAGATGATCTCCTACGGCGCGAAGGACGCCCTGGTGAAGCTGAACAAGACGGACCTGGTCCCGTCTGACACCGCCGCGTACTACGACGTGGAGACGTTCAAGAACACCTTCCCAACCTCCCTGTCCTACGGCGAGCGTGTGCTGAAGCAGAACCGTGGCTCCACCGGTTCCGGCATCTGGCGCGTGCGCCTGGCGGATCCGGAGCTTGCCGCTTCCGTGGAGCCGGGTACCGCTCTGCCGCTGGACACGAAGCTGCGCTGCACCGAGGCTGTGGACAACCACACCGAGGAGCGCGAGCTGGGCGAGTTCATGGAGTTCTGTGAGCAGTACATCGTGGGCGACAACGGCATGCTGGTTGACATGCGTTTCATGCCGCGCATCGTAGAGGGTGAGATCCGCATTCTGCTGGTTGGCCCGCACCCGGTGTTTGTTGTGCACAAGAAGCCTGCTGAGGGCGGCGACGCGTTCTCTGCAACCCTGTTCTCTGGTGCGAAGTACACCTACCAGAAGCCGGAGGAGTGGCAGGAGCTGGTTGACATGTTCGCCGACGCCCGCCCGGTCATCGCTGAGAACCTTGGTGGCGACAACATTCCGTTGATCTGGACCGCGGACTTCATGCTTGCGGATGATGACGAGACCGGCGAGGACACCTACGTCCTCGGCGAGATCAACTGCTCCTGCGTCGGCTTCACCTCTGAGCTGGACATGGGCATCCAGGAGATGGTTGCAGAAGAGGCAATCGGCCGCGTGGAGGCAAAGCACGCCTAAGGGCTTTCTGCTTGCCGACGTCTAATGCGTCCCCCACCACCCCCGCCACCAAGCACGGTGGCCGGGGTGGTTTTCTTTGGCGCTAGTCGGTGCTAGTCGTAGGTGCCGAGCATGTAGAACCCGCTTTGGTCGCTCCACCGTTGGTAGAACTCGGCCACGTCGCCTTCGGTGGCGGCGATGCCGCCGCTTTGGGTTTGAATACGCACGGTGTATTGGGCGGTGAACCCTTCGGCAGTGGAGCGAGTACGTTCGCTCCAGGTAAATTCCAGCACCTTGTCTTCGACGAGTTGGATGGAGTCCACTCGGCCGAAGATGTGCATGTCTATTTGTGGTTTGCCGTAGGAGTAGAACGCAACACCGTCGGTAATAGATCCGGCGGTACCGGCAGGCCCGTTGACATCACCAAGCTGGCCGTCGAAGACGATCCAGGACAGCGGCGCGCAGGGATCGTAGTGGTTATCAATGTTGTCGATCCAGAAGTTGTAATCACTGCCATCGGCTGCAGGCATCCGGCCCGGTGCAGTGCCGGTCTCATACTGCTTGCGTGGGTCCTTCGGCAGGTTCGCGCAAGTGTCGTCCGGCTGCGAGGTGGTTTCCGGCGGAGCCTGTGTTGAGGTTGTGGTGATGACCTCTGTAACCGTGGGTGTTTCGGGTGCCGCTTCCGGTGCTGCGTCCACCGAGGTGAAAATCGCCTCCGTGGCGCTGTGCTGCCTGGGCTGTTCAGCGCCGCCAGCGCCGCACGCGGCGAGTGCCAACGGCAGGAGTAGTGCGGCGCCGGCGATCCCCGCGCGGGTGCTGGCTGTCATTTTTACGCCTCCTGGCTGTCCAGAAGCGCCGCTACGCTTGCCGGGTCAGCGTCCGAAAGCATCTGGCGGCAGCGGTCGTACTCAGCGTCATCGCCAATAACCTTGGACGCCAACGCCAACATCGCAATCGCCTTTAATACCGGCTGGTTTGCCTCGTGCGATGCCGGGACCGGCCCCCAGCCCTTCCAACCGTTGGCACGCAGACGGTCAAGGGAGCGGTGGTAGCCGGTCCGTGCGTAGGCGTAGGCAACAATCTGGTTTCCCTGGGCCAGTTCGCGCTCGGCGCGAGCCGCCCACAAAGCAGGGGAGTCAGGGTGTGCGATTGCCGTTGCGTCATCCAGCAAATCTTTACCGTGGGCTGGGTCTTCAGGCAGGTGTACTGGCGGGGGAGCAAGCATATCGTTGAATTCCATGGCCCCACGTTACCGCGCAAAGGCAGACAGAGGCGTCTAGAGTGGGGGATCGAAAACTTTTCAACGATTAACGATTAAGGAGAGTCATGTCCAACCCGTACAACCCGAATGGTGCAGACGACCAAAACGACAAGCCAGATTTCACCGCTGAGCCGACTCCGGAGACCTCCAGCGAGCAGACGACTGAGTTTGGCAGCACCTCTGGCAGCACGTCCAGCAGCGCTGACTCCGCTGCGTCTGAGTGGGGCACCCCTTCTCAGCCGCAGTATGGCCAGGGTGGTTACACCCCGTACGGCGAAAACCAGTACGGCCAAGGCGGCTCCCAGGGCGGTTACGGTCAGGGTGGTTACGGCCAGTCCCAGTACGGTGACGCACAGTACGGTGACGCGCAGTACGGCCAGGGTGAGCACCAGCAGCACGATTACTCCCAGCAGCAGTACCAGGCGCAGGCTCAACCGCAGGGCCAGTATGGCCAGTACGGCTACCAGCAGCAGGGCCAGTACGGTCAGGGTGATTTCCAGCAGGCGCAGTACGGCGCTGGTTACCCGCAGGGCGGCTACCCGCAAGGCTACGGTCCGCAGGGTCAGTACGGTGTGCCGTCGAGCAACAACGGCCGCAAGAAGCCAGGCGACGGCTTCTTCCAAGCCCTGTTCGACTTCTCTTTCAGCCGCTTCATCACCATTGACTTTGCCAAGGTTATTTACGCTATCTTCCTGGGTCTCATCGCACTGGCCTGGGCGGCTGGACTGATCGCTTCCCTCATCGGCTTCAGTGAGGGTGTTGGCGAAGGCTTCCTGGGCCTGATCGTGTACTTGATCGTGGGCACCGCGTTGGCGCTGTTTGCTACGGTTGGCGCGCGCCTGAGCCTGGAGTTCTACGTGGCCACCGTGAAGACCGCGCAGAACACCTCCAAGCTTGTTGAGTTTGAGCAGGACAAGGCGGACAAGGCAGATTCTGACGCCTAGTAGCTCACTAACGCCCCAAGCGTGATGGGCCCGACCACACGGCCGGGCCCTTTTTGCTGGTTCTTTTTGACGGCAGATTGCCAGCTGACGGCAAGGGTGCTTTGGGGTGTGCAACTTTATAGTGGGGCCTACCTGCCCGGTTTCAACCTGAACTGTTGCAAAGGAGTCCCGATGGCAAGCGCAATGTATACCGCACGAACCGGCACGTATGAAGAGTTCATGGACGTTTTTGATCCCGAAACAGATGACGTGACTGCGATGCTTCGTGAGGGACTGATTAACCCCGACCCCGAAGCCCGCGCCAAGATTGCAAACGACATGTTGGACAGGGGAGCAGACGCCGCGTCGGTGGAGTATGGCAACAGCACGCTTGCGCTGCTGCTTGGCGGCAATGAGCGCCTAGGCAAGGGCGACGGCGCGTTGGCGAAGCGCTTGGTTGCTAGTGGCGCTGATGTGAACCGGCGTTCCCGCGGTGATCTGCCGCTGCGTCTGGCCATCACAATTGATACGGATGATGACGAAGAGCGTCGTGAAGTTTACGAAGCCCTCTTTGGATCTGAGGATTTGGATTTAAGCCTGCCGTCGAGCGAGCGCAACCCGATCAACACGATTGGCGGTTGGCTGCGGATGAACATAGACGGGCGCCCCGGCAAGCTCGATGTCCTGGACGAGTTCCTCAAAGAGAGCGGCTACTAGGACAAGCGGCTACTAGGACTCCCAGAAATCCGAGGCGTCCAGCCCGAAGCGGTACAAACACTTGCGCAGCAGCGGCATTGATAGGCCGATGACGCTGGTTGGGTCGCCGTCGATGGAGTCGATGAACCAGCTGCCGAGCGCCTCCAAGGTAAACGCGCCCGCGCAGCCCAGCGGTTGGCCGGAGTGGGCGTAGGCGGCGATGTCGGCGTCGGACACCTCGCCGAAACGAATCGCGGTGGAGACCGTGTCCACCGCCCACTCGCCGCGGAAACACACCGCGTGGCCCGTCAACAGGTGCGCTGTCTTTCCGCGCTGCGCTTTCCAACGCTCAATCGCTCGCTCGGGGGTGTGCGGTTTGCCCAGCAGCGTGCCGTCTAAAAGCAACATGGAGTCACACCCAATGACCACATCTTCCGGAAACTCCGGTGCAACCGTCTCCGCCTTTGCGCGGGCGAGGGCGCTGACGATGTGGTGCGGTTCAGCGTCTGCAAGCTGAGCGATCAGCGCGTCCTCATCAATGTTGGCCGGGCGAAGAACGGGGCGGACCCCACCTTGCTCGAGCAGCATGCGTCGCGACGGTGACTGCGACGCCAGCACCAACCGCATCTAGAAATACACCGCGCTATGAAACGCGTGCGGGTTAAACAGCGGGCCGCGGTAATTGCGCGGGGCAGGAGCGCCCCAACCGTTCGCGTCCGCAGGAGCGGCAGCTGAGTTCTTCGCCTTCAGCTCCTGCAGCACCTGCACCAAGGCAGCCAGCTCGTCTTCAGTGGGATTGCCCTTTAGAACCTCAATATCCATTGCAAAACCCTCCTACAGCGGCATGTTGCCGTGCTTCTTCACCGGCGGGTAGACAACCTTGCGCTCCAACAGGCGCAGGCCCTCAAGCACTTGGGTGCGGGTCTGGGAGGGCTCAATCACCGCATCTACAAGACCACGCTCGGTAGCAACGTAGGGGTTGAGGTTTTCGGCCTCGTACTCGGCGACGTCGGTACCAATAGCCTCGGCAGCTGTCGCGGCATCCGCCAGCGCGATCTGCGCAGTCGGCCACGCAAACACCAAATCAGCGCCCAAGCCCTTCGAACCAAGCAGCGCATACGCTGTGCCCAGCGCCTTGCGGGTAATCACAGTCACCGTGCCCACCTGGGCCTCAGCGAACGCGTAGGCCAGCGCTGCCGCGCCGCTGAGAGGGGCATCCTCGCCAGCGGGGATAACGGCATCCGCACAGTCCACGAACTGCACCAGCGGCAGGTTGAAGCCGTCGCAGGTGCGGATGAAACGCGCAGCCTTGCGTGCCGCGGAACCCGTGAGCGCGCCACCATTAACCTGCGGCTGGGTGGCCACAACGCCAACGGCACGGCCACCGATGTGCGCCAAGCCAGTGAGCACGCTGCCAGCCGTCTGCGCGCCGAGCTCGAAGAAATCACCGTCCGTGACTGCGTTGATGATCTCACGGACGTCATAGTCCTGGGAGTCATCGTCTGGCATGAACGTGTCCAGGTCCAGCTCGGAAGTCTTCTCCGCTTCCGTGCCCAGCGGGGAAGCGGCAACGTTGTTCAGTGGCAGGAAAGCCAGCAGGTCGCGCACCTGGGCAATTGCCGCACCGTCCGTGTCCACAGTCAGATGTGCCTCGCCGCCATCGAAGGAAGCGCCAGCCACCTGGACCACGAAATCTGCCAGCGGCACCGTGGTTGCCGGAAGGGATGCTGTATCACCTGCTACCACGGCGATCTGCGGCACCAGACCCGACGCCTGGGCGGCTGCACGCAAAATCTTCGCCTGCATGTGGGCAGTAACAATGCCCTCCTGGAAACGCGGGCCAACCGAGTCATAGATGCCAATAACCGGCACGCCGGTCTTCGTTGCCAACTCGTAGAGTTTCAGGATTTTTTCGGCGTAGACTTCGCCCATCGCACCGTCGAAAAGCGAACTGTCCTGGGAAAACACGAACACGCGGCGGCCGTGCACAAGACCGTAACCAGTGACCACGCCGTCGGTGGCGGGCTTGGTGCGGTACATCTTGTAGGCCTCGATCCGGTGGCGGGCCAGCGCGTCAGTCTCCACAAACGTGCCGCTATCCAGCAGCAACTCAACGCGCTCGCGGGCGGTGGCACTGCCGTTTTCGCGCACGGCATCGATCGCCTCCTGACCGGCAGGGACCTGCGCCTCGGCGAGGCGATCGCGCAAATCCTGGATGCGACCGGCGGTGGTGGTCAAATCGGGTTTGGAAGTCATGGGGACCTAGTTTAGTGCCACAACTGCCTGTGCCTAATCAGGGCGAGATGGCCGTGTCACACGACACGCAGCTTGGATGAGCGGGATCTGCAGCGGAAGGCGAGCAATACCGGCCGCTTGCTGGTACCAGGGCTTCTTGCGCCACTTCCAGCTCATGTAGAAATTTGCAGGCCACACCGCCGTCAGCAGCGCGGCGGACATGTATCCGCCGGCGCGACGCATTGCCGCTGACCTGCGTACGTGATCCGGGTTGCTGCGCGGGCCAAGTGCTGGGGAGGCGAGCAGCACCGCGGCAAGCAATTCGGCGGCTCCGGAGGCGTATGTGTAGTTGCGTGCGGGTCCTGGAAGCTGCGGCGGGACAATGCTGTCGAAGGGCTCGGGCTTGAGGAAATGGAGCACACCGGAGCTGACGAACAGCGGAATGAGGGTGTTGGAAGGGATCTGCATAGGCATGATCGTACCCGGTTTTGGGAACAAGTGTTCTGGAATTTGAGAGGGCGTGTGGGGTACGCCTTTTACACTGAAATCCCAACACCGGGGAACAACATTTTGGACAAAGGAGGTCCTTATGAACCAAGCAGAGCGACAGAGCGAAGTACTTTCCTTCGACACCACCATCCACGGCACGAAGCTGCACGCAGAAGTTGAAATCAGCCCGCGCGGCACCCAGTACCTGACGGAAGCACAGATGGATGCCACCCGTGCCTTGCTCACGCACCTGGCAAACGTTGCGGCTGAGTACCAGCCTGAGGAAGACACGCGCGATGAATCGCTGGATGCCTACGTGGTGCTGGCAGACACGTTCCAGGTACTGGACCTGGCACGTGCGGCGGTGGATTCACGTCCGAAGGAGGCGATGCGTTACTTCTGGCACGCAGCATCCAACCTTGAGGTGCTGCAGGCGTGGGACCCACGTTTTACCCAGGCATACCTAGTGGCGCGCTATGGCGAGGAGTTGGCGGGCAACTTCGTGCTTGAGCCTCTTGAGGAGCTGTGTGAGCAAATCGAGTCCTGGATGCCGCAGCGCTACGCGGGCCCTGGTTTTACGCAGCGCCGCGTAGTGGTGGATGACCGTCAAAGTGCGGAGGATTTCCAGCGCACCTTAACGCCTGACCATGAGGCAGTCAGCGTGCTCATGGTGGATGATGAGGACTTGCCAGCTGATGAATACCAGCTCACCGGGCGCACCGTGCTGCCTGTGCCGATGTTCCCAGACGGCACGCTTGATACACGCGCCATGGTGCGACGCATCATGGATGACCAGTTTGTCACCTGCAAGTTTCACACTGACCGTCCTGCCTTCCACCTCCTGCGTACGCTGACCAGTGCCGCCCAGATGCAGCTTGTAGAGCGTCGTGGCAGCACGCCTGTGGAGTTCTACTCCCATCTGGCGCACGCCAAGCAGCTTTGCCGACTGGCACGCCAGGACCGCTTCTTGGCAGACGGGGTATATCGCCGCACTGCGATTGATGCGCTCTACAGCAGCCTGATTACCGTGTCGTTGTTCAGCGACGAGTGGGTGATGCCGAAGTACCTGGCCAAGCTCGCCGCAACGCTGAATGAAGACCTTGGCAGTGATGATGTGATTTACACCGTCCACGCCATTGAAGCTTGGTTGCCGCGTGACATCCGTGAGCTGATGCCGCGCGTGTGGAACGAAGAGCTTGACGCACAACTGCAGGAGCCGCTGGTAGCCGGCTTGAACGTTCTGCCTGGGGCGCGCTTCGTGGCCGTTTTGGATGAGCAGACGCAGGCGGATTTCGAGGAAACCGGGCTGCCCGACGTGGACAAGTTCAGCCCCATCGATTTGGGTCCCGAGCTGGGCGAAGACGCACTTGAGGTGCTGTCCATCCCGAACATCTCGGTGTTCCGCACCTGGGTATAGGCATCAAGACGCCTGCGCGTCGTAGGCTTGGAGGCCATGAGCGTGAAAAACCTCCAGCGAATCCAGGAAGCGGTCGCACAGTATTGGTCTGATGTGCAGTGGGTTGAAACCACCGGCTCCACCAACGCGGACATGCTGGATCGCGGCACACCCGGCAGTGTGCTGATTGCAAACGAGCAGACGGACGGCAAGGGCCGGCTTGGCCGCCACTGGGTGTCCCCCAAGGGCGCCCAGCTAGCTATGAGCATGGTGCTTGAGGTCCCGGAGCCGGCACCGGCGTTCGGGTTGCTGTCCATTGCGCCGGGCGTGGCAGTGACAGACGTGCTGCCGCAGGCACAGCTGAAGTGGCCGAATGACGTGCAGATTAAAGGCAAGAAAATCGCAGGTATTTTGTCGGGCCTGGACTTTCCAAAGGTTGTTGTGGGCATTGGCATCAACCTGAACATGAAGGAAGACGAGCTGCCCACAGACATGGCAACCGCACTGAACCTTGAGGGCATCGACGTTGATTTTGATGACTTCACCATTGCAGTACTGAACGCCATGGGGCGTCGCTTCCAGCAGTGGACGCAGCGCGACCCGCAGCTATTGGAGGATTACCGTAAGGTGTGCTCCACCATCGGCCAGCCAGTGCGCATCGAGCTTCACAACGGTGAAGTGGTTGGCACCGTCGACGGTGTGAATGATGAAGGCGAAGTGATCATTGACGGCACCGCGTACGCCGTTGGAGACGTGCACCACCTGCGGCCAACCAGTTAACGCAGCCAGCTAGTAACATCTACCCGCGTGGCACGACAGGCGCACAAACAGGTGCAGTTCAAGGTAGGCGAGGACGAGGTGGTCCTTGCCGACGTCACTGCGCCCGTCAGCGACCTTATCTTCCCGCTCCTTGAGCTGATCCTGATTACGGGTATCTGCTGGATCGCCATCGGCTGGATGGATGTCACCGCCACAGTCCCCTTAGTGGCGCGCAACGCCATGGTCATCCTGTGGTTGGTCTTAGGCTGTTGGCGCTTCGGCCTGCCGGTGATTCGGGGGCGCCGTCGCCGCTTCGTGGTCACCGACCGCAGGGTGCTCGCCCGCGGGCGTACCGGCAAGGTCGATTCCATCCCGCACTCCCAAATCCACTCGGCGCGCCGGGCAGACGGAGGCTTGAACCTGGCGGTGTACGGGTTTCCACGCCCGATCCGTTTTGATCAGGTTGGCAAAGCCCGCCAGGTGGAGAAGCTGATCAACTCGCTGTAGCCAGCAGATAAAGGCACCTAAAGGCACCTAAAACCTAAAGGCACTAGTCCTTGATTTCTGTGGTGTGTAGCTGCTCATCCAGATCTTCCGGTGACAGGTTGCCGCCCTGGAACGCTGCAGTCACGGGCAGGTGGAGCTCCATGTCGGTGCCAGGGCACAGTTCAATAATGGCCTCGTCGATGGTGTAGTCGAGGACGTGGCCACCTTTCTCGTGGGCGCTATCAAGAAAATGCACATGGCACCCCGGAATGCCGATGCCTTTTGCATAGCTTGGGGTACGGAAACCACCGATGGTGCCGCTGATGTTGGTGAAGTGGTGCTCCGTGTCGTCTCCAACCGCCTCCGACATGGGGCGATAGGGCTTTTCCTGCTTTGCGACGGTACGCGTAACCACCTCAGCAAACCGACCAGTAATCCGCACGGCGTAGAAGTAGTTGCGGCTGGGCTCTAGCGAATCAACAAACTCCGAAAGTTCAGCGCGACGCATGCCACGTGGGGCGTCGACACGAATGCGCGGCACGAAGTTGGTGACCACGGTAAACGGCGTGCGCTGATCCAAATCCGCAATGCGCGCCTTGCCGTCGGAGGTCAGCTGGTGACACACACCGTCTAAAATCAGCATCTCCCCATCGAGCGCGTCGAAGGTGCCAAGGCCGAAGTTGCCTTTGCTCAAGATGTCGCCGATGGTCAGCTCGCCGTCATAGATACCGTCTAGCAGGGCAGTCATCAGCGAGTTCTGGAAAATTGTGTGCCGTTGGATCATCTCAGCCATGGGTTCGATCGTACGTTGCGGGGGGACTACAGTGGTTGGGGTGACTAACACGTACGGGATGCCGGTAGTGGCCATTGTGGGCGACGGGCAGCTGGCCCGCATGATGCAAACGGAAGCAATTGAGCTAGGTATTGGAACCCGCCTGCTGGCGGGCAGTAACGAAGCCTCGGCGGCGCAGGTGATCGCTGATGCTCGCCTGGGTGATTACACCTCGCTGAATGACCTGCAGGAGGCCACCGCAGGCACAGATGCGGTGACTTTTGACCATGAGCATGTGCCGAATGAGCATTTGCAGGTGCTTATCGACGCTGACGTGAACCCCGAACCACGCCCCGCCGCACTGATCTACGCCCAGGACAAGCTAGAGCAACGTACCCGCCTGCGTGATTTGGGTGCGCCGGTGCCGGAGTTCGCAGGCATCGCCTCGGCGGATGACGCCAAGGCGTTCTGGGATTTCGTTGATGGCGCGGTGTGCCTCAAGGCCACCCGCGGGGGTTACGACGGCAAGGGCGTGTGGTTCCCGGAGACTCTAGACGAGTGCCTGGAACTGGTCGAGGAGCTGCTAGGCCGCGGCGTTCCGCTGATGGGGGAGCGCAAAGTGCCCTTTGAGCGTGAGCTTTCCGCCATGGTGGCGCGCCGCCGCTCTGGCGAGGTGGCGGCCTGGCAGGTTGCGGAGTCCATTCAGGACGGCGGCGTGTGCCGCGTGACCATCGCACCCGCGCCGGGCATTTCCCCGGAGCTGGCCAAGCGCGCAGAGGACCTGGCGTGCCGCATTGCAACCGAGCTTGACGTGACCGGCGTACTGGCCGTGGAGCTGTTTGAGGCCGGCGGCGAGATCTTGGTCAACGAGCTTGCTATGCGCCCGCACAACACCGGCCACTGGACCCAGAACGGGTGCGTGACCTCCCAGTTTGAGCAGCACCTGCGCGCCGTGCTGGATTGGCCGCTGGGCAGCACGACACCCACCGCGCCGGTAACGGTCATGGTGAACACCCTTGGTGGGGATGTGGATCCGGAGATGCCCATGGGCCAGCGCGTGGCCGCCGTGATGGAGAAGTACCCGCAGGCCAAGATCCACCTCTACGGCAAGCAGTGGCGCCCGGGCCGCAAGATGGGCCACGTCAACGTTGTTGCCGATACGGTGGAGGTCGCACGCGCGGTGGCGGAAGACGCCGCGAATTACATCATCAACGCGACATGGCTGGATGAGGAGTAACACAATGCAACCGCTCGTAGGAATCATCATGGGGTCCGACTCTGACTGGGACACCGTTTCACCCGCCGCTGAGGTGCTGGCGGAGTTCGGCGTGCCGTTTGAGGTGGGAGTGGTTTCTGCCCACCGCACGCCGGAGAAGATGCTGGCGTATGCCAAGTCCGCACATTCGCGTGGGCTGAAGGCCATCATCGCGTGCGCGGGTGGCGCAGCCCACCTGCCGGGCATGGTGGCCGCCGCAACGCCGCTGCCGGTCATCGGCGTACCGCGTGCGCTGGCAGATCTGGACGGGCTGGATTCCCTGCTGTCCATCGTGCAGATGCCGGGTGGCGTACCAGTAGCAACCGTATCCATCGGCGGCGCGAAGAATGCTGGCCTGTTGGCTGTGCGCATTCTGGGTGCGGGCGATCCGGCGCTGACGGAGAAGATGGCGCAGTACCAGGAGAACATGGCCCAGGAAGTAGAGCGCAAGGACGAAGCGCTGCGGAAGCGTTTGCTGGGTGAGTAACGGTTCTACAAACCCGATTGTGGTGTTGGGCGCTCGTGTTGCTGACGGGCGCCCTTCGCCCATGTTGGAGTCCCGCCTGGCACGCGCGTTAGAGATTTACCACGCCAACCCGCGTCCCGTGGTGGTGACCGGCCACGGCGAGGCAGAGGTGATGGCAGGCTGGCTTGCCCACCACGGCGTTGCACACGAACACATCGTGATCGAGCCGGATGCGACCTCAACAAACGAGAACCTGGAACACTCGTGGGCGCTCTTTCCCGACGCCACGCTGCTTACCGTGGTGACCTCTGAATTCCACGTGGCGCGCACCCGCGTGTGGGCGTGGCACCTGGCAATCCCCGTTGAGGTCATCGGTGCGCCCATGCCTGCGGGTTCGCCGAAGCGGAAAGCAAAAAACTACTCGCGTGAAGTGATTGCTGTGCCGCATTCACTTGCGCGAGTAGTGTGGCGCCGCCTCATGCACAAGGCACAAGGCGGGCGCTGATCAAGCGTTAACCAGCTTTAGCGGTAGACCATGCCGCCGTCGGTAAGAATGGACTGGCCGGTGATGTAATCCGAATCCTCGGAAGCGAGGAAGGACACCAAGTTGGCCACATCCTCCGGGGTCTGTGCGCGACCCAGGGCGATGCTTTCAACGTTCTTCTCGTAGGTAGCGCCCAGCTCTGCGCCGGTCAGCTCGTGGAAGCGGCGGTCAATATCCACCCACATGTCGGTGCCAACGATGCCCGGGCAGTACGCGTTGACCGTGATGCCGTCGCTTGCGTACTCGCGTGCAGCAACCTGGGTCAGCGCGCGCACCGCGAACTTGGAGGCGGAGTAAGCACCCAGGATCGGGAAACCGTCGTGGCCTGCGATGGAGGAAGCGTTGATAATCTTGCCGCCGCCTCCGCGCTCCTTGAACTTGGCAGCGGCAGCCTGGATGCCCCAGACCACGCTCTTGATGTTGACGTTGAACATGGCGTCCAGCTCATCGTCCGTAATAGCGTCGATCGGCTGCACCTGTGCAATACCGGCGTTGTTCACGATGATGTCGAAGCTGCCGAGCTCCTTCTCAGTGCGGTCGATAGCGGCAAAGACCTCATCACGCTTGGACACGTCGGCGCCGATGGCGATGGCCTTGCGGCCCAGCTTCTCAATCTGGGAAACGGTGTCCGCGCAGTTTTCTTCCTTCAGATCAAGCACCGCGATGTCCGCGCCGTCCTGCGCAAGTCGCAGTGCGATTGCCTGGCCGATGCCTCGTGCTGCGCCGGTAACAAGGGCGACCTTGCCGTCAATGGACTTCGTTGGCATGTAGTTCTCCTTCTCGTAGCGTTTCAAGTTCTGCGCCGAAACATCCGGCACAACCCACGGTACGGAAAGATCAGACTTTTCGCTTGGGGCGATTAGTGCGGGGGTCGGGGCGTTGGGGAACCGCCTGGCTCCCGCCTGATCGATCCCCTGACAAATGTGACGAGGCGGTTTACGTTTGCCCAGGTCGCAGCCTGACTTATAGGGCCCGCCGCACGATTTGTCAGAGGGAAACCGTGGAACCTGACAAATGTGACGAGGCGGTTTACGTTTGCCCAGGTCGCGGTCAGATAACTAAGGGCCCGCTGCACGATTTGTCAGGATCTCAACAGCAGAGCGCCCGGAACGAGCCCCAACCCAGCTAGCCCTTCACACCGCCTGCGGTCAGGCCGGAGACAATGCGGCGCTGGAAGAGCAGCACCATGATGATCAGCGGGATGGTGACAAGGGAGCCGGCCGCCATAATCGCTGCGTAAGGGTACTCGAAGGCGCTCGGCCCGGAGAAGCGGGCGATGGCTACGGTCACCGGCTCGGTGGACGTGTTGGAAAGCTGGCGTGCCAGCATGAACTCGTTCCACGTGGTGATGAACGCAATGATCGCGGTGGTGAAAATCGCCGGCGCTGCCAGTGGCAAAAGGATGAGGCGGAACGCTTGGCCTCTGGTCGCGCCGTCGACACGCGCGGCCTCCTCAAGCTCCCAGGGAAGCTGCTGGAAGAACGACACCAAGGTGTACACCGTCAGCGGCAGGGCAAACGAGATGTTCGGGATGATCATCGCGCGGTAGGTGCCAATCCAGTTCAGGTCGCCGAAGAGCTGGAACAGCGGGGTCACCAGGGCAATGCCCGGGAACATGGAAGCTGCCAAGATGATGCCGGTGATTATGCCTTTGCCGGGAAACTGCATGCGTGCCAGCGCGTATGCGGTAAACACACCTACGATCACGGCCAGGGAAGTGGTGGCCAGGGAGATGATCAGGGAGTTTCCAATGGCGCCGAGGAAGTCGTTGCCTTTGGAGGTAGACATTGCGTCGCGGAAGTTGTCCAGCGTGACGTGCGTGGGCCACGGGGTGGTGTCAAAGGTGTGGCTCTTGTGGCGCAGGGCCGTGATCAGCATCCAGTAAAACGGCGCGAGCCCCCAGAACATGATGAAGATGACGCCGAGGTAGTGCCCGATTCGCTTCATTGCTTTGCCTTCCTTTGAGCCTTCCTTGCTTCACGACGCTTCGCCGCACCCCCAACATCCGCCCCCAAGAAGCGGATCATGATGAATGCCACCGCGAAGATGAGCAAGAAGATCAACGTGGACAGCGCGGAGGCTGAGTTGAAGTTGCCCTGGCGCATGTCCTCCACCACCAGCTGGGAGATCGTGGCTGTGGGCGAGTTGGAGGACGCCGAAATCATGATCACCGGCAGGTCATACATACGAAGCGCGTCGAGGGTGCGGAAGAGAATCGCCACCATCAGTGCTGGGCGCACCAGCGGCAGCGTGATGCGGGTGAAAGACTGCCAGGCGTTCGCGCCGTCCACGCGCGCTGCCTCGTAAAGATCCCGGTCAATCATCTGCAAGCCAGCGAGGATGAGCAGCGCCATAAACGGCGTGGTTTTCCACACGTCCGCGATAATCACGGCAAAGCGCGCCGCCCACGGGTCAGTAGTCCAGGCGATGTCTTTGCCCAGCAGGGAGTTCACAATGCCGTTGGGGGCGAACATGAACTGCCACAGCTTGGCGGTCACGGCGGTGGGGATCGCCCACGGGACAAGTACCGCCGCACGGATCAGGCCGCGCATCTTGGACGGGCGGTTCATGATCATCGCCATGCCCATGCCCAGGATAGCCTCAAGGGCCACGGTGACCACGGTGAAAAACAGCGTGATTTTTACAGCCGGCCAGAAGTCCGTTGCCAACACGCCCGGAGGGCACGCACCGACCACGCCGGAGGGGCTCATGCAGCGGTTGGTGATCCAGTACAGGTAGTTGTCTAGGCCGGCAAAGCCGCCGTCAACAAACACACCCGTTGCTGGGTCCAGGCGGCGATTGGACTGGAACGACAGCCAGATCGCACGGACGATGGGGTAACCGATAACTACGGCCAACACGCAAAGCGCCGGAGTGACAAGACCGAACGCCTTGCCGGTGTCACTGGGCTTCTTCGCGGCGGGCGCATCGGCGCGCTTGCCCGTTGCCGGGGAATCGGGCCTAAGAGAAGTGCTCATGGACGCCTCAGATCAAAAAAATGTGCTGAAGAATTTGTGTGATTTTGGGGTCTAAAAACGGGCAACGCCCGAACCGCAGTGTAAACGGTTACGGGCGTTAATTTGCCGCAAGGCGCAAGTATGAACTTACTGTGCCTGCTTGATAGCTGCAGCCATGTCAGCAGTTGCGTCATCCACGCTCTTGCCAGCGGTCAGGGCAGCGTAAGCGTTGTCCTGGATCGCCTTGGAGATAGCCGGGTAGAACGGGGAAACCGGACGCGGCTGAGCGTTCTCCAGGGACTCCTTCAGAGCCGGCAGGTACGGGTACTTCTCAATCAGGTCAGCATCGTCGTAGATGGATGCCAGAACCGGCGGGAAGGAAGCCTCAGCGAAGGACAGCTGGTTCTCCTCGTTGATCACGAACTCAATGAAGTCACGAGCCGTGGCCTTGTACTTGGAGTTGACGTTGATGCCGTTGTTGTAGCCACCCAGGGTGGACACGCCAACACCGTTCTCACCAACCAGCGGCTGGACCTCAAAGTTCAGGCCCTTCTCCTCTGCGTTGGTGTACATGTACGGCCAGTTGATAGCAAACGCCGTCTTGCCCTCGGTGAAGGCCAGGTTGGTCTCCTCCTCGGTTGCAGCGGTGGAGGACTTGGCAATGGTGCCATCAGCGTAAGCGTCAACCAGTGCCTGCAGGCCTGCCTTTGCCTCAGCGGACTCAACGGTCGGCTCGCCGCTGTCATCGATCACAGCGCCGCCCCAGCCGTTGATGAAGCCCAGGGTGTTCACCGTCAGGCCCTCGTACTGCTTCAGCTGCGTGGTCAGGCAGTCGCCCTCCACAGCCTCACAAGCAGACTTGATGTCTGCAAAGGTGTCCGGCTTGGACTCAATCAGGTCAACGTTGCGGAAGAGCAGCTGGCCGTTGGTGTTCTGCGGCAGGGCGTAGAGCTTGCCGTTGTAGGTTGCGGAATCCACCGTCGGCTGCAGCAGCTTGGAGGTGTCAACCGCGTAGTCACCCTCCAGCGGCTCCAGCCACTGGTTAGCGGCGAAGTCTGCGGTCCAGACAACGTCAAGTGCCATCACGTCATAATCAGCGTTGCCAGCCTGCAGGGACTGCACGAGGGTCTCGCGCTGAGCGTCAGCCTCACCAGCGAGCTCAGACAGGGTGACCTGCTCATCCGGGTGCTCGGCGTTCCACTTCTCAATGATCGGGATGATCTTGTCAGTGTCGTTCTTGCCCATGGCAAAAGTGATCGGGCCACGGTCCTCTGCAGAAGCAGCGGAGTCGGTGGTCGCTGCAGCGTCAGTTGCCGTAGCGGTATCGGTGGTGTCCGTGGTTGCCGCCTCATCGCTGGAGCAAGCAACCAGAGCGGTGGTGGACAGTGCGAGAGCGCAGATTGCTGCGCCCGACTTGCGGGTAGCGGAGAGCTTCATGCAAGGACCCTTTCATCTTGGAGGTGTAAACAATGTAAATAACTCCAAGGCGAAAAAGTCGCTGTTTTTTCGCATTCCCCCAAAAACGGGGGTAGTGAAGAAAAGTTAATCTGCTGTTAAGAAGTGCGTTACTTTCTCCACCTGCGTGATGTGCTCCAAGCGCTCCGCCGGGATCAGGCCCGTCGCCACCACCACCGAGCCGCCCGCGGCAAGCGGTGCGAGCACGTTGTAGTCAAACTCCTCACGCGTAGTCCACGGGTTAGCCAAATAGCGGTGCGGGCCGAACTCTGCTCGGGCGAAATCAGACAGGTCGGCGCTTTCGCCGTAGTACTGGTCGCCGTAAAAACGCACCGTCGGGCCAAAATCCACGGTGCCAAACGGCAACTCACCGCCGGATTCCACAACGCCGCGGCCAAAAGGATCGTTGGAGACAACTACAACGTCGGGCACCTCCGTCCATAAGGAGGCTCGCTCGGTAGTGGTGAAGGTGACGGTTGGGGGAGACAACGGAGCGTCGAAAAGCGGGAAGCTCTGCGCGTTATAGGTACCAAGCGCAATGGCTGCAGACTGCCAGCTGGCGGGAAGATCGATGTGCACCTGGGAGCCGGGCTCCACATCAAACTCTTCAATCAACATGTTGGCCACCTTGTTCGCCCAGTTTTCCAAGGTCTGGCCGGAAAATTCCATGCGGGTGCCCAGAGCCTCGTCATATACCGTCAGGCGGGGCGAGGCGGGATCTTGCATCAACGGGCTGAGCATGCTCATGCCCGCCCACAGTAGACAATTAATTCACACAACGCGGGCCGGTTCCGCCAGCGTTGATCTCAGGACCAACCTCCGCGGCTCCGAAATCCTCACCCGGAGTACCCACGGGCGCGTAATACTCCGTCTCATCCACCTCGCCGGGCTCCACCATGGCAGGGCCCGTGTAATCCTCAGCCACCACCACGATCAGGCTGCCCGGCTCAAGGCCCGCATTAGCCGTCACCGGCAGGCCGCCAAGCATGTTGGCAAGCTCCACAGCAGCAGGATCTTGAGGGTCTGCAGCCACGATCTGGGAGGAGGAGTAGACCCCGTCCATAGCGTTGGACACGTTGGCAACCGTGATGCCCTGCTTACGCAAGTGATCACCCATCGCAGCCGCCTGGCCCGGACGGGACCCGGCGTTGAGCACATACGCCTCGTACTGCGCGAACTGCTCAGCAGGCGCCGCCGGAGCCTCAGACGTTGATGAAGCCTCAGTCTCTTCCGCCGGAGGTGCAATAACTTCTTCCATGAACCGGCGGACCTGACCAACGTCCACGGTGACAATGGACTCGCCGTAATCACCAACACCGTTGACAGAGGTCACCGGGATGGTGGTGAAGCTGACGTCACCACCAGCCAGACCAGACATCTGCTGCGCAAACGCCATCACGTCCCAACCCTGGTCCAACGTCACGGAACGTTCCGCGGCCGTAGCCAGATCACGCAAACGCGCCGGGTTGGTCAGCGTGCCCGCAGAGAGGGTCTTTTGCACCAGGGACGCCATGTAGGCCTGCTGGCGCACAATACGGTCCAAGTCTCCGCGGGGCAGGTCGTGGCGCTGGCGCACAAACGACAAAGCCTCAGCACCGTTGAGCGTCTGGCGGCCCGCCGGGAAATTCGCACCAGACAGCGGCTCATTGACCGCCTGGTTCAGGCAGACCTCAACGCCGCCAACCGCATCCGTCATCAAAGCAAAGCCCAGCAGGCCCACCTGCGCGTAGTGGTCCACCTCCACGCCGGTTAAGTCCGCCACCGCCTGGATGAGACCCACCTGTCCCGCTTGGGCAACGCGCTGCTCCAACTGCGGGCCGGGGGAGTAGCCGGCCTCCGTAAGCTCCGCGCGGCGCTGCTGCGCGTGAGCGGCATAAACGCCGTTGATTTTCAGGTTGCCGTAGTCATCCGTATGTACATAGGTATCGCGCGGAATAGATATTGCGGTGGCGCGGGAACCATCCGCCGGGATGCGCAGCACCATGATGGTGTCCGTATTAATCTCGCCGTCTGAAATACCGGCGTGCAAACGCGCGAGCTCGGCTTCGCTCAAGGGATTGCCCTGCGCGTCCGTGCGTGAGTCAGAGCCCACAAGCAAAATATCCAGCGCGCCGTCCTGCAGCCCCTTCTTTTTCTTCGACGACTTCCCGTCCCCACCTTGTTGCGTAGGAATGTCCAGATCGGAGGCGCTGAGCTGACTGTCTAGACGGCCGACGGTGGCGTAGCCAACGCCGGAGACCAAGATGGTGCCCGCAGACAGTAGGGCCCAAAACCCCTTCAGCACAGGGTGGCCGGACTGGCGCACATCCCGCGCGCGGGATGGCGCTGGCGCGATGTTGCGCGCACGCCTTGACCTCTCGGCTGACCTCTCAGCTGGCCTTTGGCTCGACCTTTCAGTCGGCCACTGGCTTGGCCGCCGGCGTGGACCCTGAGTTGAGTCCTGTGGCGAGCCCTGTGGTGCATCGGGGTTGTCTGTCACAGCGGGCAAGTATAGTGCGCGCGCCTGCCCAATCGGGCACGAAGCGCTGGGTAAGCTGGCTGCCATTGTGAGCATTGAGAAGAAAACGGCAAACGGCGCATCCGCTGACGCCGGCGCGCGCCCCCTGGCTGTCATCGCGGTGACCTATTCGCCAGGACGACACCTGCAGGAGCTACTTGCCTCGCTGCCGCAGTCCACGGACCTGCCCACCTGGCTGGTGTGCGCAGATAACGGCTCACGTGACGGCGCACCCGAACAGGCTGCGCGGGAGCATGACAACGTGGAGTTTTTCCCAACGGGCGGCAACATCGGCTACGGCGCGGCAATCAACGCAGCGGTAGAACACCTGCGGCCGCGCAAAAATAAAGGCGAGATCAATCAGGAGTACTTCCTGGTGGTGAACCCAGACGTGCAGTTTGCCCCGGGCAGCGTGGACAAGCTCATGCAGTGTGCACAGTCCGCCCCGCGGGCCGGTGCGGTGGGGCCGCGCATTGAGGAGGCAGATGGGTCCGCGTACCCGTCTGCGCGTCAGGTGCCGGGGCTGATCAATGGCATGGGGCATGCGTTGCTTGGAGACGTTTGGCCGAACAACCCTTTCACCGCCTCCTATAAAAAAGGTGCGGATATGGACACGCGGCGTACCGCCGGCTGGCTTTCCGGCGCATGCCTGCTTGTGCGGTGGGAGGCGTTTGACGCCATCGGCGGTTTTGATGAGCGCTACTTCATGTATTTCGAAGACATTGACTTTGGTGATCGGCTCAGCCGCGCCGGGTGGGACAACCTGTACTGCCCGTCCTCGGTCATCTTCCATGACCAGGGGCATGTGGCGGGCAAGTACAACCGTGTCACGGTGCCGGCGCACCATGAGTCGGCCTACAGGTTCCAGCGTGATCGTCACGCAAAGTGGTGGCAGGCGCCGCTGCGTGGCCTGCTGTGGGCAGGGTTGAAGGCGCGTGGAGCTGTGAAACGTTTGGGAGGAAGTCGCAATGCGTAGTGCAGTTGATGCAGATGCCGTCATCTTGGTCGGTGGGCAGGGGACACGGCTGCGGCCGCTGACGGTGTCCACGCCGAAGCCGATGCTGCAGACTGCAGGTTATCCGTTCCTGCAGCATTTGCTGGCGCGCATTGCTGCCGCAGGTATGCGGCATGTGGTGTTGGGCACCTCGTATCGCGCTGAGGTGTTTGAGCAGTACTTCGGGGACGGCTCAGATTTCGGTTTGGAAATTGAGTACGTGGTTGAAGAAGAGGCGCTGGGTACCGGCGGGGCGATTCGCAATGTGTTGCCGAAGCTGCGTTCTGACACGGTGATGGTGTTTAACGGTGATGTGCTCTCTGGTGCGGATCTGGGGGCGATCCTGCGCACGCATGAAAAGGGCAATGCGGATGTGACGTTGCATCTGGTTCGCGTGCCGGATCCTCGCGCGTTTGGTTCTGTGCCAACGGATGAGCACGGCCGTGTTCTTGCCTTTTTGGAGAAGACGGAAGACCCGCCGACTGATCAGATCAACGCTGGGTGTTACGTGTTTAAGCGCGAGGTGATTGAGCAGATCCCGGCTGGTCGTGTGGTCAGCGTGGAGCGTGAGGTGTTCCCGAATCTGCTCTCGGCCGGTGCCAATGTGTTGGGGCATGTGGATTCTTCGTATTGGCGCGATATGGGTCGACCGAGCGATTTTGTGCAGGGTTCGTCGGATTTGGTGCGTGGCATTGCGCCGTCGCCGCTTCTGGAAGGCCGCACGGGGGAAGCGCTGGTGGACCCGTCGGCGGGTGTTGCAGGAGGGGTCATTCTGGTCGGTGGTTCTGCGGTTGGTCGCGGTTCGGTCATTGGGGCTGGTTCGCGTATCGACGGCTGCGTGATCTTCGACGGCGTCACCATCGAACCCGGCGCCACCGTGCAGGACTCCATCATTGCCTCCGGTGCGACCATTGGGGCAAATACGCGTATCGACGGCTGCGTGGTCGGCGAAGGCGCCCGCATCGGCGCACGTTGTGAGCTCAAAGGCGGCATGCGTGTCTGGCCGGGTGTGGAGATTCCGGACTCGGGAGTGCGTTTTTCTCCAGATGCGTAAGCGACACGCCGGATCGGCCAGCTTGTTATAGAAACGGGCCCCACCTACTACATGTAGTACCCCCTGACATTACCCCCGTCTCTGAACGTATGTAACTGGTGTGACTGGTGTGACTGGTTGACTGGGTGAACCCTTAGAAACCCTCGGAATCTGGTGAAATCTGCGGAGCGAGGTTGCGGCTATTTAGTGCAGCGGTGTTGAATCGCATTCGTGTAATCCACTTCCCCGCGATAGACGGAAAAGAAGGGAGGGCGTGGACGATATGGCAGATGTCGGAGGCATGACTCTGGATGAGTTGTTTGGCACCGTCGAGCAAGAATGGCAGGACCAAGCGCTCTGCGCACAGACCGATCCGGAAGCGTTCTTTCCTGAAAAAGGTGGATCGACCCGCGAGGCGAAGCGTATTTGTAAGGCCTGTGCAGTGCGTGATGAGTGCCTGGAGTACGCACTCGAGCATGATGAGCGCTTTGGTATTTGGGGCGGCCTGTCCGACCGTGAGCGCCGCCGCCTGAAGAAGCAGATCGGCTAATTTACTCGGCTTTTTACCAAGGGAAATCTGGGTCCACGTCGCGTGGATCCAAGTTGAGGTAGTACGCCACCAGTGCGGTGAGCACCCACGTAATTAACTCTGAACGTTCCTCGGCGCCGGTTGTGCGCTGCTCAATAGGACGGCGGAAAATGACAAAACGTGCCCGTGTTGGGTTCCCGTCGCGGTCCACGCCGGCTTCAAGGACGCGCCCTAAAGGAACAGGCCCATCGGCCACAATCTCATCCGGCAGTACCGTCATATCGGCGCGCAGCCGCATGCGCGGGATGGTGTCCACCGCAAGATCAACCCCGCTGAGCTGATCAAAGTAGGCATTGTGCAGCGGCGCGTACATTTCCAGCACCAGCTGATCAAATGCCTGCGATCGGCTACGGTAGCGCGGCACACCCACCGGCAGCACCGGCCCGCGCACGCCACGGCCATGCCGGTCGCGGCCTGGGCGCAGGTGGGAAGGGCTGTTACGGGTGGTCATGGACACTTATCGTATGGGCCTTCGCGGTGAAAGACGGGTGGCGCGCCGCGCGCATGCTACCGATTACTCAAGTAGGGGTTTAGACTTGGCCCCCGTGAGTACTTTCCGTCGTTGCTGCCGTCCGGGCTGCGGCCGCCCAGCCGTGGCCACTCTCGTCTACGCCTACGCGGAATCCACTGCAGTCATCGGGCCACTAGCGCCGGTGCCGGATCCGCACGCATGGGACCTGTGTGAGCGCCACTCCGCCCACATCACCGCCCCAGTGGGGTGGGAGATGGTGCGCGTTGAGCAGATTGACATTACGGATGAAGAGCTCGACAACATGGATGAGGCGGACCTCACCGCACTTGCCGAGGCGGTGCGTGAGGCCGGCCGCGTGACCACCGGTCTGGTGGACACCTCCCAGGACCCGATTGAGTACCCGGCCTCACGTGACTTCAATGACCCGGAGACGTCGAACCACCCGGTGCACCGCACAAAGCGGATCGAGGAACAGGCGGCAGCTGAGCGTGAGGCGCGCCGTTCCCACCTGCGTGTGGTGCCTGATCCCTAAAAATCTCTCAAAGACTGAGGGTTTAGACTTCTCGCATGGTGTATTCCAGCGAGCAACTCGCGCAAGTAATCAAGGCCTATGACATCCGCGGCGTGGTCGGCGAGACTATCGACGCAGATCTGGTGCGCAACATCGGCGCCGCCTTCGCACACATCCTGCGCGGCGAGGGGGAGACCCGTGTGGCGGTGGGCTATGACATGCGGCCTTCTTCACCTGAGCTTGCCGAGGCCTTTGCCCAAGGTGTCAACGCCCAGGGGTTGGACGTGACCCTGCTTGGGCTGACGTCTACGGATGAGCTGTACTTTGCCGCCGGCACGCTCGGCTGCGCAGGCGCGATGTTTACCGCCTCCCACAACCCGGCACGCTACAACGGCATCAAACTGTGCCGTACAGGCGCAACCCCGGTGTCCACGGACACGGGCCTTGGCCAGATCACCCAGATGCTGGTTGATGGGGTGGGGGCGTATGAGGGGGCACGCGGGGGCGTCGATAAGCAAGATGTCCTGGATGCTTATGCCGAGTTCCTGCGGGACTTGGTTCCGGTGAGTGGCAACCTGACTGTGGCTGTGGATGCGGCAAACGGCATGGCTGGGCTGACCGTGCCGGCGGTGCTGGGGGATATGGATATTCGCCCGCTCTACTTTGAGCTGGACGGGACCTTCCCCAACCATGAGGCCAACCCCTTGGACCCAAAGAACCTGGTGGATTTGCAGAAGTTCACCGTAGAGCAGGGGGCAGACATTGGTCTTGCCTTTGACGGGGATGCTGACCGCTGCTTCGTGGTAGATGAGCGCGGCGAGCCGGTCTCACCGTCTGCGATTACGGCGCTGATTGCCACTAGGACCCTGGCCAAGCACCCGGGGGCGACCATTATTCACAACCTGATCACCTCGCGCGCTGTGCCCGAGATGATCGAAGAGGCCGGCGGCACCGCAGTGCGCACCCGAGTGGGGCACTCCTACATCAAGGCGGAGATGGCTTCTCGCGGGGCGCTGTTTGGGGGCGAGCACTCCGCACACTACTACTTCCGTGAGTTCTTTAACGCGGATTCCGGCCTGGTTGCCGCACTGCACGTGCTGGCAGCACTTGCGGAAAGTGACAAGCCGCTCTCGCAGCTCATGGCCCAGTTTGAGCGCTACTGCGCCTCCGGTGAGATCAACTCTGAGGTGGCCGGCCAAGAGGCCACTACTCAGCGCGTTGTGGAGGCGTTTGCGGATCGCACGACGGAGGTGGACCACCTGGACGGGGTGAGCGTGAGCCTGGATTCCGGTGCGTGGTTTAACGTGCGCGCCTCTAACACGGAACCGCTGCTTCGCCTGAACGTGGAAGCACCCACGGAAGCTGAGGTTGAGGCGCTGGTTGCGGAGATCTTGGCTGTCATTCGTGGCTAACTGGTAGCGTTGTCGGTCGGTCTTTTATCTGAAGGAGCCGTATTCGATGCACAACCTTGAGGCTGCGCTACGCACCTACCCGTGGGGCTCTCGTACCCTGCTGGCACAGTTGCGGGGTACCACCTCACCCGCGCCGACCCCGGAGGCGGAGTTGTGGTTTGGTGCGCACCCGGCGGCGCCGTCTTCAATCAACGGTGAGCCGTTGGACAAGGTGATCAGTGCGGACCCTTCGGCGGCGCTGGGGCAGCGCGTGGAGAAAGCGTTTGACGGCCAGCTGCCGTTTTTGGTCAAACTGTTGGCCGCAGGCGAGCCGCTATCCATCCAGGCACACCCGTCACGGGACCAGGCGGCGGCGGGCTTTGCTCGCGAAAACGCGCTTGGGCTTGCGTTGGATGATCCGCGCCGAAACTACAAGGATGCCAACCCGAAGCCGGAGATCATCGTTGCGTTGACGCCGTTTCGCGCCCTGGCGGGCTTCCGCCCGGTCTCCCAGACCCGTGAGCTGTTTGAGGCCTTAAGCGGGCCAGGCGGCGGACTGGATCGCTACAGCGCCATGCTGGTGGATGCGGAACCCACAGAAAGTGTCCGCGCCGTGTTTACCACGTTGATTTCCCTGCCTGGTCCGCTGCGCAAGAGCCTACTGGCCGATGTCATTGCCGCAGCCGAGCATATCGGGGATGCGCCTGAGTGGATCAGGGACGCCGCCGAAACGTTCCTGGCGCTGGCGAAGCGTTACCCAAGCGACGTAGGCCCGCTGGTGGCACTGATGCTGAACTTGACCACGCTTGCTCCCGGTGAGGCGCTGTACCTAGCCGCTGGACAGCCGCACGCCTACCTCTCTGGCCTGGGTGTGGAGGTGATGGCCAACTCTGACAACGTGCTGCGCGGCGGGTTGACCTCTAAGCACGTTGATGTGCCTGAGCTAGTGCGCGTGTTGGATTTCACTCCCACGGGACACCTGCGCGTGCCTGTGCGTGAGACCGACGGGGTAGTTGAGTACGAACTGCCGGTCAACGAGTTCGAGGTGAGCAAACACACGCTGGCAAAGGGCGAGGAGCTCAGCTTGCTTATCGACGGCCCAGCGATCCTCCTCATCACCTCCGGCCACATCACCAACGGGGACTGCGTTGTGGGCCCGGGGCAGGGGGCGTGGATTCCTGCGTCAGAGGCGCCAGTGTCTGTTGTTGCGCAGGACGATGACGGCGCAGAGGTGTTCTTCGTCCGCGCCTAAGTTGCTCGCTTAGTTTTCGCTGGCCGCCGCCGCGCTGGTAGGCGTCTCTGTACCGGTGTGAGGCGTGATGATCTCCGGGGCTTTGCTCGCTTCCGGAGTTGTGGGTGTAGTCGACTCAGCAGGAGCTTCGGTGGAGTCCGGGGTGTCCGTCGGAACCGTTGGGTCGGTGGGTTGAGTCGGCCCTGTCGGCTCAGTTGGCTCAGTGGGCTCGCTTGGCTCCGTTGGCTCGCTCGGCTCTGTGGGCTCGGTGGGGTCCGTAGGGGTGGTGGGCTCGCCGGTAGCCGGTGGCACAGCGCCATTGGGTGCTGAAGGCTCAGTAGCGTCCGGCTTCGGCGGAGCCGCGGGCTCGCCAGGTTCGGGTTGCGGCGCCGGCTCGGCCGGCGGTGCAGGCTCAACTGGTGCTGGTGGCGCGGCCAGGTACGTCTCCGAAGGGAGATCGTTGTGCTCCGCTGGCGGGGCCACGTTCACGTTGGTGGGGCGGTAGTGCGCGGTGGGCACCCCGGATGCGCGAGTGCCAATCACGGCGTGCGGGGGCGCCAGCGGGTCATCTTCCATCCGGTACCCGCGAGGAGCTGGCGCTGCCTGGACGAAGTGGCCTTCGGTTCCGCCCCAGTTGGGGGATCCTGGCACCTGTCCCGCTTGAGCGTTCCCACGGTTCTTCGGGCGCTGGAACGGGGTGATACGCGGTGGTGTGGCCACCGAAGACGTCGTGCTGCCGCCCAAAAGCGTCCCGGCGGTCTGCGGCGAAGCAGTCTTGTCGCCGGTGTAGCCTGCCGTTACTGGGCGTCCCGGGGTAGAGGCGCTCCAAACCGCAAGACCAACTATGAGGGCTGCGGCTAGCCCAGCGGCCATGAACACACCCACGCTGCGTTGGTTCCGGTTCATGGGGACTCCCTGGGGTTACGAATTGATAACGGCGACTGTGTGACCTGTTTATAACATAATCAGTGGACAACATGCACTACCGTGGCGGGAAGAACGCAGGGCTGTGGCGTAGATACCGCATATAGAAAGGACAAGCAGATGAGCACGTGGGATCGCGAGATTTTTTCCGACGAGACGAACGCAGATTTTCTCGATGAACTGGTAGAACTTGAGCCGGAAGAGATTCTTGAGGCTGTCTCGGACGCCGTGTTGCTGGCAAATGGTGCCGGGGCTTCGGACGAAGAGATTGCCAATGGTCGCGCAGCTGCAACCATTGCTGCCATTTGGTCGGGCGCACCGTTTTCCGCGGGCGATATCGCGGAGTCGTACCCGTTTATCCGTTCCAACCCGGGTGAGATCAGTGAGCAGATCGCTGAAGCCGCCGCGGCACTGCTTGAGGCAGCAGCTGAAGATGGTGACACTGAGGCGGACGTGGACCAGTTCGTCGAAGCACTGTCATAAGAGGGAAACACGTAACTGATACTCAATGATCATCGCAGTTGAAGGTATTGACGGCGCGGGCAAGAACACCTTGGTCAGCGCCGTACTGAAGGAAGTTGACGCTGCAACGCTAGCGTTTCCGCGCTATGAAGATTCCGCTGCAGCCCAGCTGGCGCAGGCAGCCCTGCACGGCAAGATGGGGGACATGACGGACTCCGCCTACGCCATGGCCGCCATGTTTGCCTTAGACAGGCATGGTGCGATGGATATGCTGCAGGAGTATGCAGGCAACCCGGACAAGGTGCTGCTTTTAGATAGGTATGCGGCGTCCAACGCGGCGTACACCTGGGCGCGTACCGGTGATGAGACCGCGCTTGGCTGGGTTGAGGCGTTGGAGTTTGAGCGTCTTGGCTTGCCGCGCCCGGACTTGCAGGTGCTAGTGCCCACGGATCCGGAGCTTGCTGGTCAGCGCGCCCAGAAGCGGGAGGCGGAAGATGACTCCCGCACGCGTGATCGTTATGAGCGTGACCGGTTGCTGCAGGTGGCCACCTATACGGCGTATACCGAGATGGCGAAGCGTGAGTGGGCAAGCCCCTGGCTGGTTACCAGTGACGCGAACAGTATTATTGAGGCCTGTCGCCCAAGCAGTTAAGGAGCCACCATGCCGCCAAAGATCCTGGTTGTAGATGATGATCCCGCGATCAATGAGATGCTCACCATCGTGTTGGAAGCGGAAGGCTTTGCCACTGAATCGGTAACCGATGGTGCTGCAGCGGTTCCCACGTTCCGCTCCACTAACCCAGACCTGATTCTTTTGGATCTGATGTTGCCGGGGGTAAATGGCATTGATATTTGCCGTGAGATCCGCAAGGAATCCGCGGTGCCAATTGTGATGCTGACTGCAAAGACCGACACGGTTGATGTGGTATTGGGCTTGGAGTCCGGGGCGGATGATTACATTACGAAGCCGTTTAAGCCGAAAGAGCTGGTTGCTCGCATCCGGGCGCGTTTGCGCAGGACGGATGATGAGCCGAGTGAGACCTTGAACATTGGGGATCTGACTATTGATGTGCCGCAGCACATGGTCACCCGTGGGGGCGAGGAGATTAACCTCACGCCGCTGGAGTTTGACCTGCTGCTGGAGATGGCGCGTCGTCCGAACCAGGTGCATACGCGTGAAGAGCTGTTGGAAAACGTGTGGGGCTACCACAATGCGTCTGATACGCGTTTGGTGAATGTGCACGTGCAGCGTCTGCGTTCCAAGATTGAGCATGATCCGGAGAACCCGGAGATCATTTTGACGGTGCGTGGCGTGGGCTACAAGACGGGTAAGACTGAGGGTGCCTAAAGCGCCAAGGCCGTTGCGCCGGATAGGGGAGAACGTCGCCGATTCGTGGCGCACATCCCTTCAGGTGCGCTTTGTAGGCACGGTGCTTCTGGTGTCCACCGTGGTGATGCTGGTGTTGGGGTTCACCTTGGCCACGGTGATGACCCAGCGCATTGCGCAGTCAAAGATTGATGCTGCGGATGTGGAGATTGACCGCGCTCGCGTGCTGGTGGAGGAGCAACTGGAAACAACCGGTGCGAATGCGTCGTTGCAGTCGCGGTTGAATACGGCGCGTGCCAGTTTGACGCAGCGTACGCAGCAAAGCACGGATGTAGCCAACGTGTATGAGCCGGTGCTGCTTGTAGAGTCCTCGCTGGGGGTGGTGACGTCTTCGCCAGAGAACTACCGGGTGCCTGACCAGCTGGTGGAGTACGTCAAGCAGGGCAATGTGGCGTACCAGTTCGCGGTGGTGGAGCGGGCGGATTCTAGCCAGTACAACGCGCTGATCATTGGCACGCCAACGGATGCGGATGTGCCTAACTTGCAGCTGTATTTGGTTACCAACATTGATAATGAAACGTCCACGCTTGCCTTGATGCGTGGTTTGCTCGCCTCTGCCGCGCTGATTGTCATTGTGTTGTTGGTGGGTATTGCGTGGTTGGCTTCACAGCAGATTGTCGCGCCGGTGCGTTCGGCGTCAAGGACGGCGGAGCGGTTCGCAGCAGGCCATTTGCGTGAGCGTATGCCGATTGAGGGGGAGGACGAGATGGCGGTGTTGGCCTTGTCCTTCAACAACATGGCGGACAAGCTTTCCCGGCAGATTAATCAGCTGGAGGAGTACGGTGACCTGCAGCGTCAGTTCACATCCGACGTGTCGCATGAGCTGCGTACGCCGTTGACCACGGTGCGTATGGCTGCGGACATGATTGCTTCTGATCAGGATGCGTTGGAGCCGGCGCAGCGTCGTGCCAGTGAGTTGATGATCCGTGAGTTGGATCGTTTTGAGGCCTTGTTGACGGACTTGTTGGAGATTTCGCGCCATGACGCAGGCGTGGCCGACTTGGCTAGCGCGATGATGGATGTTCGTGCCCCGATTGAGTCGGCGTGGGCGCAAACGCAGCACTTGGCAGAAGAGCTGGATGTGGAGGTGAGCTTTGATCTGCCGGATGCGCCGGTGCAGATTGAGGGTGATCCGCGCCGGATTGAGCGTATTGTGCGCAACCTGATTGCTAATGCCATTGATCATTCTGAGGGCAATCCGGTGCACGTGGCGCTTGCGCAGAATGATGAGGCCGTGGCGGTGACGGTGACTGATAGGGGCGTGGGGTTGAAGCCTGGCCAGGAGGAGTTGGTGTTTAACCGCTTCTGGCGTGCGGATAAGTCCCGCAAGCGCCACTCTGGTGGTACGGGCTTAGGCCTTGCCATTGCGCGTGAGGACGCTCAGTTGCACCACGGCATCCTCGACGCCGCAGGCGTTTCCGGCGTTGGCTCCCAGTTCCGTCTGGTGCTGCCGCGGCATCCGGACGAAGGTTTTCGGCACGCGCCGGTGGAGCTGAACCCGCCGGGTGCGGTGGCTGAACTGCCCGCACCTGAGGAGGTGGAGGACCATGAGTAAACGCATGAGTAAACGCCTGCACAAGCCGCTGCCAGCCCTCCTTACAGCCGCAGCCTTGGTGGTGAGCCTGACAAGCTGCGCAAGTTTGCCTTCCACGTCAAGTCCGCACGTGCTTCGCTCCTTCAACCCGCAAGCGCCTGCAGCGCCCGTGATTGCCCCGGAGGAGGGCCGCGAGCCTGACTTGCTGTTGCGTGACTTCTACGCGGCGTCTGCTATTCCTACATCGGATTATGAGGCGGCGCGTGCGTTTATGACGTCGCAGGCGTCCGCAGCGTGGGACCCCACGGAGGAGACGCTGGTGGTGGATCGTATCGGCGTGACCACCATGCCTGGTAGCACGCCGAATCGTCGGAGTTTTTCGGTCCACGGCAACGTGGTCGGTGTGCTTGGTGCTGGCGGCAAGTATCGCCCGGAGCGCGGCTCCTATGAGGCGACGATTGAGCTGCAGCAGGTCAGTGGTGAGTGGCGTGTGGCCTCACTGCCTGCGGGTGTGGTGTTGGAGCGCACCGAGCTGCGTAACCAGTACCAGCCGTTTAACCTGTACTTTTTTGATGAGCGCAGTGGCGAACTTGTCACTGATCGCCGGTGGGTGTTCTCCCGGCGCGAGACCTTGGCCAGTGCGTTGATTTCGTTGTTGATGCAGGGCCCATCCACACGTCTTGAGCCTGCGGTGTCCACTATTTCGCCCACGGGCGCGTCCTACCTTGGCATGGAGGACGACGCGTACGGGTTCTCCGGTTTCGGTGGGGTGAATGATCAGGACCGGGCGCGGTTTGCGGCGGGTGTGGTGTGGACGTTGGCGTCGGCAGGCATCAATGGCCCCTTCCGCATCACCGCGGACGGTGCTCCGTTGATCAGCGGGGCCACGGACCTGACTACGGATGATTTCAGTGAACTCAGCCCGGTGGTGCAGGCTGCAGGGGAATCGCGGCTTTACTCGTTGACCGGTGGGAGCATTTCGCTTGTCGACGCCGCGTCGACCTCCCTCATCGATTCCCCCCTATCCAGCGAAGGCACTGTTCAAAGCGTAGACATCAACGCCGCTGGCAAGTGGGCGGCCGTGTTTGCTGCCTCCGGTCAGCCAGCGAAGCTGCGTGTTGGCTCCTTCGACGGCGCCGACACTGAGTTGATGGAGGCGGAGACGTTTACGCGTCCGTCGTTTGAATCCAAAGCGAATGCGGTGTGGACGGTGGCAGACGGCCAGCACATCCAACGCACGGTGCGCTCCGCGGCAACCAATGAGTTCACCACTGAGCAGATTGCCATCCAGATGCCAGAAGGCATTTCCGGCAACATCTCCGTGCTGCGGCTGTCGCGCTCCGGCGCGCGCGTCGTCTTAGTAGTAGACGGCAGGCTGTTTACCGGCATTGTGGACAGGCGATCACCAGGCGAGCGCGCCATTGTCAACGTCATGGAGTACGCCACTGAACTCGGCGGGTCAGTGGTTGCTGCGGACTGGCAGCCAGACGGCTCACTGATCGTGGGCACCTCAAGCTCCATCTCGCCGGTGCTGCGCGTGGAACAGGACGGGTCCTCCGCCACCACACTGAGCGTGGGCAACATCTCCGCGCCCGTGGTTGCCGTGGCGGCCTCGCCCAACATGCTCTACGTCACCGACGCAAACGCCATCCTGCAACTGCCCAACGCAGGCGAGGACAACCCGCTGTGGCGCGAAGTTCCGGGCCTGCAGGGTGTGCGCGCCATCCCGATCGTGGCACGTTAAATGACACTGTTCACTGAGCTTGCAGAGCTTGTCTTGCCGCGACACTGCGCAGGCTGTGGCGCGCCGGGCCATCTGCTGTGCCCCACGTGCAAGCGCGATCTGGCCGCGCCGCCTCAGCGTGTGTTTCCGCCAACCTCGCCGCACGTGCCGGTGTTTGCACTGGGGCCGTATGACGGGGCGCACCGCCGCGTCATCATTGCCATGAAGGAGCGCAACAACCTCGCAGTGCGCACGTACGTCGGAGCCGTTGTGGAATCCGCATTGGACTTCCTGGAGGCACGCGGCGAGATCCCGTACGGCTGTGCGCTTGTCCCCGCACCTACGCGTGCGTCCTCAGCGCGTGCCCGCGGTGGGGATCCGGTCAAGGCGTGCTGCGTGGCAACTTCGCGCAACGTTGCGCCCGTGTTGCACCTTGATTCGCATGCGGCCGACCAGTCTGAACTTGACGCCACAGCGCGCCGCGCGAACCTTGCCAAAGCGGTTCGGCTTGCTGCACTACCCCCGTTTCTTGGCCCCGCTACACCATGCATTGTGGTTGATGATGTGGTGACTACGGGGGCGACGTTGCAGGCGAGCGTCGAAAAGCTACTGGCCCATGGCGTCAATGTTGCTGCCTGCCTGACCATCTGTGAGGCATAGCAACGGCTGAGAGACGAATGCCACTTGTATGATGGGAAGTGACCCCGTTCCTACAACCTTTTGAGGAGGAAAGCAGACATGACTGCTGCTGAACACGACAACAATGCCGGCCTGAGCCCCGCCGCCCAGGTGACCATCACCGGCCGAAACGTCGAGGTTCCCGAGCACTTTCAGGAACGTGTGAACTCCAAGCTGGCAAAGATTGAGAAGCTTGACCCAACGCTGACCTTCTTTAACGTGGAGCTCAAGCACGAGCGCAACCCGCGCCGTGAGGCTCACGCAGAGAGCATCCAGATCACCGCAACCGGCAAGGGCCACCTCGCCCGCGCTGAGGCCAAGGAAGACAGCTTCTACGCTGCGTTGGAGGCTGCAGTGGACAAGCTGGAGCGTTCCCTGCGCAAGGTGAAGGTCCGCCGCGAGATTTCCCGCTCCGGCCACCGCGCACCGAAGTCCACCGGCCAGGTTGCAGCTGAGCTGGCAACTGAGGCAGCTGAGGCTCGTGAAGCAGCGCCGGGTAAGTACGACGTTGACCCGTACGAGGGCCAGTTCGACGACTTTGAGCCGGGCCAGGTTGTTCGCAGCAAGCTGCACCCGAACACCCCGATGAGCGTGGATGACGCGCTCAGCGAGATGGAGCTCGTTGGCCACGACTTCTACCTCTTCATCGATGAGGAGACCCAGCGCCCGTCTGTGGTCTACCGCCGCCACGCGTTCGACTACGGTCTGATCGCGCTTGCGCCGGAAGGCGAAGTTGAGGCCGCTGAGTAAGTAGCGCTTCGGCTCTTGTTGGCCCGCACCCTGTATTGCACGGGGGCGGGCCTTTTGCTGTTGTTTGTGACCTGCACTGTTGTGTGCATCTTGTTGCAGCGCGCGCCTGCAGCGCCTCTGCTGCTGTGCGCTGCTAGACGACATTGCGGTGCGCTGCTAGACGTGCGCTGCTAGACGACATTGCAAAATTCGCGAAATGTCTGCACACGTGACCTGGGGTTTTGGGGGAGGTTTTTCAAAGTCGTCTAGCAGTGGGGCGGTGCCACTCCCCGTTTCGCCCTGCGGACCCCTCCCGGTCGGGCCCGCTAACACGGGCCCACTAGCACACAACGTAGAAACCGCGATGTGTAAACACAACTGACCTGGGGAAACACATGTTCAAAATCTTTGTCTGCTAGTGGCACAGGCCCCGCGGACCGCGACCACACTGCAACCACGCCACAGTCGCACCTTGCCGCACTCCGGCGCACCCGAAACCTGGCAATCACCTAGCAATTGCGGCAACTATCCCCGGTTTGGCAACATGCTGCCGCAATTCCAAAAAGCTCTACCCGCACCCAATCCAGCCACCCTGCCAGCCACATAGTGATCTCAACGCCGGTGTGGGTACAATGTTCTGTTGGTATACCCCCAAAACCTACAAAAGGATTCGTCGTAACGTGTTTGGTGGACTTTCAAAACTGCTCCGCGCCGGTGAAGGGCGCACCGTTAAGCGTCTTTCAAAGATCGCTGACCAGGTTATGGAGCTGGATGAGCAGTATTCGGCCCTTACGGATGAGGAGCTGAAGGCCAAGACTGACGAGTTTAAGCAGCAACTGGCAGACGGGGCGTCGTTGGACGACATCCTGCTGGATGCATTTGCGACGGCGCGTGAGGCGTCGTGGCGCGTGCTGGGCCAGAAGCACTACAAGGTGCAGATCATGGGCGGCGCTGCGCTGCACTTCGGCTCGGTGGCCGAGATGAAGACCGGTGAGGGTAAGACGCTGACGTCCGTGCTGCCGGCGTACCTCAACGGTCTTGAGGGCAAGGGCGTGCACATTGTCACGGTGAATGACTACCTGGCTAAGCGTGACGCGGAGATGATGGGCCGCGTGCACCACTTCTTGGGCTTGAGCGTTGGCGTGATTTTGTCTGAGCTGCGCCCGCCGGAGCGTAAGGCTGCGTATGACGCGGATATTACGTACGGCACCAACAATGAGCTTGGCTTTGACTACCTGCGCGACAATATGACGCGCTCTGTGTCTGAGATGGTGCAGCGTGGCCACAATTACGCGATTGTGGATGAGGTTGACTCCATCCTGATCGATGAGGCGCGAACCCCGCTGATCATTTCCGGCCCGGCGGATGGTTCAAGCCAGTTCTACACCGTGTTTGCGCAGCTTGCCCCACGTATGCGCGAGGGCATCCACTATGAGGTGGATCAGCGTAAGCGCACGATTGGCGTGTCTGAAGAGGGCGTTGAGTTCGTTGAGGACCAGCTGGGCATTGATAACCTGTATGCCCCAGAGCATTCGCAGCTGGTGAGCTACCTGAATAACGCGCTGAAGGCGAAGGAGCTGTTTGAGCGCGATAAGGACTACATCATCCGTCAGGGTGAGGTCATGATCGTGGACTCCTTTACGGGCCGTGTCCTTGCGGGGCGTCGTTATAACGAGGGCATGCACCAGGCGATCGAGGCGAAGGAAAACGTCGAGATCAAAAATGAGAACCAGACGCTGGCTACGGTCACGCTGCAGAACTACTTCCGTCTGTACAACAAGCTTGCTGGCATGACGGGTACTGCAGAGACTGAGGCTGCGGAGCTGCACCAGATTTACAAGATTGATGTGGTGCCGATTCCGCCGAACAAGCCGAACCAGCGTGTGGACCGTGATGATCTGATTTATAAGACGCAGGAGGCGAAGTTCGCCGCTGTGGCTGAGGATATTGCGGAGCATGTGGAGAAGGGCCAGCCGGTGCTGGTTGGTACCACGTCGGTGGAGCGCTCTGAGTATCTCTCGCAGTTGCTGACGCGTAAGGGCATCAAGCACAACGTGCTCAACGCGAAGCACCATGAGGAAGAGGGTCGCATTATTGCGGAGGCTGGTCTTCCGGGCAAGGTGACTGTGTCTACCAACATGGCTGGTCGTGGTACGGATATCGTGCTTGGCGGCAACCCGGAAATTCTGCTGGATGCGAAGCTGCAGGCGCAGGGTCTTGATCCGTTTGAGGATGAGGAGCGCTACCAAGAGGCGTGGAACGCGCAGTTGCCGGCGGCGAAGGAGCGCTCGAAGCAGCTTGGTGATGAGGTGCGTGAGGCCGGCGGCCTGTACGTGATTGGCACGGAGCGCCATGAGTCGCGTCGTATTGATAACCAGCTGCGTGGCCGTTCTGGCCGTCAGGGGGATCCGGGTGAGACGCGTTTCTACTTGTCCATGCGTGATGAGCTGATGGTTCGCTTCATGGGCAACACCATGGAGAACATGATGAACCGTCTCAATGTGCCGGATGATGTGCCGATTGAGGCGAAGATGGTCTCCAACGCCATTAAGAGTGCGCAGTCTCGTGTGGAGAATCAGAACTTTGAGATGCGTAAGAACGTCTTGAAGTATGACGAGGTGCTCAATGAGCAGCGCAAGGTTGTTTACCGTGAGCGTCAGGAGATCTTGGATTCCAAGGACATCGCGGGTCAGGTTCGTCGCATGATTGAAGAGACCGTCAGCGCTTACGTTGATGGTGCTACCCATGAGGGGTATGTGGAGGACTGGGATCTGGATGAGCTGTGGCATGCTCTGGAGTCCCTGTACGGTCCGACGGTTTCGGCACAGCAGCTTATCGACGGCACCGAGTACGGCCGCGCCGGCGAAATCACTTCCCAGCAGCTGCGCCAGGCGCTTGTGGACGATGCGCTTGCGCAGTACGACAAGCTGGAGGAAAACGTCTCCGCTATTGGTGGTGAGTCCCAGATGCGCAACATTGAGCGCATGGTGATTCTGCCGATCATTGATACGAAGTGGCGTGAGCACCTCTACGAGATGGATTACCTCAAGGAGGGCATTGGCCTGCGTGCGATGGCGCAGCGTGACCCGCTGGTTGAGTACCAGAAGGAGGGTGGCGACATGTTCAACGCTATGAACGAGGCCGTCCAGGAGGAGACCGTCCGCCAGCTGTTTATGATGCGCAAGCAGTTTGAGCAGCCGGAAGAGGCCCCGGTAGAGGCTTAGAGCACTTTGAAGGACACCAGCCGCCCGTCTTGAATGCGGGCGGCATACGCATATCTGCGCTCGCCGACGGAGACGCTGCCGAAGAATTCGCCGTTGTCACGCGCGTGGCTGGAGATGATCTGGAACTTGTGCACGTTTGGTGCGGTGCGCCTGCGTGCGCGGATATGGCTGCGAACGCCGAGGTCAAATAGGGCGCCGGTAAGGGTTGCGGGGTCGCGATGACCAAAGGCTGCGTCAAGGGCTTGGCGTACCAGCGGTGAAATTGGGTCGGCGGGCACGGCTCGCATGCCGGAGCCGCGCAGGGCGCCGGGGGCGCGCGGGACGTCTGGAAGCGCGGCACGGGGGATGAGTACTTTCATGTGCTGGTACCCAGGCGCCGGGAAGTACATGTTGCAGGCTGCTCCTTTTGTGGTTCGTTTTTGCGGTGAAACGGTGTGAAACGTTGTGTGTACCGGATAGGTACTATTGTGCCCAGTCGCACGCGCTTTTATCTAGAGTGTCGTGTTCATTAAAGTGTGCACGCGGCGTGGAACCGCGGGGCGAGCAAAACGTGGATGTAAGAAAGTGAGTTGGAATGCAGGCGTTGATCTTGGACTACGCGGGGGTGCTTGACGGGGATGCGGAGGAGCAGCGTCGTTGGCGTGAGCTGATCGCCGCGGTGCGCGCAAAGGGCGTGCCTACTGCGATTTTGTCCAATGAGGAAGCTGGCAGCGAGATGGCTGAGAAGATCCGTGAGTGGGAGTTCCGCGGTGATGTTGATGCTGTGATTCTCTCCGGTGAGATCGGGGTGGAAAAGCCGGAGCGTGCCGCCTTCCAGGCTGCCGTGGACGCACTCGATGTGGTGATCAATGATGCGGTGATGGTGGACAATGACATTCTGATCGTCCGCGCCGCTGTTGAGTACGGCATGATCGGTCTGCTGCACACTGCGTTTGAGCGCACGGCTGTTGAGGTGCAGACTCTGTTTGGCGTTGAGGGCGAGTTCTAAGGTGCGCGTCTACATTCCGGCCACGTTTGGCATGTTGGCCTCCCTGAGCGAAAACGGTCTGATCCACGCGCGAAGTGGCTGGGCGTTTGCTGCCACGAAGGAGCTGCAGGAGTTCTTCACCTCCGGGGATATGGAGGAGATTGAGGCGGTGGCGTTTGATGACGCAGCGTTGGCGTCCATACGCCTGCTCGCCATTGGGGACGAAGAGCGCTTCCCACACCGCCGTGTGGTGATTTCCGCGGACGTGGAGGCGACCGGGCATCCTGACATGGGTGAGTCCGTGGTCAAGCTGTCCGCGCCGGTGGCGTTGGAGGATGTCGCTGCGATCCACGTGGACGTGCAGGACGCCGAGGAAGCCACGAAGAAGGCCATCGCGTGCATTGACGCCGCTGATCTTGGGGATGAGGACGCGGAGCTTGCCGTGGGCGACGCCCAGGACAATTACATGGCGTTTTATGACCCGAGTGAGCTACCGGTTCTCATCGAGCTGTTTTAGCTCCCACTCTTTGTTGGAGTAAAGCGCGGTGAGCAGGCGGCGAACTGCCTGCACGCGGCGGCCAAGCGGGGAGTTGGCCTCGACGGTGTCCCACGCGCACTCCGGGTCCGTTGGGGGACCTAGGTGGGTGCAGCCGCGGGGGCAGGCATCGGCGACGTCTGCAAGCTCGGGGAAGACGTCAATGATGGCCTCCGGCGCAATGTGGGCCAGTCCGAAGGAGCGGATGCCGGGGGTGTCAATGATCCATCCGCCTTCGGCCAACGCAAACGCCACGGATTGGGTGGAGGTGTGGCGGCCTTTGCCAACGCCGGAGACCTCGCCAGTTGCGCGGTCCGCATCCGGCACGATGCGGTTGACCAGGGTGGATTTACCCACACCGGAATGCCCAATGAGGGCAGAGACTTTGCCGGTGATGCGCGCCAAAAGTGCGTCGATGGGCTCTTCAATGCCCACCTCATACACGGCAACGTTTAAGTCCTCGATTTCCCGGATGAACTCGCTGGGATCAGCGATGTCGGACTTGGTCATGCACACAATCGGGGTCACGCCGCCGTCGAAGGCGGCAACGAGTGCGCGCTCCACAAACCCGGTGCGCGGCGGGGGATCGGCAGCCGCAACCACAATCAGCATCAGCTCCGCGTTGGCCACGATGATGCGCTCATACGGATCCGTATCGTCCGCCGTGCGGCGCAGCACCGAACTGCGCTCCTCGCGCTTGACCATGCGCGCAAGCGTGTCCTTTTGGCCGGAAGTATCGCCCACCACGCCCACGCGATCACCCACCTCAATAGAGGTGCGCTTCAGCTCACGAGCGCGCATGCAGGCCACCAGCGTGCCGCTATCTAGCTGCACACCCCAGCGGCCGCGGTCCTTTGTTACCACCATGCCAAACTCGGCGTCGTCATGCGTGGGGCGGTCCTTGGTGCGGGGGCGTGAGCCGCGGCCGCGGCGCACGCGAACGTCAGATTCGTCGTAATCGTGGAAGCGACGTGCCATTAGGAGCGCACCATTTCGTCCCACATCACCTCAAAGCCGGGCAGTGTTTTCGCAGTGGTGCCAATGTTTTCCACCTCAACGCCCTCAACAACCAGACCTAAGATGGCGCCGGCGGTGGCCATCCGGTGGTCGTCATAAGTCGCCCAGGTCCCGCCATGCAGGGTGGCAGGCCGGATGCGCAGGCCGTCTGGCAACTCCTCGCAGTCGCCGCCCAGGTTGTTGATCTCACGCGTCAGCGCCGCCAGGCGGTCCGTCTCATGGCCGCGCAGGTGCGCAATGCCGGTCAGCTCGGTCTCTGTGGTGGCAAGGGCAGCCAACGCGGCAACGGTGGGGGTGAGCTCACCAATATCGCTCATGTCCAACCGCAGGCCGCGCAAGCCGCCGGGCTCCGGGCCCTGGACCTCAAGGGTGTAGTCCTTGCCGTCCGCGTACAGCTCCACGTGGCAGCCCATGCGCTCCAAAATCATGCGGATGACATCGCCCGGCTGGGTGGTGTTCAGCGGCCAGTGTGGCACCCGCACCCGGCCACCGGTGACCGCTGCGGCAGCCAAGAACGGCGTGGCGTTCGACAAATCCGGCTCAATGGCAAAGTGCGTTGCCTTAATCGGCTGCGGATCCACACGCCAACGCTGGCCGGTGGCCTCCACGTGCACGCCGGCGTCTTTCAACATGGCAAGCGTCATCTCAATATGCGGCATGGACGGCAAGATGCCCGCAGTGTTGACCACGGTCACGCCGCGATCAAACCGCGCCGCCGCCAGCAGCAAGCCAGAGACGAACTGGGAGGAACCAGACGCGTCAATGGCTACCTCGCCACCTTCTGCATGCCCCCTGCCATGCACGGTAAACGGCAAGGTCTCGCCGGCAACGGCAACGCCCAGCTGGCGAAGGGCATCGAGAATCGTGGTCATGGGGCGTTTGCGGGCGTAGGCGTCGCCGTCGAAAAGCACAGGCCCCTGTGCAAACGCCGCAACCGGCGGCACGAACCGCATGACCGTGCCGGCTAGGCCGCAATCAACCTCCGCGCCGCTGAGCTCACCCGGGGTCACGCGGATGCTGTCACCCTCATGCGCGAACTTCACCCCCATGGCGGCCAGCGCTCCTTCCATCAAATCCGTATCACGCGAGCGCAACGCACCCCTGATGGTGGATTCACCCTCTGCAAGACTTGCAAGGATGTACGCCCGGTTGGTCATGGATTTAGACCCCGGGATGGCCACAGTGTGGATGATCGGAGACGCAGCAACAGGAGCAGGCCACAGGTTAGTCATGCGGATCATCATAATGGAGGCATGTGCGGACGCTTTGTGCTTTTCACCTCCGGCCAGGACCTCATTGATGAAGTGGCGGGCTTAGACGGCATCACTGCCGTCGAAGCACCCGATGGCACCCCGCCGCCGCGCTACAACATCGCCCCCACCCAACCAGTGCCGCTCGTGCGTATCGACGGCCCCACTGCCCACCTCAACCCCGCCCGCTGGGGGCTTCTGCCCACCTGGAAGAAAGACGAAACCGGCCCGCCGCTATTCAACGCGCGCGGCGAAACCATCGCCGAAAAGCCCTCCTTCCGCTCTGCGTTCAAGTCCCGCAGGGGCTGATGGTCCTTAACGGCTACTACGAATGGCTCCAACGCGACGGTGTGAAACAACCGTTTTATGTGCGCCCGGCCGAGGGCATGCTGTACGCGGCGGCGCTGTGGGAAACCGGCCTTGACAAACTGTCTGTGACCATGGTGACCACGGACGCCACCGAAAACATGGCGTGGCTGCACCACCGGCTGCCGCTGTTTCTGCGTGAAGACGAAATCCGTACCTGGGTTTCCGGCAGTCCCGAAGAAGCCTTGGCGCTGGTCCACCCTTCGCGGGTGGCGGATCGCCTTGAGTGGAGCGAGGCGGCGCAGGAAGTGGGCAACGTGCGAAACGACTACGCGGAGCTGATATCCGCGAACTGAGCTTTTGTCAGCTTGGCCAGATCCTGCGGGCTGAGCTGGGCCGACAGGCCACGCTGGCCTGCGGAGACGGTGATGGTGGGCAGGTTGGCCACGGAGGCATCTATAAGCGTGGGCAGCGTCTGCAGCGTGCCAAGTGGTGAGATACCCCCAACCACGTACCCGGTGGCGCGCTGCGCCTTAGCCGGATCTGCCATTTCCGCGCGCTTCCACCCCAGCGCCTTCGCCGCGGCCTTGAGCGACAGGTGACCCGCGACCGGTACGCAACAAATAGCCATGTCGCGATCGTGGTGGATCACCAGCGTTTTAAGCGTTGCCTTCGGGTCCAAGTTGAGCTCATGCACCGAATGCTCACCGAAGTGATCCTGGCTAGGGGAGTAGGTGAGCACCTCATGCGGGGTGTCTTTCAATGCGGTCAGCGCGCGGGTTTTCTCAGCCATGGCGTAAGCGTAACGCCGTGTGAGCACGTGTGTGGAAACGTGGTTTGCCAAGGGCCCTACAATGGCCACTATGCCCGAAACCGAGCTTGCGACTGATCTTAAGGCGCGCTTCACCGAAGAAGCGATGCCCCTGCTGGACCAGCTTTACGGCGGCGCGCTGCGCATGACGCGCAACCCCCAAGACGCCGAAGACCTAGTGCAGGAAACCTACCTGAAGGCCTACAACGCTTTCGACAGCTTCAAACCGGGCACCAACCTCAAGGCGTGGCTGTACCGCATCATGACAAACACGTACATCAACAACTACCGCAAAATGAAGCGCCGCCCGCTGGAAACCTCTGCCGAAGACGTCACGGATTCGCAGCTGTACACCTCTTCCTCCCACGACTCCACGGGCTTGGAATCCGCCGAGGTTGAGGCGCTAAAAATGATGCCGAACTCCCGGATCTCGGACGCCTTGAATTCGTTGAACGAGGACTACCGGATGGTGGTGTACTACGCCGACGTTGAAGGTTTGGCGTACAAGGAAATCGCCGAAGTGATGGAAATCCCACTGGGAACGGTGATGAGCCGCCTTCACCGTGGAAGAAAACAGCTGCGTGAGATGTTGAAGGATGTAGCACACGAGCAAGGCATCGGACTGGAGGAGAAGTAAATGGCTACCGACAGCAACTGCACCTGCGGTGATTGCAGCGACGCACGGCTGACATCGCTTCTGTGTGAGCTTTTCGATCCTTCGACGTCTCGTGCCCGCGCCGACGAAATCCGCGCCACCATCGAGTCCTGCCCTGAGTGCTTCAGCCGCCTCGAATCCGAGCAGGCAGTACGCGGGCGGCTTCGGGAATGCTGTGGGCACGCCCAAGCACCCGAACCGCTGCGCCAGCGCATTATTACGTCTATTACCTCTGTGACGACAGTGCGCGTGACCGAGGTGCGCTACCGGTAGGAGCGGGTGGCGGGCTCAGCCCGCGTGCTCCCAAACGCGTTTGCAGCTACCTACACCCGGCTACCAAGCGAAAAATCGCTAAGTAGCTGCATGTAGGTAGCTGCATTTAGTTCCCGGGGGAGATGAAACACCGCCCCGCATCCCTTGAAACCAGGGGAGCGGGGCGGTGTTGTTGTTGCGTTACTACGCAGGCGTCAACTTATGCGTTGGGGCGCTTGCCGTGGTTTGCGCCCTTCTTGCGACGGTCCTTGCGCTTACGACCACGCTTGCTCATGTGGGGCCTCCTTATGTGTCAATACGGGAAATTCAGGTGTAACTGTATCGCCTTGTATAGAGGGGAAAGAAATTGACCCCGTCGAGCTTGGTCGGTTGTGTCTTAGACAGCTACGGCTGCGCGCTTGCGGGCACGAGCCTTGTTGCGACGCTTGAGCGCACGGCGCTCCTCCTCGCTCAGGCCACCCCACACGCCAGCATCCTGGCCAGTCTCAAGTGCCCACTTCAGGCACTGAGAGGTAACCGGGCAGCGGTTGCAGACCATCTTTGCTTCGGCGATCTGGGCCAATGCCGGGCCAGAGTTGCCAACCGGGAAGAACAGTTCCGGATCCTCGTCGCGGCAGATTGCTTCGTGGCGCCAATCCATGATGAAAACTCCAATTCGTGTCGTCGTTGTACTTCATTTAGTGCGCACCACTTCAACCCCAATTGCTTGGGATGTTGCAAACGAAGTTTGATTCCAGGGTTCCGGGCGGTGTTACTCGGATGATCCGAGACCCGTCTACCGGCTTAACCTGGCGTTAACCCTGTGGTGGCTGAGGGTTAAGGGCTGTGTAACCAGCCCGTTGTTTTTGCTACTTGAGAATAATGACACGATTGCCAAATTCTCGCTAGAGGTAAATGCGAAAAAGTGACAGAAGTCATATTTACTGCGCTGTTTCCGTGTAGGTCCCACCCCCAATTTTGTGAGCTAGCTCATTATCGTTACCTCTGTGACATGGGGAAATGGCGCCGTTATGGGCTGCACATAACGATGTTGCGGGTCAAATCGGTCAGCGTGTGCAACAGTGTTGTGCCACAGGCGGGATACACTGCATGGCTGTGAATAGACCAGTTCCTCCCTTTTTGCGTTATGGCGCGGTAGCAGCACTTGTGCAATGTGTTGCCGTGTTTGCCTACATCATCACGCTGCTGATTGATCAGTTTGATGACCACCAGACCGTCCTGGAGTCAGAGACCGCAGCCGCCAACTACGTCAACCTTGGCACTGCACTGTTTCTTGCCATTGTGTTTGGCTACATCGCGTGGATTGCTATCTCTACGCTGCGCGGCACCCCGCGCGCCATGGGCGCGCTGATGCTGGTGGAATGCATCCTGGTGGGCGTGGCCATCTACATGTTCCGCGGGGGCGTACCGGGCATGGCCGTGGCCACCTTAGCTACCGCGGTGTTTGTCTTGGCAAGCCTGTGGCATCCAACGACTAGGCAGATGCTGGAGGAGCGGTATGCGGGGAAAACGGAGCGCAGGCAAGCAAACTAGTAAGCAAACTAGCTCGCGGCCAGCACCACGACCTCATCGCCGCGCTTTTCCACCACCGTTGCCCCGGCAGAGTTAATGAAGACGGGGCCGAAGTAATCACCGCGGTCAACGGGGATGATGTCTTCAACCGTGTTACTGTCCCAATCCACCACGGCAACCCCGCCTGAAGAGGCGTACAGCAGGCGATCACCCGCGGCGAAACCGGTGCCCAACGCGCCCTGGAACACACCAGTAGCGGTCAGCTTCGCCGGCTCCATCAACACCAGGTAATCGTCCTCAAAATAGGTCATGTGGTGGGGCAGGTCGGCGACGGGAAGCATGTGCGTGCTGCCGTCGATAGTCAAAGGGCTCTCCAACGCCGGCACCGTTGATGCGCTGAGCTGGTTGCCCTCCTTGTCATAGGCGCGGATCTCGTGCGTATCCGGGTCATACACAGCCGCCGCGTCCTGGGAAACAGCGACCAGATAGGCGTTTTCTGCTATCTCCTGGCTGGAGTAAATCTCCGGCTTACGGGAATCCTCCGGAGTAGCGTTCTGCAAACGCAAGTAGGCGCCATCGGCGCAAATCTCAGTCACCGCAAACAGCTCCGTGCGAGTCAACGCCGAGGTGATCTGGCACTGATTCGGCTGCATATCCGGCTCCTGCGGCGCCTCAACCGCGCCATACTCCACCGTGCGCACCATGTCTGAACGCCACAGCTCCGCACGCGTGGAACTGACGTAACCAACACGGTCATTCGACACAACGGACGTCACATCCGTCGGCGCGATCGCAGAACGCGTACCGGCGTACTTACCGGTCAGGGCCTCAATAGCCACCACGTCGCCGCAGCCAGCGTTGTCCTTGTAAGCGGCAACAACCTTGCCCCACGCCTGACCAAGCACGCACAGCTCATTCGGACGGTGGTACGTCCACGCCGTCTCACCCGAAGACGTTGTTGCCGTCACCGTGCCGTTGTAATACGTAATGATCAACCCGTTGACCACAACCGGCTGCAGCTCAGGGGAGTGATCAGGCAGCCGAAACAGCTCCTCAAGCTTGGTGGGAGCGGTGGCCAAACGGCCCTCGTTTTCCAGCTCCTCCGGCGCAGACTGCAAATCAGCCGCACGGATCGGGGCAGAGAAATACGCGATGGCAAGCAGCACCACAGCAATCGCGGCAATGACCGCAGTAGCGATTAAATCTCCGCGTGTGCGGCGCAGTGGCTTTGTCACCGGCGTCGGCCTCCTCGGGAACGGGAACTAGAACGGGAACTAGAACGTGATCGGCTGCCGGAACGGGATCGTGCATGAGCGCTGCGATCCAGGCGCGCCGGACGTGCCCCGTGCACTTTACGCGGAGGACCCACCGTGGCCGAAGCTGAGTCCGGGATATCCAGCGCCTGCGCAAGCTCCGGGGAGGTGGAAAACCACTCCGGCGGGGTGGGGTTATCCAAGTCCAGCTCGGTGTTGATCAGCTCCCACTTGTGCGCCTCATCAAAACCAACCAAGGTCACCGCGGTGCCGGAGTTGCCGGCGCGGCCCGTGCGGCCAATGCGGTGGACATACGTCATCGGGTCATCCGGGGTTTGGTAGTTGATCACATGCGTGACGTCATCAACGTCAATGCCGCGAGCCGCCACGTCAGTTGCCACCAGGATGTCCACGTCGCCTGCACGAAACGCGTCCAAGGAGCGTTGGCGGGCTGATTGCCCAAGGTCACCATGGACGGCGCCGGCGGAAAAGCCGCGCTTGGCCAGGTCTTCGGCCACTTCGGCGGCGCTGCGCTTGGTGCGGGCGAAGATGATGGTGCGGCCGCGGCCCTTGGCCTGCAGGATGCGGGCGACCACCTCGGGCTTGTCCATGCGGTGGGAGAAAAACACCACTTGGTTGGTGCTGGCGTGGGTGGCAGAGGCGTCTTCCGCTTCGGCGCGGATGTGCAGCGGGTTGTTCATTTTAGAGCGTGCTAGCGCCAAGATCGGGCCTGGCATGGTGGCGGAGAACAGCATGGTCTGCAGTTTGGCGGGCACCGCCGCCCAGAGCTTCTCAATGTCGGGAAGGAAGCCCATGTCCAGCATCTCGTCGGCCTCATCGAGCACCAGGATCGCCACTTCGTCCAGGCGGAGATCCCCGCGCTGGTGCAGGTCAATCAGGCGGCCCGGGGTACCTACGATCACGTCAACGCCGCGCTGCAGCGCCTCAATCTGTTCCTCGTAGGGGCGCCCGCCATAGATCGTGGCAATGCGCACCGGCGTGTATTTCGCGGCGCGCTCCAAGTCTTCGCCTACCTGCACGGCAAGCTCACGGGTGGGAACTACAACGAGCGCGCGTGGGGTGCCGTCGAGTTCGGCCACGTCAGCGTCGTCAAAGACCCTGTCCAACAGCGGGATGCCAAAGCCGTAGGTTTTGCCCATGCCGGTGCGAGCCTGGCCGATGATGTCACGGCCGTCCAGGGCAATGGGGATTGCCAGCTCCTGGATGGAGAAGGAAGAGGTGATGCCCAGCTCTGCCAGTGCGTCAATAATTTCGGCGGCCACCCCTAGTTCCGTAAAGGTGGGTGGTTGTTTGACAGGACTGTTTTGTAAAGACGCGTCTGTAGCCACGCGCCTTAGTCTAGCCCGCGCTGGTATCAGCAAGCAGGCGGTGTGTGGCGGGCCGTTACAATGGCCGCTATGGATATCAAGATTGGTCTTGCAGACATTTCCCGTGAACTGACCATCCGCCTGCCGGAAGGCGGCGAGGAAGTTGTTGCGAAGATTCAGAGCGCTATTGAGGCGGGCACGCCGACTATCACGGTGGAGGATGAGAAGGGGCGTAGCTACCTGATTCGTACTGATCGCATTGCGTACGTCGAGCGGGGCTCGGCGGCAACTCATACCGTGGGGTTCATGCGCTAAATTAACTGCATATGACCACACGGCACCAGCGAGGAACCCACGAGGGCGGCATGGATAATGATGACGCCTGGGACGATTTTGACGACTTCATTTTTGATGAACTCGACGAGTGGGAGCCCGAGCCAAAAGAGCGCGCCAAGCGTCGCGCACGCCATGAGCGTCCGGAGCGCGACCAGGCTGCTGAGGGCTGGTGGGTGCGTTTTGCCCGTGAGTACGGATGGCGTGCGTACGCCATCCCTGTGCTGTCTGTGATTACGGTGTTTGTGCTGATCAACATGGTGCAGAACCCGGATGCTGGTGTGGTCACTGCCGCGGGTACTGATGAGGTTGCGGCACAAGACGGTGATGCCACAAACGGGGAGCACGGCGCCCACGAACATGACGGCTGGGCGCAGCGAGAGCCGGCGGAGATGCCGGAGGCCGTACTAGACGTCAATCACTTGCCGCCGGGTGGGCCGTTTACGGAGTCTGGCACTGGCAACTTCTTTGTCATTGGTCAGCCGGGTGCCGCTGGCGGCGTTGGTGAGGAGCTGACGGTGCGCTATGTGGTTGAGGTTGAAGAGGGCATTGACACTGCGCTTTACGGCGGGCCGGATGCGGTGTCTGCGATGGTGGATTCCACGTTGCTTGACCCGCGTAGTTGGACGAATGACCCGCGTTTCAGGCTTGAGCACGTTGCGCCGGAGGATAACCCGACGCTGCGTATCCGCCTTGCTTCTGTGAACACCACGCGTGAGTTGTGTGGCGGTGAGCTTGGTTTGGAAACCAGCTGCCGCACCCGCATTACGGGGGAGGACACGGTGGTGATCAATGAGTCGCGTTGGGTGCGCGGCGCGGCTCCGTTTGAGGGCGATCTTGGTTCGTACCGCCAGTACGTGATCAACCATGAGGTTGGCCACGCGTTGGGCTTTGCGCGCCATGAGCAGTGCCCGGCTGATGGGGCGTTGGCGCCGATCATGATGCAGCAAACCCTGAGCCTGAACAATTCGCAGTTGCGCAGCTTTGACCCGGGTGAGGTCTACGAAGATAACAACGATACGTGCCGGTATAACCCGTGGCCGTACCCGCGCCCGGCGGTGCTCTAAGGGGGCGTGATGCGGATTCCTGAGCATGTGTTGCGCGCTTTCCAGCTTGACGACGAGGAAGGCGTAGCCACCTCTGACGTGTGGGATGGTGGCGTGCGTTTTGGCCGGGTTGTGGTTGCTCCTGCGCAGGATGCTGCCGTGTGGTCTGCCAAGGTCCGTGAGCGGGCCGAATCCAGTCTGGGCTTGCGGTTTTCGCGTGCTGTGCGGGCAACTGATGGCCGCTTTGTGGTTGGAGGTTTCGTAGCTTCGGAGTTTGTTGAGGGCCAGCCCGCCGCGCGCGTTGATGAGGTCGTGGGGGCTTCCCTGCTTATCGACGTTGCGTTGTCCACCACCCCCGCACCCACCACCGAACCTGTGGAAGGCTCTTGGCGTGAGATTGACCGCGCTGTGTGGGCGGGCGAAGAGCAGGATTTTGGCGGCGAGTACGTTGTGGCGGATCTGGACCTGCTGCGCCGCTGTTTGTTTGATGGTTACGCCCCGCCGGCGGTTGCGGCGTTGACGCCGTCGGCTGAGCTGCGTCCGCGTGGGTATACGGCGGCGATTGTGATGGTGGATGGTTTGATTGCGAATGCGGTTGATGCGCGCGTGATTGATCGTTGGGCGCACATTCCAAACCTGCGTCAGTTGCTTGCAAAGGCGTGGGAGTTTCGCCAGCTCACCACCCCACATTCGAACATAGGTCCTGATTTTCGAAGGGTTGGGCAAATCGTGTGTCCCTAGTGTGTAACGATGGTGGCTATGAGCTCACCGGTTACACCCCGCGCATACCTTGTATCGCGCCCAACTGACACCACGCCACGTACGTGGCCAGTTGATCTGCCCAAGGAAGGTCTGTGGAAGGTCACGGGAGACGCGGGTGCAGGCGTTTCTAGTTTTCTTGTAGATACCGCTGTGGAGGCCGTGGCCCGCGGGCGGGTGTTGGTGATTGCTTCTTCGAAGGAGTCCGGTGCTCGTCTACGTGCGGAGCTCTCGGAGCGCCTCGCGGCTACAGGTTTTGTGGTGGATGAGCCGCTGGTGCGCTCCGTGCACTCTTTGGCGTTTGCGCTGCTTCGCCAGCAGACGGAAAAAGAGATCCGGCTGATCTCTGGCGCTGAGCAGGATGCGATGATCCGCCAGCTGTTGGCTGGTAATGCGCAAGACGGTACGGGGTCTTGGCCGCAGGATCTGCGCCCTGCGCTGCCGATGGTGGGCTTTGCCCGGCAGCTGCGCGACTTTTTGTTACGTGCCGTTGAGCGCGGTTTGGGCCCGGATGATCTGCAGCGTTTGGGTAGGGATCACAACATTCCGATCTGGTCTGCTTCCGGGGAGTTCTTGCTTGAGTACCAGCAGGTGATGCGACTTACCGGTGCGCTGCGTTACTCGGCTTCAGAGCTGGTGGCTGAGGTATTGGCGGGCATGAGGGCAGGCGCGATCACGGAGACGTGGGATGCGGTGATTGTGGATGATGCGCAGCATCTCGCCCCGGCCTCCGCCGAGTTGATTTCGCACCTGTTGCAGCACGCCACACTTGGCGTGGTTGGTGGTGATGGGGAGCAGGCGGTCTTTCGGTTCCGCGGTGCATCCCCACGCTTCTTTGCCACCATGAGCGGGTTGGATCACCAGGTGATTGACTTAGGTGCGACGCGGCGCAACCCGCAGCGCCAGGTGGTGATTGCACCGGAGGAGCAAACGCACCACGCCACCTTGGTGGACACGATTCGGCGCGCGCACTTTGAACACGGTGAGCCGTTTTCCTCGATGGCGGTGGTGGTGCGCTCCACGCCAATGATTGAGCCGATTCGCCGCAGCATGCTGGCGGCGGGCGTGCCGGTGATGCTGGATCCCACGGATGTGGTGCTGTCGGAGCAGCGCATTGTCGTCTCACTCCTGCTTGGTCTGGAGGCGCTGGAGAGTGAGCTTCAAGCGACGCAGTGGCGCGACCTTCTGCTTGGCCCGGTTGGCGGTGCGGACCCGGTGACGCTGCGCAGGCTGCTGCGGGGTTTGCGCCGTTTTGCGCCGGAGGAACATGCGGAGGCGGTGCTGCACCGTTTGCTGGCCACGGATGAGGAACTGCCGGACTTTGACGGCGTGCTGACAGCGCGCGAGGTAGCGATTTTGACGCGTATGCGCTCCGTGCTGGAGGCCGGCCGTGCGGCACTTGCAGTCAACGGCAGCGTGGAGGAAGTGCTGTGGGCACTCTGGGCGACAACGGGTTTGTCGGATCGCCTGATGGCAGCAGCCTTACGCGGTGGTGCAACCGGTTCGCAGGCGGACCGTGACCTGGATGCGGCGATGGCGCTCTTTGACGCGGCCGGTGACTTCACGGAGCGGCGCCCAACCGCAGGGGTTGCGTCTTTCATTGAATACATCGCGCAGCAGGAACTCCCCACCGGCGTGCGTGATAGGCGGACCGCTAAACCTGACGCGGTCCATTTGGTTACCGCCCACGGTGCGGCGGGCAGAGAGTTTGGGCGCGTGATCGTGGCAGGCGTGCACGAGCACTCCTGGCCCTCGCTGGGTGAGACCGGCACGATGTTTCGCCAGGAAGACTTGATTGACCTGCTTGATGCGGGGGTGGACCCGGCGGTGCCGGTCTCCCACGCCTCGGAGCGGTTGGTGGAGGAGCGTCGGCTGTTTCACGTGGCCACCACGCGTGCCACGAAACATCTCTTGGTTACCGCGGTGGATGACCAGGACAGCGACGAGGTGGTCACCCCTTCGCGCTTTATTGAAGAGTTCTGCACCACCTTCAACGTGGACCCCATCGAGGCAGACCCAGATACGGTGCAGGTGCTGGCCAAAGACGAAGTCATTGCGCAGCTTCGGCGTGTGCTGACAGACCCGGAAGTTGATGCGGTTTCCCGCGAGCAGGCAGCCCGGCAGTTGGCGCGCCTTGATAACGCTGGCGTGAGTGGTGCTGGGGAGGGGCAGTGGTGGGGGCTACGTGGGGCGTCGACAAGCGAAGCCCTGCAGCAGCGAACGGCGCTGTCGCCGTCGAGGATTGAGAAACTCCTGGAATGCCCCATGCGTGAGGCGCTGGAGCGCATGGTGGGGTTGGACGAGACGATGAGCATGATTCACGGCTCCCTTGCCCACGCCTATTTTGAGGCGCTGGGCCGCGGGATGGAAGCGGCGAAAGCGCGCGCGGCGGTGATGGCGACAAGGGAAGAAATGCAGGACGGACCTGCGTGGAAAAACGAACGTGACCTGGCAGATTTTGCCCGCCTGCTGGACCGTATTGATACGTGGGTGGTGGCCGCGCAAGCCCGCCATGAGCTGCTGGCGGTGGAGGCCAATGTGGATGTGACCGTGGACGCGGAAACCGGGCTGCGGATTCGCGGGCGCGTAGACCGGCTTGAGGCTGATGAAGGCGGCTTGGTCCGCATCGTGGATCTGAAGAGCGGGGCCAACATGCCTAGCCAAAAAGAGACGGAAGACAACAAGCAGCTGCTGGCGTATCAGCTGGCGCTCACTCAAGGTGAGTTGCGCGGTGAAGAGATCCGGGACGCGCGCGGTGACGGCATGCAGATTGGCAGTGCTGTGCTGGTCTACCCGGGGTCTACAACAAAAGCCGTTGGTACTCGTGAACAGTCAGCGAAATCGCCTGAGGAACTGGCGGAGTTTGCGCAGTGTATTCGCCCGTTGCCGGAGGCGATGGCGGGCCCGGTACTGACTGCTACTACTGGATCGGGGTGTGAGTACTGCCAGGTGCGTTCGCTGTGCCCGGTGCAGCCGGAAGGAATGGTGATTGCAGATGTCTAATGTGACGTATCCAAAGATTGTGATGCCGCCAAAGACGCTGTCGGCAGCGCTGAAGCAGAAGTTCCCGCCCACGCCGCAGCAGGCGGACGTGATTGGCGCGGACCCGGGGCCGCTGCTCGTGGTGGCCGGTGCGGGTGCCGGCAAGACGGAGACCATGGCTGCGCGCGTGGTGTGGCTGGTAGCCAACGGGTTTGTGCGCCCTGATCAGGTGCTGGGCCTGACGTTTACGCGTAAGGCCGCACGCGAGCTGGACAAGCGTATCCGTGACCGGCTGGCCACCCTGGCTGAAGACAGCGCGCTGGTTGCGCGCCTGGACCCTACCGGGGAGCTGGGCAAGGCGCTTGAGGTGATCGCGCCGACGGTGTCCACGTATGACTCGTACGCAGGGGACCTGATCCGGGAGTACGGACTTTTGGTGCCGGTGGAGCCGGACGCGCGCCTGATTACAGATGCGGAGCTGCACGCCGTGGCCACAGACGTGGTGGCGAACTATTCCGGCAGGCTTTTGGCTGAAGACGGGTCAAACCGCAAAATCAACTCCGTTGTGGAAAACCTGCTGGGGCTGGTTACCTCCATGGGCAATGAGCTGGCGGATCCTAAAGACGTTGCGGAAAACGCGTCAATTTTCTTGAAGGAAACCGAAGAACTCACCGGCAGCAAGCGCACCAAGGGTGAGTACTCGGCGGATATGACCAAGTGGCGCGCCATCCAACAGGAGCGCGCAGCATACTTGCCGTTGGCTGCTGAGCTGCAGGCGGAACTACGCCGTCGCGGTCTGGTGACGTTTAATGAGCAAATGTCTGTGGCGGCCGCCATGGCGCGTGATCACGCGCAGGTGGGCGAGAGTCAGCGTAGGCGTTTCAGGGTGGTCATGCTGGATGAGTACCAGGACACCTCGCACGCCCAACGCGTGTTGCTGACCAGCCTGTTTGGTAAGAACCAGGATCCAGGGCTGACCGTGACCGCGGTGGGCGATCCCATGCAGGCGATCTACACCTGGCGCGGTGCAACCGCGGCGAACCTGGCGGCGTTTGTTGCAGACTTCCCGCAGGCTGACGGCTCGCCTGCACCGAAGAAGCAGCTGACCACCTCCTGGCGCAACCCACCTGAGGTCCTGGCGCTGGCCAACGGGGTCTCTGATGAGATTTTGGGTACTGGTAAAGACCGCGCCGTGGAACCGTTGCAGCCGCGCGAGGGCGCTGACGCGGGCCGGGTGCAGCTGGGCTACTTCAACACTGAGGATGAAGAGGTCACGTACGTTGCTGATGAGCTGCAGCAGCTGTGGCAAACATCGCAATCAACGGGTGAAGCGTTCAAGGTGGCCGTGCTGGTGCGTAAAAACCGCCACACCGCAGCCATGGCAGAGGCGCTGGAAGCGCGTGGCGTGCCCTACGAAATTGTCGGCGTTGCGGGTCTGCTGGCCGTACCCGAGGTAGCGGACACCGTGGCCATTGCCACCATGCTGGTGCGCCCCGGGGATTCGGCGGCCGCGCTGCGGGTACTCGGCGGGCGCGCCGTGGGTCTAGGCCTAGCGGATCTTCACGCGCTTGCCGCTCGTGCTGAGAATCTTCGCGCCCGCGAGCGGGGCCAAGACCCCGATACCGCCGAGCGTGCCGAAGAACTCGCTGGCGAGATGACTGCAGAGGAGCGCCTGCAGCGCGAACTGGAAGACCTTGTGGATCGTGCCGCCGAAGTCATGGCGCGCTCTGAGCGCTCTGCCGGGTTGGCGGACGCGGTGGCTGATCTGGGTGAGCCGGAACGCTACTCGGAAGAAGGCTTGGCGCGCCTGAAGGACCTCAGCGCGAAGCTGCGCTGGCTGCGCACGCACAGTTTGGGCAAGCGTTTGGCGGACCTGTTTGCAGACATCATGAGTGTCTTTAACATCCGCACCGAAGTTCTTGCCCGTGACAGCGTCACCCGTGCTGCCCACCTGGATCGCTTGCTGGATGAGGTGGCGAAGTACCCGGGTTCTAGTCTGGACGGACTGCTGGACTACTTTGAGCTGGCACGTTCGCTGGAAGACGGGCTGGAACCCGGCAACGTGAGTGTTAAGACCGACCGTGTGCAACTGCTCACTGCCCATAAGGCGAAGGGCCTGGAGTGGGACACCGTGGCGGTACTGCACGCGGATGCCGGCACCTACGGCGCAAAAGCCGGCACATTTTTGGGCCAGATCAAACTCCTGCAAGACGACACGTTTGCAGATACTGAGATCACTCCGGAGTTTGCGGAGGTGGAAACCCGCTCCCAGTTTGAGAAGGCCGCCAAGCAGTGGGTGAAGTTTGTCCGCGGACGCGAAGCCGAGGAAGCGGCGCGACTGTTTTATGTTGCCGTGACCCGTTCCGCCCGCAACCTGTATGTCACCGCGTCGCGCTCCGCGCCCTATGAGTATTTTGCGCAGATGCGCGAGCAGGTGGATGAGCAGTGCGTGGTCACCTGGTGGGACGGCGCTGAAGCCGAGGACACCGACGGCACAAGCAGCACAGGCAGCACGAACAGCGATGAACGTGTGGGCCAGTGGCCGGCTTTCGTGCCTTCGCCGGAGACGATCGCGGCAGGCCAAGCGGTGGCAGACGCACGCGCCGCAATGCCGGAAGCCAGCAACGCAGATCCCAGGTACACACAGTGGGAGCGCGACGTCACCGCGCTGATTGAAGAGCACGAGGCGCTGCAGCGCGCTGAGGTCCCGGTGGTGCTTCCTGGTGAGCTGACCGCGTCTGATGTGGTGGCGCTTCGCGCTGACCCCGCCCAGTTTGCTCGCCGTGCGCGCAGGCCGGTGCCGTTTAAGCCGAATACGTACGCCAAGCGCGGCACGGCGTTCCACGAGTGGCTGGAGGAGTTCTTCGGGGCGCGCCCACTGCTGGATGAAAATGAGCTGCCGGGCAGTGAGCAAGAGGAGGTCGACGCCGCCGTGCTTGAGCAGCTCAAGAGCTCCTTTGAGCAGAGCCATTGGGCCAGCCGCACCCCGGCGTTTGTGGAGCGCGCCTTTGAGCTTGCCCTGGGTGATGTGGTGGTGCGCGGGCGTATCGACGCCATCTTTGAAGACGATGAAGGCTGGACCGTCGTGGACTGGAAGACCGGCATGAAGCCCACACACGCGGACATGGAGGCGGCGAAGCTGCAGTTGGCGGTGTACACGGAAGCGTGGCGCAGGATCGCCGGTGATGACAAGCCGGTACGCGCAATGTTCTTCTACGTGCGCACCGGCGAGGACTTCGCTCCACGCGACCTTCCGGGCGCGGACGAACTGGCAGCGTTGATCGCGCCGGAGGAAGCCGAGGAGGAAGCCTAGGAATGGACTCTCGGAGTGGACTACAGTGTCTTGCGGTGAATTAACCAGAACCAGCACAGCGGAAGGGAGGCGCGAGTGAGACTGCCGTATATGAGCGCGTGGGGCGATCGTTTCCGCTCGGGCACTGATGTCAGTGACATGCCGGTGCATACGCTCACTGAGATCATCACTATTCCGCGCTCCACGCCGATCACGCCGTGGTCTTTGATCGCGCGGCGTTTCGCCTACGCGATGCTGCTCATGGTGTTGGTGGCAACGCTGGTTTACATTGACCGGGATGGGTACTCCGAGCCCTTAACGTACATTGACGCGTTGTATTACTCGGCGGTGTCGCTGTCTACCACGGGTTATGGTGACATCACGCCGGTGACGCAGGGGGCGCGTCTGGTCAATATTTTCCTGATCACCCCGGCGAGGGTGGCGTTTCTTATGCTTCTGGTCGGTACCACGTTGTCGGTGCTGACGGAGGATTCCCGCAAGACGCTTCAGATTCAACAGTGGAGGCAATCCGTGCGCAATCACACCATTGTCATTGGCTACGGCACGAAGGGCCGTTCCGCGATTGATGCGTTGCTGGCAGGTGGCGCGGCCCCGTCCAGCATTGTGGTGGTGGATACGGATGCGGTGAGTTTGTCGCAGGCGGAAAACCGCGGCCTGGTCACGGTGCATGGGGACGCGACGAAGTCGGGCGTGCTGCGGATTGCTGGTGTGAGCCGTGCGCGTTCCGTGGTGGTTGCGCCGAGTTCGGATGACACGGCGGTGTTGGTGACGTTGTCGGTGCGTGAGCTTGCGCCGAGCGCGATGATTGTGGCTAGTGCCCGTGAGAGTGAGAACCAGCATCTGCTGATGCAGTCGGGTGCGGATTCTGTGGTGGTTTCTGCGGAAACTACGGGGCGGTTGCTTGGGTTGGCTACGGTGACTCCGCCGGTGGTGGAGATGATGGAGGATCTGCTGAGCCCGGATGAGGGTTTTGCGGTGGCTGAGCGTCCGACGGCGGATGATGAGGTGGGTGCGAACCCGCGTCACTTGGCTGACATTGTGCTTGGCGTGGTGCGCTCGGGTGAGCTGTACCGTATTGACGCGCCTGAGGCGGAGGCGGTGGAGCCGGGCGATCGCATCCTGTATGTGCGCATGACCAAGCCTGTTGAGCAGGCTGATGACTAAGTACTTGTTGGTGGATGACAGCAGGGCTTTTCTGCTTGTCGACGCCCAAACGGCGCCCCTCCCCAGCGCCCCCACCACCGGTCCCACGATCCAGCTTTCCCAGGACATTGTTGCCACGCGTATTCATAGCACAAGCGTGAGCGAGCTGAAAGAGCTCGCCCAACACGCTGAACTCTCCGGTGATGCGCGCACGCACGCCGATGATCCGCTGATCGCTCGTGCGATTGCCCTGCTGAATGCCCAGGAGCGCATGCGTGTGCACCCCACGGACGGCACGCCGTTGACGTGGAACGCTCAAGGCACGCAGGCGCAAAGCGAAGCCGGCAACATAGTGTTTCCGCGTATTGACCCGAGCGTGATCGGCATTGTCACCAGCGCCGATGATCAGAAGATCCTGATGGTGGAAAACGCACGCCGCCCTGGCTACTTCACCAGTGTGGCGGGCTATGTGGATCCGGGTGAGACGATCGAGGCGGCCTGGGTGCGCGAGGTTCGTGAGGAGACCGGCTACACGGTAAACCAGGTGGCGTACGTTGGTTCCCAGCCGTGGCCGCTGTCAGGAGCGCTGATGTTGGGTTTTGTCAGCCGGGTTGATGAAACGGTAACACCAGGTGAAACGGACGGGGAGCTGCGCCGCATGGTGTGGGCGAGCCGGAACGAGGTGAGTGATTTGCCGATGCCTCCGCAGGGCAGCATTTCGCGCACGCTGATCACGCGCTGGGTGGATAAAGGTTTTGATGATGTTGTGTTTGGGGATGTTGGGGGAAGTGATTTCTAGTGGCTATTGATTTGAGCTTGTTGGATGAGGACCAGCGGGTGGCGGCAACCGCCCCACGCGGGCCGGTGTGCATCCTGGCGGGTGCGGGTACGGGTAAGACGCGCACGATTACGTATCGCATTGCCAATCTGATTGATCAGGGCATGGTCAGCCCGCAGCGGGTGCTGGCGGTGACGTTTACGCAGCGCGCGGCAGGTGAGATGCGTGACCGCCTTCGCCAGATGGGGATTGGCGGGGTGCAGGCGCGAACCTTTCACTCCGCGGCACTGCGGCAACTGGCGTATTTCTGGCCGCAGATTGCGGCCGATCTTCCGTGGAAAGTGCTGGATAACAAGTACCCGCTTGTGGCGCGCGCGGCGCGTGCCGTGGGCTTGGATACCGGCAAGGACATGGTGCGCGATCTGATGGGGGAGATCGAGTGGGCCAAGGCGAATGTGATTGGGCATGAGGATTATGTCCAGCGCATTGGCACGTTGGGCCGCACGGCGCCGACGGAGGCGCAGAAGGTGGCGGATGTGTATCGCCACTATGAGGAGCAGAAGACCAGCCCTGAGGGCATGCTGCTGGACTTTGATGACCTGCTGCTGCACGTCGCCGCAGCGCTAGAGAACGCGCCTGCGGTGGCAGAGCAGTTTCGCGCCCAGTACCAGTCTTTTGTGGTGGATGAGTATCAGGACGTGACTCCGTTGCAGCAGCGCGTGCTGGAGGGTTGGCTGGGCCAGCGCGATGATCTGACGGTGGTGGGCGATGCCAACCAGACCATCTACTCCTTTACGGGCGCGACCCCAGATTTTCTGTTGAATTTTTCGCGCACCTATGAGCACGCCACGGTGGTCAAACTCCAGCGTGATTACCGTTCCACCCCGCAGATCACGGATCTGGCGAACACGGTGATTGGCAAGGCCACAGGACGCGCAGCGGGTACTCGTCTTGAGCTGATTGGTATGCGCGAGCCTGGCCCTGAGCCGACGTATTCGGCGTTTGATGATGAGCCGACGGAGGCCCGCGAGGTAGCCGCCGCAATCCGCCGCCTGCTGGATGACGGTGTGCCGGCCCGCGAAATCGCGGTGCTGTATCGCATCAACTCCCAGTCCGCGGCCTTTGAAGCGGCACTGGCAGACGCGGGCATTTTGTACCAGGTCCGTGGTGGTGAAGGCTTCTTTAACCGCGGTGAGGTCCGCGAGGCCATCCACCAGTTGGCGCGCGCCGCAAACCGCAGCGACCTGCCTGATGACCCGGTGCAGGTGGCGCGTGCGGCGTTCGCCCCGCTTGGTCTGACCCCGAAGGAGCCGGAGGGTGCGCAGGCGCGTGAGCGTTGGCAAGCACTGCGTGCGCTGGTGGACCTGATCGAAGAGATTGTGAACTCTAAGGAGGCCGATGACCTGGCTGGTGTGCTGCGCTCTTTGCGCCAGCGCGCCGAGGCGAAGCAGCCACCGGCCGTGGATGGTGTGACCCTTGCCAGCCTGCACGCCGCGAAGGGCCTGGAGTGGGACGCGGTCTTCCTCGTCGGCCTGGTGGAAAACACCTTGCCTATCTCTCACGCGATTAAGGCGGGCGATGAGCAGATTGAAGAGGAACGCCGGCTGTTCTACGTGGGCATTACGCGTGCGCGTGAGCACCTGCACATGTCGTGGTCCCTCTCGCGTCAGGAGGGCGGAAGGAAGTCACGCACCCGCTCACGCTTCTTGGACGGTCTTGTGCCTGAGCTTGAGGTGGAGCGCTCCCCGCAGCGGCTGAAGCGCAACCGTCGTTGCCGGGTGTGCAACAACTTCTTGGACACCCCGGCGGATAAGGCGTTGGGGCGCCACGTGGACTGCGAACCTTCCTACAACGAAGACCTTTTCACCGCGCTGAAGAGCTGGCGTTTAGACGTCTCGCGTGAAGCCGGCCACCCGGCCTACATGGTGTTTTCAGACGCCACGTTGATTGCCATCGCAGAAGCCATGCCGCAGGACGTGTCCAGCCTGCTGGATGTGCCAGGTGTGGGCCCTGTCAAGGTGGAGGCGTACGGGCCTCAGGTGTTGGAGATCTTAAGCGACTACAGCTAAAAGCTTTTATGCTGGCGGCCATGACGCACGCACCGCCGCCAACGCCGCCGTCGCTGCCAGTGCCACTGCCGCGAACGCCGTTGAAGTTTTCGTCTGAAAGCGCAGAGGCCCTAGCGCCGAAGTCCATGAAGGAAAACGATCAGCAGCGCAATACGCATATGGATCGCAGCGGCATGCGCGAGGCCATCAACAGCTCCGGGCCACCCATTGGCCGATCGAGTTTCAGCATGATGATGGTAGGCGGCATCCTCACCGCCATGGGCGTGATGGCGTTGTTTTTCGCTGTGGTGCACACGCTGTTTATCACCATTTTGTTCCCCGGTGCGGAGGGCACCATCGACGGGATTCCCATTGCCAGCCTGATTAACGGCGCAGCTGCGGTGGTGTTCATCGTTGTCGGGATTTTGGTCCTGCGAGGAAACTTGGGGCGAACAACGCGGCTGCGTACCGCGTGGGAAAACGGGTGGGTTGAGTACCGGCCAGCGCTCATTGGGGAGCTGATGCACAAGCGCGTCGTGCGCTTCAGCGAGGGCTCGGATGATCACTACTACACAGCCCCGGTGCTCATCCTGCAGCCGGACGGCACGCTGACAGAGGCCGTGACTGAGGAGTTCCGTTTGCCGGATCCGAACTGGCTGCAGATCCGCGGTCGCAAGCTTGCGGGAGTTGGGTACCGGGCCATTGTTGATCTGAACCTCAACAACGGCTGGGGCGTGGTGGGCTACCGCGTGGACACCGGCATTCCAAAGCCAGAACTGGAAAACGGCCTGCGCAAAAAGAACATCGAGGCAGCGCTTGCCTTCGCGGAACAGAATTGGGTCAAACCCTAACCGCACACTTCACACCGCGGGTGCGGCAGCACCGTTTTGCGCTTCAAAAACGTTGTGGCAAAAGGGTCAACCACGTGCAGCTCACCAGCCACCGGCGCAGCCATGGAAACACCAGGGGGCTGCGCAACACCTGCCACGCGGCGGATATAGGCCGCAGCGGCCGCAGCGCCAGCGCTTAAGACAACATGGTCGGGGGAGTGTGGTCCGGTGGGGAAGTGCCGTAACGCAATGGCCCACCCGTCGTCCACATCCGAAAAGTGCCGGGCGGTACACACAAGACAGGCCGAGCCCTCGCCGTCAAACAAGGGGCCGACAAACACCTGCGAGTCCACCAGGTTCACCGGCACGGTGGCACCCACGCGGCGCTTGGTCATCCGCGCTACCGCCTCAGCTTCTGCCAGCTTGTCCACGGCAACCACCGGCACCCACGGATCCGCCCGCCCCACAAACCGCTGCTCGGTGGTGTTGCGCATCGGCGAGCGCACCTCAACACCACACCCGCGCAGCACCCGCGATAGCTGCTTCGCCAGCGGCGAGTTGCCCAGCAGGATCACCGGCACCGGATCTGCCGGTACCAAAATACGAAAGGACACCAGATCCGCCACCATGCTCTCCGCAGCATTCGCGCCCACATAGGCCGTAAACGCACGCGTCAGGTGGTGCAGTGGGGTGGGGGTGACCGCAGCGTCGATAAGCAAGGAAAGCTCCTTGGCAAAGGGTGTTTCAATCACACCCGTGCGCGTGGCGTCCAGCCCGAACTGGATGAGGTTTTGCGCACGTAGAAACACACTAACCCCCGGCGCAAGCCGCACATTTGAAAACCTGCCAACACGCTGGCTCGTTGACACCATGAAAGACACCCCCGATGTGTATTTCGCACCATCCTACAATGCGAAGTCATGGCAGACATCCCGTACACCGTGATTCGCTCCGCCAAACGCACCCGCACGGTGCAAGCCCGGATGGAAAACGGGGTGGCGGTCATCCGCATCCCGGCACGCATGAGCAAGGCGCAAGAGTCCGAGGTTGTTGCAGAGATGCTGGCAAAACTCCAGCGAAAATCCGCCCGCAACCCGCGCTCGGATGAGCAGCTGGCGCGCCGGGCGGAAGAGCTCAACCAGCAGGTCCTGGAGGGCCGCGCGCGGATCGGCTCCATTAGGTGGGTGGATAATCAGACCACGCGCTGGGGCTCCTGCACCGTGTCCACGGGGGATATCCGGTTGAGCAGTAGGCTAATCGACGCCCCAACGTACGTCATCGACGCCGTCATCATCCACGAACTCACGCACACTTTCATCAGCGGGCACACGAAAGAGTTCTGGGCGTGGGCGAATCGTGCGCCGCACGCCGAGCGTGCGAAAGGCTACTTGGAAGCGCTGCAGCGCTTCGTCTAGTCCTCTTCGCCCTTTTCCGGATCCTCCGGATCTTCGGAGCCCTGCTTGCGCAGTTCTTCTTCCATCTTGGCAAACTCGGCGTCGAAGTCGGTGTCCGGTTGATCGTCCAGAAGCATGTCAATGAACGCTGCTGGGTTGTCCAGATGCTCGGCGGTGGGCAGGAAGTCCGGGTGGTCCCACACAGCGTCACGGCGCTGAACACCAACCGCGTTTTCCGCACGACGCCACAGCTCAGCGGCCTCACGGACCTTCGGGGCAGCCAGCTCAATACCCACAACGTTGGCAAACGCCTGCTCCGCAGAACCGCCGGTTGCGCGGCGGCGCGCCCAGGCCTCTGCAAGCTGCGGGGCGGAAGGGATACGCCCCTCCAGCGCCTCGTTGACCACAACGTCTACCCAGCCCTCAACCAGTGCCAGCAGGGTCTCTAGGCGCGAGGTGGCCGCGGCGTTGCGTGAGCCCACACGAGGTGCCAGGTCTTCGCCCTCAAGGTTCTGCAGGGCTTCCTGGATAGACTGCGGGTCACCAGACTCCAGGTTCAACCCACGTGCGACCTCTTCAAGGTGGGAGGTGTCAATCTCCAGGCCTGCGGCGTACTCCTCAACGGCGGACACGATGCGCTCAACTAGCCACGGCACGTGCTTGAACAGGCGCTGGCGCGCTGCCTCACGTGCGGCGATGTAGACAATGACCTCCTGGCCAGGTACCTCAAGGCCCTTGGCAATCTCGCTCACGTTGCCCGGCAGGATCGCCGCGACGTTGCTTGGGGCCACCGGCAGGCCGAAGTCGGTGCCGGTGAGCGCCTGCTGCGCCAAGTCACCGAGAGCGTGGCCCAGCTTCATGCCCATCTGCATGGAGTTCATCTGGCGCATCATGGCAGACATCGGGCCCATCATCTCGCGGACTTCTTCCGGCATGGTTGCCAGCTGGGCGCGGTTCATGTGGTCGGCCACCGGGTTGACCAGGCGCTTCCACATCGGCATGGTCTCCGCAATCCAGGTTTGCGCGTTCCATGCCTGTGCCTGCGCGCCGGAGGCGGGAAGGGTGGTGGCCTCATCCAGCCAGAGATCTGCAAGCTTGACGGATTCCTCTACCGCCTTCGCATCACCCGCGGAAGCGTCCTTGGCACTGCCCAGGCGCTGGCGCGCCATGCGGCCTGCCAGCTCAAAGTTCACTGCGCCGGCATCGTTTTGGGCGTTCATGGAGCTGCCCATGCCGGAAAGCATCTGGCCGAACTGGTTCAAAATGTCGCCTAAACCGCCAGCGCCGCCGGCACCGCCGAAGCCTGCGCCGGGTTGGAAACTAAAGCCGAATGATGCGAACGGGTCGGAGTTGCCGCCGCCTGCGCCGCGGTCGTTGTCCCCGTTGCGGTTATCACCATTGTGGTCGTCACCGTTGTTGTCGTTGGGGAAGGAGAAACCAAATCCGTTACTCATACCCGCCCACACTACCGGCATGTGTCACACGTTGTTACGATGCAGGTCATAGGCAGAAAAATTTTCTCGCTTCGGCTTTGGTCTATGCTTATCGGCCGTGACAACTGTTGTACATCCCTCGCCGGAGCCTTCTCAGCAGCCGCCTGCGCGTAAGCCCGAATCGCCGGATCCGCGCAATACTCGCCGCGCCGCCATCGCATGGGGTGCGGTGCCGGTTGCGGTGCTGATGGGGTTATTAACGGTTGACCACATCCCGGGCACCGACATCTCTTTGACCGTGCCGTTTGCCGCCCAGGGCCCGGGCCCGATGTTTGACACGCTCGGGGAGGTTGCAGGAGAGCCTGTCGTGCGTATCGACGGTGCCGAGACCGACCCAACCTCCGGCATCTTAAACATGACCACGGTGTCTGTGCGTACGAACATGACGCTGCTGCAGACCCTGAACCGGTGGATTACTACGGATGACACGATTGTGCCCGTAGAGCAGGTCATGCCGCGTGATTTAAGCCCGGAGGAAGTCAAGGAGTACAACACTCGGGCGTTTGTGGCCTCTGAGGCCTCCGCCACGGTTGCGGCGATGAACTACTTGGGCAGGCCCACGCGCGTGGTTATCCATGAGGTGGTCGACGGTGCCGCAGCCCACGGCAAGTTGGAGGCCGAAGACACCATTACTGCCATCAACGGCCAGGCCGTAACCAAGCCGGGCGAGGTCCAGGAGCTGGTGCGTGCGCTCAAGCCTGGCGACGATGTTGCAGTCACCGTGATGCGCGGTGACGGAGCTGGCGCCGAAGAGCACACCGTAGATGTCACGCTGGGTGAAAACCCGCATGAAAAAGACGTGGCCATGCTGGGGATTTTGATGACCTCTGAGCCAGGCGACGGCGTGGAAGTGACCTACAATCTCAACGACGTTGGCGGCCCGAGCGCCGGCATGATCTTTGCGCTTGCCGTAATTGACAAGCTTTCCCCGGGTGAGCTCACACACGGCCGCACCGTGGCGGGCACTGGCACGATCAACGAGGAAGGCCAGGTCGGCCCGATCGGTGGCATTACGCACAAGCTCGCCGGTGCGCGCGATGGGGGAGTGGAGCTCTTCCTGGCTCCCGCGGGTAACTGCGCAGAAGCCAGCCGGGTCGATTCCGGCGAGATGGTGGTGGCCAAGGTGGCCACGCTTGATGATGCGGTGAAGGCGCTTGATGATTTCGCCGCTGGCCGCGACGTGCCTACCTGCGAGGCGAACTAGCCGCTAGTTCGAGGCCGTCTCCTCGGCCTCGGCTTCAGTCTCAGCCTCTGCTGACTTGGTTGCAGTGGTCGTGCCCGGCGTGGAGACTTCCCCGGTCTGCTGCGCAAGCCCAAGCTCGTAGATGAGGGTGCGGGGATCCACATCGTCGGTGGAGATCAGCTGCTGCATCACCTGGCCGGTGTTGTTGTCCACCACGGTGATAATCGCGGAGTTAGCCAGCACCGACCAGCCAACAATGCGGTCATTTTCGTCCTCCACCACACGTGAGGAGCGCAACTGCGTCAGCAGCTGGGTGGTGGAAGCAGCCTTCGACTCAGAGTCAAAGAACTGGAACTGGCCAATTTCACGGCCGCTGCAGTTATACGCACCGTCGAAGCCGCCTTCGGTGCACTCATCCAGCTGGGCGAAAAACGACGCCGGCGCCAGGGTTGCAAAATGCTTCGCAACCTCATCCAAGGTGGAGTTTTCTTCCTTCGCCGTCGAAGTAGTGCTGGTTGCAGTGCTCTTGCTTGTCGACGAAGACGCCGAAGCCGACGCTGTTGCCGAGGTTGTTGCGGACGACGTTGCAGATTCCGTTGCAGACGTTGTTGTCGGCGCCGTGGTCGTCGTAGATGCCGAAGATGAGGCGGCGCTCGTCGTCGAAGAAGCAGGCTCCGGGTCCTCGGCGTCGTTGCCACAGGCGCTCAGCGTCAATGCAACAGCAGCCGCGGTAGCGGGAATGGTCAGGTGTCGTTTCAGCACAGTTCTCATGTTACGGCTCATTTTATGCCAGCTCATCCGGGTCATGCGTCAGGCTATATTGCAGCGCGGCAATCACCGTCGGCGCCACATCCGGCCCCCCGCGCAGCTCAATCTTGTCTTGCGCGAACAATCCGCCCGCTTCCAACTCCTCCTCGGTGGGGCGAAGCTGGAGGAGCGTTTGCACGATATCGTTATCACGCAGAGCCCCCGAAAACAGCCGTGCCGGGCGCGGGGAGGGGTCCTCGGAGGAAGAATCGCGGAAGATGATCTCCTGGGCCAGGATCACACCTTCCACCTCATGCGGCCAGGCAACGCGCGCAACATAGTCGGCGAGTTCCTCAGAGCCTGGCTGGATGTGATCCGGCAGGGTCTGCACAACAAGCGTCAGCGGCGAGTTATCTGCCCGGTCGAGTTCCTCCAGCTGATCCACCAAAAGTTCACTAGGTACCAGGCCAAACAGGGTTGGCGGCGCGTCCCATCCTTCCGCGTGGACGAACTCGACGGCCTCCATCATCGCCTTATTCAGCGCCTGCTGTTGCATGCCTTGGGAACCCTTCTAACGTTTTTTGCGTTGGACTATTTAGGCTAGAAGCCTACTTAGAAGTTTGCAGCCGCGATAAAAGGAGAAGGATTGACTACCCGCGTCAACCCGCCAAGACCAAGCGCCAATAAGCCGAACCGGGGGTTATGGACCGCGGTAAGCGTCCTTGGCGTCATCCTCATTGTCCTACCAATGCTGGTAGGCCTGTACACCGACTTTTTATGGTTCGGTGAACTGGACTTCCGCTCCGTCTTTAACAAGATGGTCCTGGCCAGGGTGGTCCTCTTCGTAGTCTTCGCGGCCATCGGTGGGGCAATAGCCTTCTTCGCCGCGCGCATTGCGTGGAAGGGCCGGCCTGGTCTGGACAGTGACCCGTTTGCGCCGAACGCGAAGTACCGCGCACAGCTTGAGCAGGGTATCCGCTCCATCCTGGTGTGGGTGCCGCTGGTCGTCGCACTGTTTGCCGGTCTTGCTGGTCAGGGCCTGTGGCGCACGCTGCTTCTGGCCCTCAATGGTGAGAGCTTCGGGGTCAATGACGCACAGTTTGGGCGTGACCTTGGCTTCTACGCATTCCAGCTGCCGGCAATAACTGCGCTGGTGGACATCCTGTCCATGCTGCTTGTCGTGGCGTTTCTGATCGGTGCGGTAACCCACTACCTGTTGGGCGGTATCCGCATTGCCAGCAACCTGACCGGCGCTACCGGTGGTGTGTCCAAGGCGGCACGTGTGCAGCTGGCGGTTACCGCTGGCCTGTGGATGCTGCTGAAGGCGGCCAGCTACTGGCTGGAGCGCTACCAGCTGCTGTACGCACGCAACGACATTTTCACGGGTGCGTCCTACACCTCCGTCAACGCGATGCTGCCGGCAAAGATCATCCTGACGATCATTGCGGTGCTGGTTGCCGTGGCGTTCTTCGCCTCCGTTGTGTACAAGGACCTGCGCATCCCGGTGCTTGGCACGGTGCTGATGTTGGTCAGCTCCCTGGTTGTGGGCAACGTGTGGCCGGCACTGCTTGAGCAGTTCAGCGTAAAGCCGAACCGCCAGGCCAAGGAGTACGAGTACATCGGCCGCAATATTGAGGCCACCCGTTTCGCCTACGGGCTCACCGATGAGACGGTGACATACGAGGAGAACTGGGGCCAGTCCACCACCTCGAACGCTGAGGTGGCAAGTGATGCGGCGACAATTTCTAACATCCGCCTGCTTGACCCAGACATCATTTCGCCGACGTTTACCCAGAACCAGCAGCTGCGTAACTTCTACGGCTTCCCGGAGCAGCTGGCCATGGACCGCTATGAGATGGACGGCGAGATGCGCGACTTCGTGGTCGCTGCGCGCGAGCTCAACCCGAACTCGCTTTCTGAAAACCAGCGTGACTGGATTAACCGCCACACCGTGTACACCCACGGCAACGGCTTTATCGCCGCGCAGGCGAACACGGTTGATGAGGCAGCCCAAGATGCAGGTTCCACCCGTGGTGGTCTGCCCATCTTCACGGTGTCTGATCTGCAGACCAATGAGAAGGCTCGCGAAAACGACGAGGCTGAGGAGCTGGGTATTCGCGTAGATGAGCCGCGTATTTACTACGGTCCGGTGATCGCTTCTGCGCAGGACGGCCTGGATTACGCCATTGTGGGCGACAACGGCCAGGGCCCGGTGGAGTATGACACCGATACCACCACCTACACCTACACCGGTGAGGGTGGCGTGAATGTTGGTAACTGGATCAACCGTGTCGCGTATGCGGTGAAGTACCAGGAGCTGAACCTGCTGCTGTCTGACCGTGTTGGCGGCCAGTCCAAGATTCTGTACGACCGTGATCCGCGCCAGCGTGTGGAGAAGGTCGCACCGTGGCTGACCACGGATTCCAAGACGTACCCTGCGGTTATTGATGGCCGCGTGAAGTGGATCGTGGACGGCTACACCACGCTGAGCCGCCTGCCGTACTCCACGCGTCAATCGCTGACCGGTGCGACGGTGGATGCGCTGAACCCGGACGGCACCACGCAGCGTGTGATTAACAATGACTTGGGCTACATCCGCAACTCCGTCAAGGCGACGGTGGATGCCTACGACGGTACGGTTGAGCTCTACGCGTTCGACGAGTCTGATCCGGTGCTGCAGGCCTGGATGGGTGTCTTCCCGAACACGGTGAACCCGGCTAGCGAGATCACTGACACGCTGCGTGATCACCTGCGCTACCCAGAGGATCTGTTCAAGGTGCAGCGCCAGCTTTTGGCTCGCTACCACGTGGATGACCCGGGTGTGTTCTTTAACAACGACGCGTTCTGGTCCGTACCTAATGACCCGACCGCGCCGGAAGGCCGCGACCAGCTGGATCAGCCGCCGTACTACATCGTGGCATCTGACCCTGAGACAGGCGCGCCGTCCTTCCAGCTGATCACCCCGTACCGTGGCCTGAACCGTGAGTTCCTCTCGGCCCACATGTCGGTGTCTTCTGACCCGGAGAACTACGGCAAGATCACGGTCCGCGTCCTGCCAACGAATACGCAAACCCAGGGTCCGAAGCAGGCCCAGGATGCGCTGATGTCTTCTGACCAGGTGGCGCGTGACCGCACCCTGTGGGAGGGATCCAACGATCTGAAGAACGGCAACCTGCTCACCTTGCCGGTGGGTGGCGGCGAGATCCTCTACGTTGAGCCGATCTACTCCCAGCGCAAGGACCAAGAATCGGCCTTCCCGAAGCTGCTGCGCGTGCTGGTGTTCTACCGCGGCCAGGTTGGCTACGCGCCGACCATTTCCCAGGCGCTGAGCCAGGTTGGCATCAACCCGGCTGCCGCCCAGGAGATCGAGGTTGTGGATGAGAACGCTGAAGCCAACACGCCTTCCACCCCGGAGAATGAGAGCGAGGAGCGTCCGGCTGAGCAGGCAGCCGGCGGCGCTGAGAACGTCGATGAGGCCATGAACAACCTCAACAACGCACTGCGCCAGCTTGAGAGTGCCCGCGACGGTTCCTTCGAGGAGTACGGCCGCGCACTGGACCAGCTGGATCGCGCGGTGAAGGAGTACCAGGACCTGACTCGCTAAGGCGTCAAGGCTGACCCGCCTTATCGCGCCTTAGCCAGCGGATTTGGTGCCCCGCGGCGGTGGACGTATAGTAGTCCACGTTGCCGATTACGGCAGCAGGTGAAATGAATATCTCACCCGTCGCGGGGTGGAGCAGCTCGGTAGCTCGCTGGGCTCATAACCCAGAGGTCGTAGGTTCGAATCCTGCCCCCGCTACCAACTTCCAAGCCCCTACCAGGAGAAACACTGGTAGGGGCTTTAGTTATTTCTCTTAAGGCGCACGTCCTGGGACTCAAATCGGGACTTTAGCGATGGCATTTTGTCACTTAAGCCGGTTTGGAAGTGAGGGTTAAGCGACAAAATGTGTGCTTTTCTCGGCG
>NZ_KV786445.1:0-820 GCF_001806945.1 Corynebacterium sp. HMSC30G07 | reverse complement strand
GAGGACTTCCATGTTGGCGGCCGTGACCGCGAGATGCCACCAGAGCTGCAACTTGAACAGTTGGTGACCTACATCGAGGCCACCTATGACCAGGACGCAGCGCAGTATTTGGCATTGCTGCCGGATCGCATCACGCACGCCGCGATGCTCATGCTCGGCAGCGCCGTGGACCACGCGATGCCCGCGGTAGCGTTTGCCCAAGGTGTGACGGTGGAGTCCGTTGAACTGGGCGAAGTGTTCGTGCCCAGCTCCCCCACCGGCGCCTGGGCTGTGTCGCTGAATAGCGAGGTACCCGGTCACCGCAGCCACGCTTGGCAGCCAGATGTTGCCGCCGCCGCGGAACTCTCCGGCGTAACAATCTTGGACGTCAACGACGTTGCCGACGCCGAAGCCGCCCTGGCGTACGCCCGCGAGCGGGCTGGTGGTGCTGGTGGTGGTGCTTGTTCGGTGTGGGCGTTTGGTTCCGCCGCTACCTCGGTCCCTTCGGGTGCCGACGCCTACGCGCTAACCTTCCCAGTTCAGGTTCCGCCGGAAACGCTTGCCGCAGTTGGTTCGGCGCCCGTGCTGGTCCAAGTCGCCTCCCGCGATGAGATGGCGGCGCCGTTGCCAGCCGATCTACCTGGTTCTTTTACACGGTCGGAGTACTTCTCAACGCACTACATTGCTACGCCGGCGGAAATCCGCCGCCGGGTTCGCGACGTCGCAGAGTTCCTCGCCGCGCTCTGATATTCGGCCCTGGCCCCCTCTGACAAATCGTGCAGCGGGCCCTTAGTAGTTTGCCAAAAGCCCAGGTCGGCAAAATGGCGTCGTCGGATTTGTC
>NZ_KV786444.1:40085-71355 GCF_001806945.1 Corynebacterium sp. HMSC30G07 | reverse complement strand
CAGAACTGGTCGATACCCGACCCGAGTAAGAGAAGCCAGGTGGCCAGGATCAAAAAACAGCCTGTTTTTCCGAAGGGTTGTGCAAGCCATCCCCGACTGAGCGAGAACGTCTACAGGGGGCTTGGCTCACCGATGAGTCAACTATCACCGGGATTTGCCCTATGACGGGAAGCCTCGGGTCGGGAGAGGATCGACACGGCAAAGCGAATAATCTTTAGCGTGATTTTGCTGGTCAAAACATGTTGTAACGGAATGGATAAGTGCTTCGATAGACCAAATAGCTTCCCCTTCAAATCCCTTTGTTGGGATGGCTGTCACTGTTTATTTCCGTGTTTAATCCCCTCCGAAAGGAACTTCACATGAAGCGCATCACTACCGCTGCAATCGCAGCCGCAACTGCAATGTCCCTCGCCACTGTTCCGGCAATGGCAGAAGAGGAAGGCAGCTCGGGGAATGGCGGTTCCTCCGTTGGCAGCCAGGAAGGCAACAACAAGAAGTCTTCGGAGTACACCAATGAGGAGGCCATCGACTACGCCAAGGAGAACAAGGACAAAGCCAAGGGTCCTGTAAAGAGCGCCCTGGACAAGGACGACGATGGCAAGTCGCTCGGCTCGCTCGCATCCTCCCTGAAGTCTGATAAGGCTAATGACTGGGAGCCAGGCAAGACCGCCAACATCCTGCTGGGCACCGGCATCACCGCCGCGATCCTGGCTGTGATCGCGTTCCTGACCAACGGCGGCGGCCTGAAGCTCCCGTTCTAAGCAGAACTTCCCCTCCACGTAGAAAAATCCCACCCTGGCTGGAAGCTGGGGTGGGATTTGGCGTCGGTAAGCAAGAGGCCCTAATGCGGGAACTTGGTGGCGGCCTCTTCCCACAGGCCCTCGAACTCTTCGGGCGTGAGGCGCGTGGCGCGGATGCCTTCGAGCTGGCTGTAGAGGTCCGGGTGCGGGACCACGTCGAGGGGCTGGTTGGCCTGGCCGATGACGCGGCCGTCGATGAAAATGCCGGTGATGGTTTCCGCCGGGTCGAGCTCGATCATGCGGAGCATCGCGCATTCGGAGGCGCTGCGCTCTTCAAGCTCCGCGATGTTCAGCAGCTCGCCGCCGAGCTCCGGGACGGTGTAGTGGATGCGCACGTAATGTTTCACGTGAAACACTCTAGGCGGTTTACGCGTGAAGCCGCGAAGCGTACGCGGAGCACGTCACGATCTGGATCATGTGATAGATCATCAGCGGGACAATCAGCACGCCCAGCTGCGCGCCGCCGAAGATCACCGTTGCCATGGGCAGGCCGGTGGCGAGCGACTTCTGCGTGCCGCACATCTGCACAGCGACGCGGTCCTCGCGGTTGAAGCCCAGCGCCTGCGGGAGAACCTTGGAAAGCCACAGCATCGCCACCACCAACACAACGGCGAATACGGCCAGGAAGACGATCTCCCACAGCTTCACATTTGACCACACGCCGGAGACCACGCCGCTGGAAAACGCGGAGTAGACCACCATCCAGATGGAACCGCGGTCCACTATCTTCGTGGCCTTGGACTTGGCAATCTCTTTTGCCCGCGGCACGTAATTGTGCGCCAGCTGGCCAAGTACGAACGGCAGGAGGAGTTGGAGGGCGATGTTGGTGAACACGGTGGCGTCGATACGCACGCCCGTCCCGGTGCCCATCAGCAGCATCACCAGCACAGGCGTTGCCACCACACCGACTAGCGACGACACCGACGCCGCCACCACCGCCCCCGAGACATTGCCCCGCGCAATACCGGTCAGCGCCACCGAGGACTGCACCGTGGACGGCACCAACATGGCAAACAAAATGCCCTGGTAAATCTCCTGCGACAAAAACGCCGTAGTTGGCCGGAGAAGCACGCCAATCAACGGGTAAATCAGGAAGGTAAACGCAAGAATCAACAGGTGAAGCCGCCAGTTGGTCAGGCCCTTCATCGCCTCATGGGTGGAAAGGCGCGCGCCGTACAGGAAGAACAGCAGTGCAATGGCAAGCTTCACCGCCACGGCAAACCCGTCCGCAAAGCTGCCGCTGGCCGGCACAATGAACGCGATGACCATCGAGGCGAAGATGCCCACAAGCAGCGGGTCGAACCGTTTTAAGAAACCTTCAAGAAAACCAGGCATGCGGGTAATTCTACGAACTCGTAGCTATTCTGGCGGCATGCTCCTCAACGAACCGCTCACCCTTCGCTCCCTGACCGTCCGCAACCGCATCTGGCTTCCGCCCATGTGCCAGTATCGCTGCCGCAACGAAGACGGTATCCCGGGCGCGTGGCACATGATGCACTACGGCGCGCGTGCCGCCGGCGGCTTCGGGGTCATCGTCGCGGAAGCCACCGCGATTGTGCCGGAGGGCCGGATCTCCAATTACTGCGCCGGCCTGTGGAGCCAGGAGCACGTCGACGCGTGGGCGCCAATCGTCTCGCTTGCCAAGTCGCTCGGCGCCGCGATGGGCATCCAACTCAACCACGCCGGCCGCAAAGCCTCCACCTACCCGATGCTGCCCCAAGTGACCGGCCGCAGGAGCATTCCGCTTGACGACGCCGGGTGGCAAACCACCGCGCCCTCCCCCATCCCATCCGAGGGCCATGCCGAACCGCGCGAACTGACACTGGAGGAGGTCCGTGAGCTTCCCGCGCTCTTTGCCGCCGCGGCGACCCGTGCCGTGGAGGCCGACTTCGACTTCGTGGAAATCCACGCGGCGCACGGCTACCTGCTGCACCAGTTCCTCTCCCCGCTGTCGAACCAGCGAAGCGATGAGTATGGCGGCTCGCGCGAGAACCGGGCGCGCCTGTTGCTTGAGGTGGTGTCCGCCGTGCGCGAGGTGCTGCCGGACGGCATGCCACTGTTGGTCCGCCTGTCTGCCTCCGAGTGGCTGGACCCGGAAGGCTGGACGTTGGATGACTCCCGCTGGCTTGGCGCCCAGTTGCGCGACAAGGGCGTTGATCTTATCGACGTCTCCTCTAGCGGCAACGTCCGCGCCAACATTCCCGTTGAACCCGGCTACCAAGTGCCGTTTGCACGCGCCTTGAAAGACGCAAGCGGCCTGCCGGTAGCGGCCGTGGGGTTAATCACGGACGCCCAGCAGGCCGAAAACATTCTGGAAGCAGGCGATGCGGACGCCGTCATGATCGGGCGCGCCGCCCTGCGCAACGCGGAGTGGGCCATTGATGCGTTGGAGGAGCTCGGCGTGGATCACGCCAAGCTGCCGTACCCGGACTCCTACTTCAGGGCTTACTGATTGCTCGCGGTGACGGTGTCGCCGTTGTCTGCAAGCGCAGCCGTCATCATGCCGGTTTCGGACGGACCGGAGGTCACCGAGCCGTCCACAATGCTGAAGGTGGAACCGTGCTTGGTGCAGCGCACCTCATCACCGTTAACCACCGTGATCTTCGCGCCCTGGTGCGGGCACATGGTGGAGTACGCCACGAAGTTGCCCTCGGTTGGCTGGGCGATGATGAAGCGATCCATAATCACCGCGCTGCCAACAGGTACCTCGGTTTTGGCAAGCTCCGCGGTCGGCTCCTGACCACAGGCGGCCAGGAACGCGCCGGCGAAGGTTGCCGCGGAGCCGAGGATGAACATGCGGCGGGAGCAGGTGTGCGGGGTCGGGTTTGTCATGCCTTCACCGTAGCTTGCTTCATAGCCCGGACGTAGTCAGACAGCTCCGCTTTCAGCCCAGCCATATCGGTCACACGTCCCGGGTTCGGGTGGGTGTGCTCGGTGTACTTGGCAATGATGTTGCTGATCGCGGAACCCGTGATGGCACCTGAGGCACCCGCGGCAATCGCGTCGCGGACGTGCTCCGGGCGGGAAATGCCAAAGCCCAACAGCACTGGCGCCCCACCGAAGGAGTTGATGTTGTCCACAACCTCGCGGAGTCCGTCCACGGTGGCTTCCTTCTCAGCGCCGGTCACGCCGTCGCGAGAAATGGCGTAGATGTAGCCGCGGGAGTTCGCCGCCACACCCTCCAACGTTTCACGCGACGCCTTCGCCGGTGCGATGTAGATCGGATCCACACCCGCGGCGGTGGCGGCCTCGGTGAACGGTTGGGACTCGCGCACGGGGACGTCTGGAAGCAAAATGCTATCTGCACCCGCGGAGTGGAAGTCCGGGTAGAAACGGTCCAGCCCGCGCACGTAGGCAACGTTGGCGTAGATCAACATGCCAATCGGCAGCTCCGGGAAGCGCTGGCGAAGCTCACGCACCTGATCCAGCGCCTGCTGCACCGTCGCACCGCCGTCAAGGGCGCGCACGTGTGCGGTCTGGATCGCTGGGCCGTCCGCAACCGGATCAGAAAACGGCACGCCCAGCTCCACGGCATCCGCACCAGCCTCAACCACGGTGGTGATGATCTCCACGGCCTCTGCCGGCGAGGGGTCAGAGAGCATGATGAACGGAACGAACGCGCCCTCCCCTTTCTCCTCTAGGCGCTTGAACATTGCGTCATAGCGGCTCATCGCTGCTCCTCCTTATCGGATCCTTTAGCAGAAATAACCCAATCCGGATGCTCCTCCAGCGTCTTGCGAACGTGTGCCACGTCCTTATCCCCGCGCCCGGAAAGGCAGACCAAGATGTTCAATGGGGAGGCGTTGGTGGGGTGTTCGGCTGCGCGTCGTAAAGCATAAGCAAGCGCGTGCGAGGACTCGAGGGCCGGAATGATGCCCTCGTGGCGGGAGAGCAACTGGAAGGCGCGCAGGGCCTCCTCATCAGTCACCGGCACGTACTTCGCGCGGCCGGACTTGGCCAGGTAGGCGTGCTCCGGGCCAACCGCCGGGTAGTCCAGGCCGGCGGAGATGCTGTAGGACTCCTCGACCTGTCCGTCGTCATCACGCATCAGGTAAGAACGCGTGCCGTGCAAAATGCCGACGGTGCCCTGGGCGATCGCGGCGCCGTGCATGCCCACGCCGTAGCCCTCGCCGCCCGGCTCGGCGCCGACGAGCTCCACGCCCTCATCATCAATGAACTCCGCGAACATGCCGATCGCGTTGGAGCCGCCGCCCACACACGCAACCACCGTGTCCGGCAAGGCGCCTGTGCGCTCCAGCATCTGGGCGCGCGCCTCGGCAGAAATCACGCGGTGGAATTCCTTCACAATCTTCGGGAACGGGTGCGGGCCCGCCGCGGTGCCAAGCAGGTAGTGCGACTCATGGAACGTGGCCGTCCAATCGCGCAGCGCCTCATTCACGGCATCCTTCAAGGTGCCTGCGCCGGACTCCACGCCGATAACCTCCGCACCCATCAGGCGCATGCGGTAGACGTTCGGCTCTTGGCGGGCCATATCCACCTTGCCCATGTAAATCACACAATCCAGGTCCAGCAGCGCGCACGCCAGCGCCGTCGCCGTGCCGTGCTGGCCCGCGCCGGTCTCCGCGATGATGCGCGTCTTGCCCATCTGCTTTGCCAGCAGCGCCTGCCCAATCACCTGGTTGGTCTTGTGTGCGCCGCCGTGCACGAGGTCCTCGCGCTTGAGAAAGATGCGCGCGTTGCCGTTCAGCGGCAGGTTGCGGCACTCCGTCAGCGGGGTCGGGCGGCCCAGGTAATCCCGCAGCAGCGCGCGGTATTCGGCCATGAACTCCTCGTTTTCAAAGGCCTCTACAAACGCGCGCTCCAGCTGATCCAGTGCCGGCATCAGCGACTCGGGCACAAACTGCCCGCCGAACTCACCGTAATACGCAGGCAGCAGGGTTTTGCCGCCGCGGCTGTACTCACTCATTGTTGTCCTCCACATAGAAATTCCCAATCACCGAAAACGCCTGGCGCAGCTTCGCCGCATCCTTGCGCCCCGGCGCATACTCCACACCAGAATTCAGGTCCACGCCGGCCACCCCGGTTGCCAAGGCCTCCGCAACATTGTCCGGGTTCAGCCCACCGGCAAGCAGAGCTTTTTGCTTATCGACGCCACGCAGCACCCCCCAATCAAACCTTTCCCCCGAACCGCCCTCATGGGCATCGAGCACAAGCATGTCCACGTCTTCAGCGATGGCTTGCGCGATCTCGGGGCCGAGCATGTCCGTCATCGAAACTGCGCGCCATACCTCAACATGTTCGGGAACCTCGGCGTGAACGCGTGCGATGAGCTCGCGCTCCTTCTCCACCGACGCCTGCAGCGGTGCGTGAATCTGCACAGCCGCGATGCCGTCCTGGATCAGCGCGCCGTAGTTCTCCGTGCGGCGAGAGACCGCGACGTACTTTAGGCCGCGCTCGTGCGCGATGATGTTGGCGGATGTTTCACGTGAAACATTGCGGAAGCTGGCATCCTCAAAGATCAGCCCGCCGTAGACTGCGCCGGCCGCCTTCGCTGCCTGCGCCGCGGATGGGCTGGTGAGCCCGCAGACCTTATTCGGCCCGTAGACCAACTCGCGCACCGCCAGGTCCACGTCCGGCTGGCTGGTCAGTTGGGATCCCACGAGGAACCCGTCAGAGTGCGCGCCGAGCGCGCGAACCGTGCGCACGTCCCTGATCCCCGACTCCGAAACCACCACCGAGTCCTCCGGTGCGAACTGCGCCAGGTGCTTGGAGCGCGTCAGGTCAATGGACAAGTCGTGCAAGTTGCGGTGGTTCACGCCGAAGATCTTCGCGCCGAGCTTGGCCGCGCGGTGCGCTTCCTCTTCATCGATCACCTCGGTGAGCACGTCCATGCCAAGGGAGTCCGCCAGCGCGGAGAGGCGCGAGTACTCCTCATCGTCCAACACAGAGAGCATGAGCAAGATGGCGTCCGCACCAAAGTAGCGAGCGGCGTACACCTGGATCTCATCAATGATGAAGTCCTTGCACAGCACCGGCAGGTGCGTGGTGGAGGCGACCGTTGCCAGGTGGTCGTAGTCGCCGCCGAAGCGGTCGGGCTCGCAAAGCACGGAGATGCCCGCCGCCTTGGAGTGGCCGTGGGAGTACACGGTGGCGATCTCCCCCGGCTCGTAATGTTCGCGGATCATGCCTAAAGACGGCGACGCGCTCTTGCACTCCAAAATAAAACTGGTCCCCGGACGCTTCAGATTCTCGTACAACGAGCGTTCTGATTTAGGTAACGTGTCAAAATTAACGCCATGTAGCCGTGCGCGAATTTCGTCAATGTGACCTTTTCGTCCAGCGACGATATTCTCCAGAACCGTAGGAAGCTTAGGCACTGTAATCGGTCCCCTCGTGCTTCTGCAGCCAGGCTTGAACGGTGCCGTCGTTAAGCAAGGTGCTCGCATGCGTTACACCTTCCGCAATCGTGTCCGCCTTGCCGTAGAGGTAGAACATGGCGCCGGCGGAAAGCGCAATCGCGTCGTGGTGCGCCTGGGGGCCTTCGCCCGCAAAGGTGGCGCGCATGTAGGCGGCGTTCTCCGCGCCGTCGCCACCGCGCAGCGCCTCTAGCGGGTGGCGCGAAACGCCGAGCTCCTCCGGGGTGATGGTGTAGTGCGTGATCTCGCCCTCGCGGTCTAGCTCCCACACCTGGGTGTCACCATGGACCGCAATCTCATCCGTACCCGCGCCGTGTACCACGAGTGCGCGACCGCGGCCCAGCTCACGCATGGTTTCCGCGATCACCTGGCCCTGCTTCGGGTTGGCAATGCCCATGATCTGGAACTCCGGGCGAGCAGGCGAAAGCAGCGGGCCCATCGTGTTGAACAGTGTGGACACGCCGAGGGACTTACGCACCGGCTGCACGTGCGCAATCGCCGGGTTGTAGGCCGGGGCAAACAGGAACGTGAAGTTCGCAGCCTCGAACTGGCGCACCGCACGATCCGGGTCCAGGTCCAGCGGAATGTTCAGCGCCTCAAGCACGTCCGCGGAACCGGACTTGGAAGATACGGAGCGGTTGCCGCACTTGATCATCTTCACGCCACCAGCAGCCGCGGTCAGTGAGGCAGCGGTGGTGATGTTGATGGTATTCGCGCCGTCACCACCCGTACCGGCGGTGTCCATGATCCCCTCCCCCGTCACCGGGAACGGGCGGCCGGCAGCCAGGAACGCCTGGGTCGCACCCGCGATGTCGGCGAAGGTCTCGCCGCGCGTACGGATCGTGGCCAACAGCGCTGCGATGTGTACGTCGTCATAATCACCGATAGTCAGCGGGGTAAACGCCTCCACGGCCTCTTCAAGCGTGGGCGCCGGGTTATCCAAAAAGCGACGCAGAATTTCCAGAGACTTTTCACTTGCCATTGTTTGCACCTTTCTGCAGCAGTTGAGTAACGCAGCGCTCGAGCATGATCGGGCCGGCCGGCGTCAAAATAGATTCGGGGTGAAATTGCAGGCCAATGGCCATACTATCCGTCGTCTCGGCGGCCATGATCACCTCACCAATTTCAGTATCGGCCCACGCAAGGGCGCGCATCCCCTCCGGCTCCTGCGTTGCGCCAAGCGAGTGGTAACGGGCAACAGGGACGCTGTTGCTTGGTTCGGTGGGCGTGCCGCCGGTGGTCAGGCCGCCGAATAGCAAACTAGCCCTGCCGGCCTCGGTCAGGCGCATCGGTCGGGATGTGCCGTGCTCCGGGCCGCACGGGCTAACGCGGCCGCCGTGGTGTTCAATCAGTGCCTGGTAGCCAAGGCAGATGCCCAGGATTGGGATGCGGCCCTGGGCGCGGCCGATGACCTCCATCATGCAGCCGGCCTCGACCGGGTAGCCGGGGCCGGGCGAGAGCACGATCAGGTCCGGGTTAGCGGCCAGCACCGTGTCGGCGGAGACGGTGTTGCGGTAGACCACCATCTCGTGGTCGCCGGTATCCCGAAGCGCGTCGACCAGGTTGTAGACAAACGAGTCCTGGTTATCCAGCATCACAATTGTCATTTGATTACCTCCAGCTCCGCGTCGGCAGCCAGGGCCAACGCGTTGAGTACGGCGTATGCCTTGTGCAGGGTTTCGTCGGCTTCGGCCTGCGGGTCCGAATCCCGCACCACGCCCGCGCCCGCCTGAACCACCGATGTTTCACGTGAAACATAGGCGGAACGGATGACAATGCATGTGTCAAAGTCGCCATTGCCGCGCAGGTAGCCCACTGCCCCGCCGTAGGAGCCGCGGCGCGTGCCCTCCATCTCACGCAACAACTCCGTCGCGCGCAGCTTCGGCGCGCCCGTCAGCGTGCCCATGTTCATACACGCGCGGTACGCATCCAGCGCATCCAGGTCCTGAGCAAGCGTCGCCGTGACCCGGCTGACCAGGTGCATCACGCGCGAATAGCGGTCCACCTGCAACAGCTCCGCCACCTTGCGAGTCCCCGGCTCAGCCACACGCGCCAGGTCATTGCGCGCCAGATCCACCAGCATCGTGTGCTCCGCAACCTCCTTCGCATCCGTACGAAGCTGCAGCTCCATGCGCGTATCCAACTCCAAATTCACGCTGCCATCCGCGTTCAACCCGCGCGGTCGCGTGCCCGCGATCGGGTACAACTGCACCTCGCGCGTGGCCGGATCAAACTTCAGGTTGGACTCCGGCGAAGCCCCAAACAACTCGTAGGGCTGCCCCGCCCGGTCCACACCGCGCACATAAAACATGTACGGCGACGGGTTCGTCTCACGCAGCCGCTGGTACGCCGCAAACGCATCCCGGCAGGTCGTAGTAAAACTGCGCGCCGGCACCACCTGGTAAATATCCCCGTTGGCAATGGAGCCCTTCAGCTTCTCCACGTCCCTCCGAAACTCCCCATCACCCATACTCGCGGCCACACGCAGCGTGTTTTCCGGGTGTGGGGCGGGGGTGTAGGTCTGCGTTGGGGCGTCGATACGCATGGCGAGCTCTGAAAGATCAATGCCCTCGCCGGTGGCATCCACGGCGGCTAGGTACGCGGTCTGCGCCTGGTGATCCACCTTCAGCAGCACCTCTGCCAGCACAAACTGGTAATCCGGGTAGGTGTTCTCCCCCTCCTGGACCTGCGGCAGCGTCTCAAACGTTTCCAGATAATCAAACGCGAACCCGCCCGCCAACAGTGGAAAGTCCTCGTTGCCGTAGCCGGCCTTGGTGCTCAGGGCGCGCAGCACCTCCGCACTCGACGGCGCCGTCAGCCGCTCCCGCTCATCCTCGGCCTTGCTTGCCGGGAACTCGTAGGTGTTTTCGGCGGTTGCGTACGGCTTGAGCTGCTCTTGGGCTTGCTTGGCTAGCAGCTCGCCGGACTCGGTGAACGGCTCGATGCTCACCTGGTTGCCATTGCAGGTCACTCTTAACGACGCCTTGAGCACCGCCATCGAATGCAACCCCGACTTCGTCGTAATATCAGCGGACTCTAAAAGCACGGAGTCTTCCTGCTCGCAGCCACCAAGGTGCGCGAACAAACTGGAGACGTCCTCGTGATAGCGCACGTCTACCTTTGTAAACCGCGGCTGTGGTGGGGATTTGCTCATTGTGTTCGTCCTTTATCGTTGTGCTTTGTCTTATGCAGCACCGGGGACTTAGAGCAAAGGCCCGCGGCGCTTGGTTTGGGTTCAAGCTGGCGGGCCAGAAGATTTTTTCTACGTTGACTTGTGGCACGCCGTCTACGCGAGCCACCACCACTGAAGATTGCCGTGGGCCAAGTTGTTGAAAGTCACGCATGACAGCGTAGCGCATAATTTGCGCCCACATGTGATTTCCGAAGAATATTGCCGTTTCGGCCGATTTCGTGCCCCATTTGGGTGGGATCGGGCCGTTTTCCGAAGTATACTTCCGATTCAACGCTTTAATCAGCGAAAAACTGGCACTATGCCGTCCGAGCCCGTATGAATCCGAAGGATACTTCCGAAATGCAGCAGCGTCCCGATCCGATGGTCATCGCCGGAACAATTGGCGCCACCATCCGCCAAACCAGAAAATCCCTCGGGCTCACCCAGGTACAGCTGGCGCAGCTTGCCAACCTTTCAGACAAGACGGTGCGCGACCTCGAGCACGGAACGGCAACGCCAAGCCTCAAGGCAGCACTAGAAACACTCGATGTCCTCGGCCTTCGCCTGGAGGTCACGCCGTGAACTCGCTTGAACAGTTACGGACCGTCAAGCGTGCGGACGTCTGGAAGCAAGATGCCCACGTTGCAACGCTGGTGCGAAAAGAAGACGGCGGGGTCACCTTTGCGTATCTTCCCGGGTATGCGGGTCCTCCGGTGGCGAAGTCGTTGCCGGTGGTTGACGGGGGCGTCGATTCGCAAGGCGGTGCACTACCAGCCTTTTTCACCGGGCTGCTGCCGGAGGGCCACCGCTTGAGTGTCATCCGGAAACTGGTGAAGACTTCGCTGGATGATGAGCTGTCCCTTCTTCTGGCAATTGGCAACGACCTACCTGGTGACGTTCGCGTGGTACCCACGGGCACGAAACCCGTGCCACCCGTCCAGCAGGGAGAACCTGGGCATCTCGACTTCCAAACGCTGACCGAAACAGTGGAAACGCAGGGTCTCGCCGGCGTGCAAGGGAAAGCATCTGCCTCCATGATCAACACGCCGCTGACCATCGATCGTGGCGACTACATCCTGAAACTCAGCTCCGCAGAGTATCCGCAGCTTGTGGAAAATGAGCATCTGCACCTGCAGCACGCTGCCAAGTTAGGCATTCCGGTTGCACAATCACAGCTGGTCCAAGACCGCAACGGTGTCAGTGGACTCTTAGTCCAACGCTTTGATCGGTATGGGGGCCGGAGGCTCCCGCTTGAAGACGCTACGCAGATCCTCAACATCCCCCCATCCCAGAAATACAACGTCACAGCCGAAGAAGTGACCCAGGCTCTCGCCGAAGTTACTGCACAGCCGCGTATTGCAGTCCGAACGCTTTATTTGCAGTTGGTGTTCGCATGGCTGACCGGCAACGGCGACTGCCACGCCAAAAACGTATCGGTTGTTCAAAATGCGGCAGGTAACTGGGAGGTCGCGCCCATGTACGACATCCCCTGCACAGCCGTGTACCGCGACTTCACCCTTGCACTGACAGTGAACGGCAAAACTAAAAACCTGCGCGCAAGGGACTGGGATGCCTTCGCGGAGAGCATTAGTCTCCCGCTGAAAGCCGCACACGGTGCAAATGAAATCGCGCTCACGGTTGCCAGCGGTATCAACCTCGCGGAGATTCCCGTGGAAGGTTCTGCACTCTACGGCGCGGAGCGTGAGCTACGGTTCCGACGCTCACAGCTCGAACCCTGACAGTAGGCCCCGGCGGGTTCGGGTGGGTCTGGGTGTGGATCCTGTAAGCAACCCCGGGGTCGCTTACAAAACCCCAGGTCGCGTTAGTCACATCCGTAACAAACGGCCTTGTTTGCAATGAGGCCAGTGGGGCGTGTGGGGTTAGCGCTGGTCAGGGGGCTACTGGCCGCCTAGAGTTACTCGCCGCCGGTCTTGTTGCCGGTCTTGTTGTCGGCTTGGGTGGCGGCGTTTCGCAAGGCACCCAGGTCCACGGCCGGGGCGGCGGCACCAGCACCGGTACCGGCGCTGGCGGAATCGGCGGAGGTGGAGGACAGCGCGTCGTCGACAAGCAGGGCAGCCCTGGCGCCGAAGTTCCCACCAACCGAAAGAGCAACAACGGACGCAACCACCGCAATGGCCGGGGCGATCCACAGCCAACCGGAGGCGATGAACGCAAACGCGGCGGCCAACGCGAGGCCCACACCGGTGAGAATCCAGAAGGGGCCGACCACACGGTGGGCCTGGCGCCAGGTGGACTCGTTCTTGCGAACCTCAGGAACCCGCAGGCCAACAACATTATTGCCGGGGAGTTTGCCGGCGGTAGCCATGGCGCCGACGATAAGGAAAACAAGCGCCAGGACGATAAAAATGGTGCCAAGCACCGCGTTGAGCGTGGTCATGGTTGCAAGCGGGGACATGCACCCAAGCATAAACCCGAAGCGACGGCCAAAGAAAACGCCCCATAATTGGAAAACAGGTGCTTATTTAGGGGAAAATGAGAAATTAGCGTAGGCATGAGCCGCGCCCTGTCCAATTCCCGTTCACTGTAGAAGGGTTTCAGCAATGAAATCGAAACTCCTGAACTCGCTGCTGATGTGGATTGTGCTGGCGATCATCGCCGGTTACGTCTGCAGCTTGTTCTTCCCTGACTGGCTTGCGCGCGTGTTTGTCACGTTCAACGGCCTGTTCTCCAACTTCCTGGGCTTCTTCGTCCCGGTGTTGATTTTCGCGCTCATCGCGCCGGCCATCGCCGGCTTGGGAAAGGGGGCGGGCAAGTGGCTCGGCGTCACCGCCGGCGTTGCGTACGGTTCCACGATTATTTCCGGTCTCATCGCGTGGGGCACCGCAACCGTGCTCTACCCGATTTTTCTTAATGACGGCCTAGTCACCTCCGTCGACGACCCCAGTGAAGGCGGCCTCGAACCATTCTTCAGCGTCGAAATGCCAGCGCCGTTCCCGGTGATGGCTGCGCTGCTGCTGTCCTTTGTCATCGGTGTTGCAATGACCGCGGTGCCGTCGCGGACCATGCACCAGGTGCTTGATGAGCTCAACGCGGTGATCCTGAAGGTTGTCACCAGCTTTGTCATCCCGCTGCTGCCGATCTACATCTTCGGCACGTTCCTGAGCCTGGGCATGAATGACAACTTCGGCTCCACCATCGCCGCATTCGGTACCGTCCTGGTGCTGTCCATCGTGATGACCCTTGTCATCGTCCTGCTGCTCTACATCATCGCCGGTGTTATCGCTGGTGTGAACCCGTTCGTTGCCCTGAAGAACATGCTGCCGGCGTACTTCACCGCGCTGGGTACCTCTTCTTCCGCAGCCACGATCCCGGTCACCTACGCATCCACCCTGAAGAACAAGGTGGACGAGGACGTCGCCGGCTTCGTAGTCCCGCTGTGCGCGACGATTCACCTGTCGGGTTCCATGATGAAGATCATGCTGTACGCCCTGGCCATCGTGTTCATGGGTGGGCTTGATGTGACCAGCCCGCAAATCCTCGGCTTCATGCTGCTGCTGGGCATCATGATGATCGCTGCGCCGGGCGTGCCTGGTGGCGCCATCATGGCTGCGGTTGGCCTGCTGCAGGCGAACCTGGGTTTTGACGAGTCCATGGTCTCCCTCATGATCGCCGCCTACATCGTCGTTGACTCCTTCGGTACCGCCGCCAACGTCACCGGCGATGGTGCGATTGCGCTGATCATCAACAAGTTCGCCGCAGGCAAGATCAAGAGCACTTCGCTTGACGACGCTGACGCCAACGCAGAACACTCCACCCCAGCGAACACTGAAGCCAACGCCGAAGCTGCCCGCTAACCGCACTGGCTAGCCGCACAGACTGCTGCCGCACAGACTGCTGCCGCTGGCGAAGGACCGTTAGCGAAGGACCTCCAGACCTCTGGGGTCCTTTTTTCAATTGCGGCAAATATCTGCCAAACCGGGGATATCTGCCACGGCTCACAGGTGTTTGCCAGATTTCGCTTTGCGGCCTGGGCTTTTGCATTTGTTGTCGGGCACTCCCCTGCCCTCCCCACACCCCACCCACGCCCAACCCACGCCTTGCTAGACTACAACGCAAAATCCGCCAAATGTCTCCATATTCGACCTGCGGGTTTGCGGGGTAATTTTCAATGTCGTCTAGCAGTGAGGCAACAGTGAGGCAGTGTCGCTCCCTGCAAGGCGCTCCCGGTGGGCCTACTAGCACACAACGCAAAACTCAAGCTGAGTAAAGACAACTGACCTGGGGAAACATAGGGCCAAAATCATTGTCTGCTAGTGGCACACGCACGGCGGGTCGCGGCTACGACTCATCGCAACTCAAACCTGGCAATCACCTGGCAGTCAATGCAACTATCCCCGATTTGGCAGAATGCTTCCGCAATTCAAAAAAGCTCCCCCACCGCCCCAGGGCCAGCACATCACTGTGCGTCACTACGCCGTCACTCTATTATCTCTCGAAGAATAGGCCCCTCACTCTATAAAGTGACGCCCTCACTTTATAAATTGACCGAAAAGTGACCTGTCACTCTATAAAGTGAGGCCGTCACTCTATAGATTCGCTAAACTGACAGCATGAGTGATCGCATGAACAGGATTATGGAGCGCCTCAATCGGCAGCGGGATGATGATCACTGCATTGAGGCCAAGAGCGGTACGGGCAAACTCGACAAAGCGTTCTGGAGCACTGTCAGCGCCTTTGCTAACACTCGTGGGGGTCTTATTGTTCTGGGGATTTCAGAGGATCAGGAAACTGGGCGTTTTGTGGTGAACCCTGATTTTGACTATCACCAGATGAGCGATCGCTTAGAGGATGCGTTCCGCCCCTCGCAGGAGAACCCGGGTGTCACGCCGCTTCCGCGCGTGGAGCCTGAAGCGGATGAGTACAACGGCGCCCCGGTGATTGTCTTGAGGGTGTACCCGATGAGGGATGATCCGAAGTTGGGCAAGTTAATGCCTTGTTATGTCACAAGTCAGGGTCCGCGGAACGGTTCTTATAAGCGGCTGTTCGATGGTGATCATCGGCTATCTTCGTATGAGGTGTTTCAACTTGCCACCTTGTATGAACCGGATTTGGCGGAGTTGGCACCGGCGCCGAAGGCAACGCTGGATGATCTGGAGAAGCCGGAATGGGAAGCGCTTTTGGGCTCTTTTGTTAAGTCTGGGTCCAGGCTTATGTACGGAACGAAGAGTGATGTAGAGGCGCTTGAGCGTCTGCATGTTGTTGATGGGGGTGGCACGCCTACTCTTGCGGGCACGCTTGCTCTTGGGACGTATCCGCAGCAGTTTTACCCACAATTGTTCATTGATGTTGCGGTACACCCGCAGACAGAGAAATCTTCGGGGGAGGTGCGTTTTCTTGAGCGGAAGCAGTGTGATGGTCCGTTGCCGATTGCGGTTGAGAACGCAATCCAGACTGTGTTAGCCAACCTTCGTACGCGGGCTGTGGAGCGTGGTTCTGTGATGATTGATGAGCCGGAGATTCCGGAGATTGCTATCCGTGAGGCGGTGGTCAATGCCGTGATGCATAGGGATTACAACCCGCAGGTGTTGGGTCGGCAGGTGCAGATTGATATCTATCCGGATCGGGTGGAGATCAATAATCCGGGCGGTCTTTGGGGTGATCGAACGGTGGACAATATTCAGGAGAATCGCTCGACTGCTCGTAACCAGTACCTAGCTAACTTGTTGAGTCATTTGCGCACGCCTGGGGGCTCTTCGCGTGTTGCGGAGAATCAGGGCAGTGGAATTCAGCGTATGAAGTCGGGGATGCAAAAGCATGGTCTGCCTCAGCCGTTGTTTACTGCGAACATTGGCGATTTCACTGTGACGCTTTTCCGCTTCGGTTTGTTGACTCCGGAGATTGCGCAGTGGCTGAATCGGGTTGCTCCGAAGGCGACTAGGGAGGAACAGGTGGCGCTTGCGATTGCGCATGGCCTCGGTGCGGTGTCTACCCGGGAGCTGAAAGACAATGTGGGGCTTGATAGTGATGACGCGCGAGCGATCTTGAACGGACTTGCGTCGGCAGGAAGCTTGGTGCCTACGAGTGATCCCGATCGGTTTACGCTTGCCCCATCCAACGGTGGTGCGGGTAGTGCGGACCCAGAGATCATTAACGTTCTTGCGGGAGGTGGGGAGCTTTCAGCTCGGGAGATTGCCGATGCGCTAGGTGTCAGCCTTAGCAGTGTGCGGCCTCGCTTGCGCAAGCTTGTCGACGCCAACGTGATCTCACCAACCGCTCCCCCCACGAGCCGCAACCGTCGTTATCGGATTTAGGTGGCCGGTTAGTCGTCAGATGTGGCGTCGAGACGCGCCTGGTCCTTTGCTCGCCTGCGCTCGCTGATTTTTCCGGCGAGCGCGCCGAAAACCAGCATGCCGATAACTGCGCCGACGATGGCGCCAATGGTGCCGGCGCCGCTGAACTCGCCCTCGGGGTTGTACGCGCCGGTGATAATGATGATTGCCAGCCACACTGCGACCAGGCCGAAGTAGAGCACAAGCAGGCCGCGCGGCATCTTGCGCAGGCTAGAGACTGGCCGTGGCACGTAGTTGCGCATCCAGAGGGCAGCGGCGGCGCTACTGAGTCCAGGCACGCAAAGCACAAGCAGTGACCACATGGCGAGCTGGCCGGGAAGTACCAAGGCAAGGATCGCACCCACGAGCGCTGTTATTGGCAGGGACGTGTACAGCGCTACAGAGTCGGCTTTGTAGTAGGTCGAGGCTTCGAATTCGTCCTGGGCAATGTCCGCAACATAGTTAACAATGGTGTCGCCGTACTGCTTCATCAGTAATCCTTCTTAGAGCTGTTCCTCGTCATCGCCGAAGATTTCCTCGACGGTTTTGCCAAGTTCGCGGCAAATGTCCAGTGCCAGGTATACGGAAGGCGAATAGTTGCCGCGCTCAATGTTGGCGATGGTTTGGCGCGAAACGCCGACTTGGTCGGCGAGTTCTTGCTGGGAGAGTTCCAGCCAGCGCCGCCACTTGCGCACCATGCTCATGCCGCTCTCCTTTCGTTCCCTTCCATATACAAAATGTAAACCCGCAACGACCAACTGTCAAGCAAACTTTACACAACGGCAACTATCCCCGGTTTGGCAGAATGCTGCCGCAATTCAAAAAAGCTCCCCCAGCACTACACCGCAGCTACGCTGGCGCACATGGCATATGAGATCGTCTCTACTCACTTCGTCGCTCACGAGCACGACCTCGCCGACGCGTATGAGCTCTACCGCGCCCGCGTGGCTATGAGTCGCGCGGAGGTTGTTGCGATCTCTCCAAGCCCGCACCCGATTGACAGCGAGTTCTTCCTTTGGGACCTGCGCTGCCAAGCCGCCTACGACAACCTGCCCGCCCCGGAAACCATGCAGCTCTATGAGCTCAATGCGTTGGTGGATTTTGTCACGACGGATCGTGATGAGGCGGTGGAGGATTTCTTCTTCGAAGGCCCCACCGAGCCGACTGCGTACCCGGCGTTTCTTGGCGGGCTTGCGGATTTCCGGGTGCGTGACGCGCCAACAGACGCGATGTCACTGATCACCGTCATCTACCTGGGTGCGGAGCACAACGCGGCCACAGCGGAGACGCTGTACCAGGAGCTTATTGGCCACGTGCACGCCGTGGCGTACCAGCCCAACCTCGCCGAGAGCGACAGCACGGAGCAAACCAAGCTCGTGGGGCCCCTGTGGCTTCGCGACGCCACACTCAACATCATCGGCAAAGGCGACGGCCTCTTCTCCCCCGGCAAAACCACCTGGACCGGCTGGTTCCTCACCGGAGACACCCCCGAGGCGGTTGAGAACGCGCTCACTGAGCGTATCGACGCAGGCGCCGTCGTCCTCGCCCGCACCGTCGCCGAACCGTTCTAAGTGTCCAGCTTCTCCCCGAGCGGCCCCGCGATGATCAGGCGGATGACGTAAATCGTCAGCGCCGGCAGGAGGAACACCGTCAAGGGCACGGCCCACCCGATCGGCAGCGCAACCACGCCCCACACCCCTGCCGCCAGGACAATGACCGCGCCGAGGGTGTGGGGGAGGTGGCGGAGGGTGGACAACGTGGCGTCGATAAGCAAAGGCCCAAAAGGCGCCGGACGGGAGGACGCGAGGCCGTAGAACCACACCGTCACCCCCGCGATGAGGAATAGGCCGGACAAAGCGAGGGCCTGGATGAGCGTGAGTGCGAAGCCGGAGACGCCGGCTTGGAACACCACGAACTGCTGGTACGCAAGCAGACCCAGCAAGAGAACGAGGAGGAACCAATAGGCGGTGGCGGGTTTCCAGTGGGAGGTGAGCTGGCGAAGAAAGCGGAGCCAGTAGCGCGAGCCGACGCCCTGGACCATCTCGCGCACCACCACATTGGCCGCGCGTACTGCCGCGCCCACCGTGACTACCGGCAGGCAGGCGACCACCAAAAACATGTTGAGAATGACAATGTCCGCCATCAGCGTGACGGCGGACATGAAACGGGACTCTGGGTGGAACACCCTTTTAAGGCTAGCCCGAGTTAGCCCTTCACTGCACCTGCGGCGACACCTTCGACGATGTGCTTCTGTGCAGACATGTAGAACACGATGATCGGGATGATGGCCAGCACCAGCATCGCCATCATTGCGCCCATGTCGCGGTTGCCCTGGGAGCCCACGAACTGCTGGATCACAACCGGGATCGTGCGGTACGGGGTGGACAGGCCAATGACCAGGTAGGGCAGCAGGTAGTCGTTCCACACCCACATGGCGTTCAGGATGGCCACGGTGATCGCGGTCGGCTTCAGCATGGGAAGCACGACGCGGAAGAAGGTGGAAAGGGGCGAGCAGCCGTCAATAACCGCGGCCTCTTCGATCTCCAGCGGGATGGACTTAACAAAGCCCGCGAACATGAACACGGACAGGCCAGCGCCGAAGCCCATGTACAGCACCACCATGCCCAGCGGGTTGTCCAAGCCCAGGCGGTCCGCGATGGCCACGGTTGGGAACATCACCATCTGGAACGGGATGACCATGGAGAACACGAACATGTAGTACAGTGCGGACGTCCACCACGTCTTCACACGGGTGATGTAGTAGGCGGTCATGGCGGAGAAGAACACAATCGCGGCCACGGACAGAATCGTGATCACGAACGACCACACGATGGCCATGCCAAAGCCTTCGCCTTGGATGCCGGTGATGTAGTTCTCAAACCCAGCCCACATGTCCCCCAGCGGCAACGCGAAGGGGTTGTTGGAGATGGAGAACTTCTGCTTGAAACTGTTGAGCAGGATGAAGAAGATCGGGCCCAAAAACACCACGGTGAGGAAGAGCAGCACGGCGTAGATCAGGGTCTTCGCCGGGCCGGAGACGCGCGCCTCCGAGGCCTTAACAGGTGCCTTCTTGGCCGAAGCTTCAGGTGCTTGAATGCTGGTAGTCATGGGTTATGCCTCCACTTCCCTGCGACGGGTGGTGCTGAGCTGGAACATTGCAATGACAACGACAACAACCACAAAGATCACTGCCTTTGCCTGGCCAACGCCCTCAACACCGACGCGGTTGAACATGGTGTTCACAATGTTCAGTGCCACCATCTCGGTCTGGCCGCCAGGCGCACCGTTGGTCAGCGCCAGGTTCTGGTCGAACAGCTTGAACGTGTTGGACAGCGTCAGGAACAGGCAGATGGTGATGGACGGCATGATCATTGGGATGGTCACGTGCCGCAGCATCTCCCACTTGCTTACGCCATCCAGCTCGGCGGCCTCGATCAGCTCCGGCGGCACGTTCTGCAGACCGGCGATGTAGATGATCATCATGTAGCCCACCAGCTGCCAGTTCAGCAGGATGACCAGGCCGGCGAAGCCGAACTTCCAGTCAGACACGATCGTGGTGCCGTACTTGGCCAGCACCGCGTTGATCATGGACTGCCAGGTGTAGCCCAGCACGATGCCGCCGATCAGGTTGGGCATGAAGAAGATCGTGCGGAAGAAGTTGGTTCCTTTAAGTTTGCGGGTGAGCACCCACGCGATGGCAAATGCGAACACGTTCACCGTGATGATGGACACGATGGATACCAGCGCCGTGAACCCGAAGGATCGCACGAACCCTTCTCGGGCGTTGAACGCCTGTACGTAGTTGTCCAACCCCACCCACGTTGCGTTGGTGATGGTTGTGAAGTTGGTGAACGAGAGCAGGAAACCCATCACAAACGGAACCAGGAATGCGATGAGGAATGCCAGCAACGTTGGCAAAACGAAAATTGGGAAATACTTTTTCAAAGACTGTTGCATGCGTAGGTGCCTCTTTCGGGAGGGTTGTGGTGAGGGGGTATCCCCTCACCACGGGCTGTCGCTTATCGACGACAACGTGTGATCCGCTTTTACGCTACCCAGCTTTTAGCTGGTGCGCTTCTCGGCCTTCCAGTCCTCGACGAACTTGGCCACAACGTCAGACCACTCCATGTTGCCGGACGCGTACTGTGCCAGGTTGCCACCGAAGAGATCCTTGAACTGCTGCGACGGGAAGTACTGGAAGTCCCACGGGATGGTGGAAACCTCAGTGTTAGCAATCGCAGCCTGAACCTGCTTTGCCAGCGGGTCAGCCGGGGTGTCCTCCGGGCCGTAGTTCTTAAACGGAGCGATGAAGCCGAGATCATTGATCACGTGCTCCTTGCCCGCATCAGAGGTGAACAGCCAGTCCAGGAAGTCCTTGGACGCCTGCTGGTCCTCCTCAGAAGCCTGGGAGTTCACAGCAAAGTAGTTCTCCGTACCAACGTTGATGCCGGTGGTCTCCTCATTCGGCAGACCCATGTACATCGGCATGAACTTGATCTTGTCTTCCTTGACTACGTTGCCGTTGACCTCAGCGATCTGGCTCCATGCCCAGTTGCCGTTCTGCACCATGGCGGCCTTGCCTTGTGCGAACTCAGCCATGGAGTCGCTCACTGCCTTGGACGGTGCCAGGGACGGCTGGACGGTGGAGTTCTGCAGGTACAGGTCGAAGAGGTTCTTGAACTCCTCGTTGTACTCAAAGGTCACGTCAGCGGTGTTCTGGTCGCCAACATTCTCAAACTCGTAGTGCATCGGGCCGTTGGCCAGGTGGGTCTGCCAGCGCCAGTCCTCACCAGAGGCAAGGGAGGTGGAGGCAAACGCGCCGTCAATACCCAGCTCGTCCTTCTTGGCCTGCATGTCCTCAGCCAGAGCCTTCAGGGACTCGAAGTTGGTGACCTCATCCACGGACGTGACTGCCGCACCCGGGAGTGCGAAGTACTGGTCCAGGATCTCCTCGTTGTAGAGGATGCCGAAGCCCTCCACAGCGAACGGGACGCCGCGAACGGTGCCGTCCTCGCCCTCAAGCGGGGTCACGTCCTCGTTCAGCTGCTGTGCAACCTGGGTGTCGCTCAGGTCAGCGGTGTAGTCCTTCCAGGTTTCAAAGCCGGTCGGGCCGTTCATCTGGAACAGGGTCGGGGCGTCAGACTTGGACACCTCGGTGCGCAGGGTCTGCTCGTACTTACCGGAGGCGGCGGTAACCACCTTCACCGGAACGCCGGTCTCTTCGGTGTATTCCTTTGCAATCTGCTGGTAAGCCGCATCCTGCTCCGGCTTGAAGTTGAGGAAGTACACGCTTGGGCCGGCTTCGCCACCGCTGCCACCGCAGGCAACGAGGCTGGTAGCGGTCAGTGCTGCAGCTGCCGTGGTGGCAAGTACGCGACTGATCTTATTCATGAGTCGTCCTTCTACTAAGGGAAACGTCGTACGTTTACCAGTGTAGTGACATGTCAATACCCATCAAAACAGTTGTGTGATGCGTCACTATCCGGTGCAGACTCCCCGCGGTAGACCATCGCTTCATCACGGTGGGTGGGCAGGACGTGGTCGAAGTAGGACTCGGCGGCCTCTGCAAGCGGGACGAAACGCTTGTCGTTTTGGCTCATGAACCAGCGGTGGTCCAGGATCTCGTGGAAGATCTGGGCGGGTTCGAGTTTCTCGCGCAGTTTGGGCGGGATCAGGCTCACCACCGGCTCGTATTCCTTGACCATCCAGCGATGCGCCACCGCCTCAAGCGGGAGTTTGCCGCCGTAGCGCACGGCGCGGTAGACCTCCATCTCACCCAGCAGGCGCTGCGCCTGGCGGTCCTGGACGTCCAGGCCGGTCAGGGCTTGCAATTTTCTACGGTTAAAGCCCGTGGAGAACACCGCCGGCTGGACATGGACGCGGCGCATGTCGCCCTCGTTGGAGATCTCCATCTCACCCACGTCAAAACCAAGCGCGTTGATCTTGGCCACGCGCTCACTGATCGCGTCAAACGCCTGGTTGCCCTGGACGTAGAGGTCACCCGTCATCAGGTCCCACAGCTCCAGGTAGTTGCGTTCAATCTCGTTGCCCACGGCAATGACGTCCATGGTTTCGTCGATCATGCCGCCGGCCTGAAGATCCATTAACTCGCCGATGATGTTGACGCGGGCTACGTCAACGTCGTAAAGCCTGCGGCCCTTGGACAGCGGTTCGTGGAACTCGCCGGTCTCCGCGTCCACCAGGTAGGCGAGGAACTCGTCTGCGTCACGGCGAAACAGCGTGTTTGACAGCGACACATCCCCCCAGTAAAAGTTGACCAGATGCAGGCGCACCAAGAGCACAGCCAGCGCCCTGATCAGCTTGCTCACCGTGTACGGGGCGAGCTCGCGGGAGAACAAATCGCGGTACGGCAAAGAAAACCGCAGGTGCTCAGTGACCAGGCAGGCGGTCAGCGGCTCACCATCCGCATCCACGCGGTGGGTGATCACCGCCACCGGCACCACGCACGGCACACCTAATTCCTGCAGGCGGCGCAACATGCGGTACTCGTGGTACGCCACAGACTCACCGATCTCCTTGACCGCAAACACCAACTCATCGGCGGCGATCAGGCGGACTGTGTGGCGGGAAATACCGCGCGGCAGCGCTGCAAGCAGGTCGGAGTCCCATTCCTCCAGCGGCACCGACCACGGCATGGTGAGCAGCGTCGGCGCATACGCTGGAGAAACTACGTTCAGCTTCTCCAGAGACACAGCTAAACCAGCTAAACCAGCAAGAAGCTAGATGCGCTGACCCGTCGCCTTGGAAAAGACGTGCAGGCCGCCCTCCTTGATGCGGGCGTGGATCACGTCGCCCTTCTTCGCGCCGGACAGCGGCGGGGTGCGCACCACAATCTGGTCGCTCGCAGCACCCTCGCGGCCTTCCTCTAGGCCGGCTTCGCGCCAGCCGCCGCCAGCCAGGTGGCCGTAGACGTAGGAGTCAGAGCCCAGCTCCTCCACAAAATCCACCTCAACCGGGATCGTGTGCGGCTCATCAGCGCCGACAAGTTCCAGCGACTCCGGACGGAAGCCAAGGATCACCTGGCCGTTGTCTTCCACGGATAGGGCGTTGAGCGTAGCGTCGTCCAGCGGGATGCTCGCCTGACCAATGCGCGCGGTGCGGGTCTGCGGATCCACATCAAAGGTGGACAGGTTCATGGCGGGCGAGCCGATGAAGCCGGCAACGAAGACGTTATCCGGGTGATCATAGAGCTCACGCGGGGTGCCTACCTGCTGCAGGACGCCGAAGTTCAACACGGCGATGCGGTCGCCCATGGTCAGCGCCTCGGTCTGGTCGTGCGTGACGTACAGGGTGGTCACGCCCATGCGGCGCTGCAGGTTAGCAATCTGGGTACGGGTTTGTACGCGGAGTTTGGCGTCCAGGTTGGACAGCGGCTCATCCATAAGGAACACCTGCGGCTCACGCACAATCGCACGACCCATGGCCACGCGCTGGCGCTGGCCACCGGACAGGGCCTTCGGCTTGCGGTCCAGGTACTGCGTCAGGTCCAGCGTTGCCGCTGCCTCTTCCACACGGCGGTTGATCTCATCCTTATCCATCCCCGCAATCTTCAGCGCAAAACCGATGTTCTCGCGCACGGTCATGTGCGGGTACAGGGCGTAGTTCTGGAACACCATGGCAATGTCGCGCTCTTTGGGGCTGGCGTTGGTCACGTCCTTGTCCCCGATGAGAATGCGGCCCTCATTGGTGTCTTCCAGGCCTGCGAGCATGCGCAGTGCGGTGGATTTGCCGGAGCCGGACGGGCCGACGAGCACGAGGAATTCGCCGTCTGCGATTTCCAGGTTCAGGCGGTCAACGCTGGGCTTGTCCGCGCCGGGGTAAATGCGGGTGGCCTGGTCATAGGTCACGGTTGCCATAGTGTTCTCCTCCATCGGCAGGTACGTGCCGAACGATCCGTTGTGGGGTGTACAGCTCAAACGTTACACGTGCGCAGGGGCTTTTTGCTTGTCGACGCCTAACGCTGCCCTCCCACCCTGCCCTCCCACCCTGTCCCACCGAATATCCGCGCGTACCATGGCCGCCATGAATCCGGATAACAATAAGAGCTACCGCGGATCTCGAAGCACGAAGGGCAAGGACTGGGCTGCCGTCTTGGGCCTGACTGCCTTGCTGGGCGGCATTGGCGGCACGGTGGGCTACGCCCTGCCGGATACGCCCGAGCCTGTGGTGATTGCCACCCAGGCCGAGGCACCCGCGGTGGAGATCTCGGACCCCTCGGATGTGATGCTGGCGGATGATGAGGCGCGCCTGCTTCGTGACGTGGAGCGTCTCCAGCACCCGGACACAGTGAAGAAGCTCCACTTCATCACGCTGGACGAGGGCCGCGAGAACGTCAACGACGCGGTAGAGAACTTCCTGCGTGATAACTTCCCGGACCAAATCCTGGACAAGAAGTTTGCGGATGGCATGTTGATCGTTGGCACCGACGTCAAAGGCCGCAACAACTTCATCTTCGCCGGTGAGGACGTTGCCAACCAGCTCTACTTGCGCTCCGGCGAGCGCCTGGAGGACGCCCTTGAGGCGATGAAGCCTGGGCTGCGGGACGACAATATCCCGGCCGGCTACTTCGCCGGCGCGGACCTTGCCATGGACATTGATGCCGCGCAGAACTACCCGGTTGACAGCGCCGCCGGCAACAAGGCAGCCGCTGGCATCGGCCTTGGCGCCGCAGCCGGTGGCGTAACGCTTGTGGGTGGGTCGATTGCTGCGAGTGGGCGCAATAGGCGCCGCAAAGCAATCGCTCAAGCCCGCGAGAACCATGCGATCATTGGCCGCGAGTTCACGGGTCTGAGCCAGCGCATTGATGAGCTGGACATTCGCGCCAACTCCGTCTCCAGCGCCTTTGCTAACGCGGAGCTGCGCAAGCAGTGGGAGGAGGTGCGCGACCGCTTCCTGGGCATGCATGACGCGATGCAGTTGGAGGTGGGCACGGACCGCCAGGCGTGGGAGAATCACAAGAAGCTGGCCAAGTTTGCCGATACCGTGAAGGACACAGGTAATGCGGAGGAGAACATCAACCGCCTCTTTGCGGTTGAGCAGGGCGATCCGGCTGAGCGCGCCGTGATTATTAATGAGGTGCGCACGGACGTGATCAAGGCCCGCCGCCAGATCAAGGACCAGGAGCTCAAGCGCGAGCTGGCCAAGCTGGAGCGCGGCCTGGATTACCTGGACCAGAACCCGGATTATCCGAAATTTGTAGACCAGTTCACCCGCATTCTTTCGGATTACAACCAGCTCATCCCCGAAATCAAGCGCCGCGAGTTCTCGGATGTGAAGGAGTACAACAAGCTCTACGCCCCGCGCCTGACGGATCCTGGCTACATTTACTCCAACTACATCCCGTACGTGGCGTTGACCAGCTGGCATTCTTCGAATGTGGAGGCCCACCAGGCGGCGCAGTCTTCCTCTTCGTCTTCGTTTAGCGCGAACACGGGCTTCAGCTCGGGCTTTTCGGGTGCGGGTGGTTCCAGCTCGTACTAGGTGTTGGGGCTTTTCGCTTGCCGACGCCCCAAGCGTCCCCGCCCCAGCCCGCCTTAGCCTGGCCCCAAACATCGGATAGTGCCGGTTTAGTGCTGGGGGAGCTTTTTTCAATTGCGGCAGCATGTTGCCAAACCGGGGATAGTTGCCGCAATTGCTTGAGGCGTCTGCTTGAAGCGTCCACCCGGGGCAGTCGCGGTAAAGTCAGCGGCGTCCCGTTTCCCCTCTGCTGAAAGAGAAAAAACATGAAGAAGCTGATGGGCGCTGCCGTTGCCGCCTCGCTGGTATTCACCCCTGTAACCGTCGCACCTCAGGCGCAGGCGAAAGTCTTTACGCCACCGGTTCTGACTACGAAGAAGTGCTACCCGAACTGCGAAAACGAAAAGGGCAAGAACAACACCACCGGGACCCAGAACAACACGCAGGACAACAAGTCCAGCTCTGACATCGGAGCTGCCATTGGTGTGATTGTCTTGCTGGCTCTGTTCCTGCCCATCATGGCGTGGTTCAACCCTTATAACCCGAACGGTAGCTTTGCCAACGCGTAGCTAGAGCGCGCCATTTCCGCTGGTCAAAGCCTGCAAGAAAAAAGTTTGGCTAAGGACTAGACAAGAAATGTAAGGCGTGTGTATAGTTTCTCTTAGCAGGTTCTCTCGCCCACGGTCCAACCCCCCCGTGACCGGATGAGCGCTCACCCACCCCCCCCATTTTAGAGCGCGAGTGGCGAGGGGACCTGCTCTTCGTTTCTCAGACAGCATCCCCCAACCTCCTGGTACAGGCTCTGCATGGGAGCGACACAAGCCCGCGGAGATCCAACATTCCACACAACAAAGTCCTACGCAGGCTGGCATTTCAACCACGATTTAAGCGTGGAGTGCTAAACATCGGAGAACAAGGGTCGGATAAGTCCTCTCGGCGAGGTGCCATGACTGGGGCTATGGGAGAAGTTTTCCCGTGGGCTGCCTCGGCTCTGCAAAAAAGGATTTGAGCGAGGTAGCAACTGCCTCTACGACGGGCGAAGGATCTGATCGCCATACAAGCGTTGCCTCTAGGTAACGTCTACCGCCACGGATCTCCGCAATCGCGACGTCAGCGTGAACACTACGAACAACAGTTGAGAGCGTGATTGTGCACCCCAAGCCAGCACTCACCATCGCTAAGAGAGTGTATGAATCAGGCGCAGTCTGCGTGATCTTGGGTTTGATGCCGGCTGACTCGAGCAGTTTCAGGGCAGTGCCGCGGAGGCCGGATCCTTTTAGATCTTCAAGCATGATCCATGATTCGTGCTTGAGTTTTTCTAGATCAATGACTGGTTCCGAGGCCAACGGGTGGGTCGGTGGGAGAGCTAAAACTATCTCCTCAAATTCCACGAGAAGCTCATTGAGTTCTGGCTTGACCAACGGTCTCTTTGAGAAAGCCAAGTCAAGTTTGCCATCAGCCACTAGGCCTTGCGCCTCCCCCGCATAGATCATTGGCACTAAATCAAGCTCCACCGCGGGTAGTTCTTTGCGGAGTTGTTGGGCTAGGGGTGGAAGGAGACTATTTACTGAGGCGCCTGCGTAGCCGAGCGAAACCCGTCCGCGCACGCCCTTTTGTGCGTGTTTAAGGACATCTAGTGCATTCTTCTCTGCGCGAGCTATCTCGCGGGCGTGGGGGAGGAAGGTTTCCCCTTCAACTGTCAGTCTTAAGGGTCGGTATTTGCGGGCAATTAGTTCAGCGCCGACTTCTTGCTCTAGGCGGCGGACACGTTGGCTCACCAGTGGTTGGCTGATGCCAAGTATCGCTGCTGCCTTTGAAAAGCTTGCCTCCTCATGCACTGCGATGAATGAATGAATATTGCGCGTATCCACAGTATGCCTTTTTCTTATAAGTGATAATCCATTTTTATTGGACGATATGTGTGTCGCTCAATAACTTCTAGTCAGTGTTATCTACGCCACATTGGCGTTCTGGATAGCTCATGACTGGAAGGAGGCCACGAGTGCCGAATAATCGAGTGCTGGTAACTGGCGGCAGCAGAGGAATTGGTGCCGCAGTAGTCGAATCATGTAAATCCCAAGGCTATGAAGTCATTGTTCTAGATAGAGATGGTGACGGAGCCATACATTGCGATCTTTCGGATCCTGTTGAGACTCAAGCGGCGCTTGAAAAAGCCCTGGAAGGTGGCCCAATTTGCCGCCTAGTCAACAACGTCGGCGCAGTCTTTCCGAACAGTTTGGAAAACCAAACAGTAGCGGAGTTTAACGCCGTCATGAACCTTAATCTGCGAAGCGCGTTTCTTTGCATGCAGGCATTGGCGCCAGGGATGAGGCAAGAGCAGTTTGGCCGAGTGGTGAACATTTCTTCCCGTGCGGCCTTGGGCAAGCTCGATCGTTCTGCATATGCGGCTTCCAAAGCAGGGCTAATTGGCATGACGAAGACGTGGGCGCTCGAAATGGCATCGCAGGGGATCACTGCAAATGCCGTTGCACCAGGACCTATCGCTACAGAGTTGTTCAATAATGCGAATCCGGAAAACGCCCCCAAGACTCGGCAGATCATTGAAGCGATCCCAGTTAAGCGGATGGGTGCCCCAGCGGAGGTAGCCAACGCGGTCTCCTTCTTTCTTGGGGAAGAAGCCGGTTTTGTGACTGGGCAGGTTCTCTACGTTTGTGGGGGCATGACGGTAGGAGCTCAGCATGTCTAACACGAAAATGGCGATCTTTGGGGGCGGATCAATTGGTATTGCCTTCGCAGTTGTCTTCCTGCGTGGGGGTAATGACGTAGCAATCTACGAGCCCTCGGCAGAGCGCCGCTCTCTGATTCTCGATGAGGTCTGTGGAAGGGCAGAGCAGTTGTCCGCGGCAGGTTTGGCTTCACTGACGGAGGAGCAGGTACAAGCGCACCTCAGCGTCAGTGAAGATCTCTCGGAAGTATTGCGAGGGGCTGATTTAGTCCAAGAATGCATTCCCGAACAGCTTGAGCTGAAATGGGATCTCTTCCGGCAGATCGCGGAACATGTAGATCAGGATGTCATTGTCGCCAGCTCGTCGTCTGCCATTACGGCATCGAAGAGCATGGAAGACACTGGCTTGATTGAGCAAGGATTGGTCGCTCACCCCGGCAACCCACCGTATCTGCTTCCCGTCATTGAGATTGTCCCAACACCGAAAACCAATAAGGCGTTGGTGGAACGAGCAATCGAGATCTATGCGAGCTGTGGTTTGGAACCGGTGCTCATCAAAGTTGAACAGGAAGGATTCGTGTTCAACCGTTTGCAGGGTGCCCTTCTCCGCGAAGCCTATGCCTTGGTTCGTGATGGGGTAATTGGAGCAAACGACTTGGACAAAGTGGTTCGGGACGGGCTTGGACGCCGTTGGGCTTTCATGGGGCCATTCGAAGTTGCTGACGTTAACACTCGCGGAGGCATCGTGAAACACGCAGAGCGCCTGGGGCCGGCGTATTTGCGGATGGGCCAGGAGCGAGGCCAAAACGATCCGTGGGAGCCTGATCTGGTTTCGCGGGTCGAGGCCGAACGACGAGAAGTTATGCCGCTAGACAAGTGGGAAGAAAGGGTCGCGTGGCGCGACTCTGCTCTCCTGGAACTCGAAAAACTCAAGCAAACTCTGGAGGGAAATGGTTAAAATGATCGACCTTTCTGGATTCATTGCAACGGAATACGTTGCCCTAATCATCATTGGTCTTACACTCGTAGCCTTCGTCCTTGACCGGATACCCCTGGCGATCACTGCGCTTTGTTCATCGTTGTTGCTTGCACTTTTCGGGACGATGGAGTTCAAGAAGGTCTATTCAGGCTTTGCAACACCTGTAACTCTCTTGGTCTTCGGCATGTTGATCGTGGGGTATGCCCTCTTTGAGACCGGTGTGGTGAAAGTCCTTGGCAGCTGGATCCTACGATCCCGTTTCGCAAGAAATGAGAAGTCGCTGCTGGCAGTGATGATGCTGGTGGCGGGTGTAGCATCAGCTTTCCTGAGCAATACAGCGCTGGTAGCCACATTTATCCCGCTGATTGGCGGAATGGTCGCCGCCGCGCCTGGTCGGCTGTCTAACAAGAATCTGTTGATGCCCCTTGGTATGGCAGCTTCCGTTGGCGGAACAATCTCACTGGTCGGCTCAACATCGCAACCGGTCGCCTCCAGCATTCTTGAGGAGTCAGGATACGGCGGGCTGGGAATGTTTTCCTTCGCGTATGTGGCGATCCCTGCCCTGATTGTTTTGATTCTCTATTGCGTCACTATTGGCTACAAGGTAATGGAGAAGTCGTTCACCTTTGCGGATGTCAATGTTGTCGGTGGTGGCACTTTCGAAGGCAGCGACGCGCCGGGTGCTGAAGAATTCGAGAACTTTAAGCCGACAGTGCATACGTGGATTGCAACGGCAACACTTCTGTTCTGCGTCGTATCATTCGTTACCGGCTTGCTCCCAATCGAAATTACTGCACTCATTGGTGCTGCAGTTGTCTTGATTACCGGATGCGTGGACTTCAAGAAAACTATGGCTCAGTTGGACTGGAATACCGTCCTTTTAATCGCCTTCGCACAGGGTATTGCTGCAGGCATGAATGACAGCGGTGCTGGTCAGAAGATCAGTGAACTGTCCGTCCAGATCGTCGGCGATAACCTCTGGATGCTGCTCGCAATTGCCGTGATTGTGACCGTGGTGTTGACCAACATCATGTCGAACACAGCTGTGGCAGCAATGATGACGCCGATCTTCATCGGCATCGCAGTTGGAGTGGGGGCTAACCCATATACGTTTGTCCTGGCGATCGCCTTGGCATCGAACATGTCGATTGCTACTCCGATTGGCGGAACGGCAATGTCGCAAACACTGGTTGCTGGCTACAGTTTCCGCGACTACCTGAGGCTCGGTGTTCCGATCACAGCCTTGCTGACGATCCTGGTCATTATTCTTACGCCAATGTTCTTCCCATTCGAGATGCTTCCGTAGTTTCTCGAAGGAGTCCCTTAGTAAGGACAGCTCTTGGAGCGCATTGCTTTGGTTTCTGGGGGTCCGGGCCCCAAAGCAATGCGCTTGAGTGCTTCGGTGCCGGAGAAGCGATCGATGCGCCAGACAGAGTCGATGCGGCTGTAAATGAGGCGGTCGGCTATTTGGTAGCAGTGTCGTGACTAT
>NZ_KV786444.1:39402-40065 GCF_001806945.1 Corynebacterium sp. HMSC30G07 | reverse complement strand
TTGGTAGCAGTGTCGTGACTATCCGGTAGCGCTTTAGTGAGCATCCGGTAGTGGCTCAAATTGTATGGGGTGATGGTTCCTGTATCCGCTTCATTAGGGTGCGGGACGTTCCGGATGAAGTCACGCTTTTGAAATGGGAGCTATGCCGCGGAAGCCTCCATGACCGGCCCAACCCCAACTCATCGGCACTAAGGATGTCGATTCGGAGTAGTTGGTACCACGATTCCGCGTAGTTGGTACCGGTGCTCCGCGTACTCGGTACTGCAGGACTCTTTCACAGTTGATGCTGGAAGCACCCTGTTTCGGTGATGTTGTGTCAGCGTGACCTGTTATAAGAAGTAGACGTCTGGAGCCTGCTCGCGGACTGCACCGCTGTCTCGATACCAGGCCGACAACAGTGGTGGGCATTCTGGGCAGCCCGGGGTCCGAGCGTTCTAAGCACCGAATACACATTGAACCTTTGCGGGCAGTTGCGAGTAACGCTGCCGGAGAGCCGGCTGCAACATAGTGGCCACCCAATCCGCATAGAAGTCTTCACCATGCGCAAAGGCGCCGCCTCAGTGGGCTGCTCGAACGACTAATGCCTAACAGCCGGGGCCGTGCAGTCGGCTCGGTTCGGCTGTCCACGTACCAACTACTTGGAACGCGGCAGTACCGAGCTTT
>NZ_KV786444.1:23519-39382 GCF_001806945.1 Corynebacterium sp. HMSC30G07 | reverse complement strand
CCTCCGCTACCGGATGCTCACTCAGCCGCTACCATTTCAGTCTTCTGAACAGTAAAAGAGGCGATCGGCGTTATTAGTCACGCCTGAAACCCCTGCATGCTACATGGAGAATGCCAGTGCTTGATTCCTTGATCCGCGGTATCCAAGCTCCAACTGAATGCATCTGACATCAAGAGCAAGCTAGCGGGACGCATTAATGGGCCATGCCAATGCGTCCCGCTAGTTTCTTGCAAGGGGGAAGCCGCGTTAGCCCAGGTTCCAGTCGTCAGGAGCAGAAACTCCATAGTCGACACCCAGTACAGCGAAGTGCTTGCGTGCCGCGCGAATCTTGGCCTTCTCCGTTTCGCGGAGCTTGTCCTCCTGGATGGTGCCCTTCGTCTCACGGATGAGATAGAGCTTGTCCTCTCCCCCGACGTGCTTGATGATTGCCCAGTCGGGGTTATACGGACCTACAGGGGTTGGCACCTTGAACTTCGGAGGCAGCTTGGTAAACAGCCGGACATCCGTGTCGTTGTCCAAGAGCTTGGCAAAGTCCCGCTCAACAGCCGAATCGGTGACTACGAAGTTGAAGTCAGACTTCTGCTTGTTCTCAAGCTCGTAGAGCGTGTCCAAAAAGAACTGCTTTTCTTCTTCGCCGTCCGCCTGAAGCTCGCGAAGCGAGTAGACGGAGCCGCCGATCTTCTCGTATTGCAGCCCGTCTTCCACGATCGTTGCAAGCACCGAGTGGATCGCATCATTTGCCATCGCGATGAACCCATTCGGGTTCTTCCGGAACTCTTCGAGCCTTCCAGAACCAATGAGAATGTCCACGATGGTCTTACGAGTGAGAGACGTAGACTCCTGGAGTTGCGCAACGATGTCTGGCAACTCAAAGGCACCATCGATCTCCGTAGAGCGCTGGTGGGTACGCATACCCTCCGCGCCACCGCGGCTCAACGTGACCTTTGCCTTGGTTACTTGGACTCGCAGCGGAGGGACAAACGGCGCGCGTTTGATCGCTGCGACTGCAGCGGCAACCAGTTCGTCCCTATCGAAAGAAACGCTGTAGGTGGTACGCGCAGAGATCTTTTCCCACATATCTGCAAACTGCGGGTCAAGATAAACTTGCTTGTTCAGCTTGCGCTTACGGCGCCTCCTCAAAGGCTTCACCTGGGCGGAGATTGATACTGCTCGCATGGCATCAATCACCATGGGTTCCAGGCGTTCAATTTCCTCGCCAAGGTGGAGTGAGAAGAACAGCTCATCCGGAGTGAATCGGGTTGTGATCCGCCCCTCCGAGTCGAGGAATCCGTTGTTCTGGAGGATTTTGTGTATCCCTGCGGACTCAGTTGCGCCGATTGGGCTACCGCTGTCCGGATCGATGATCTCAGCAAACTCCTGCGGACGTACGAAACCGATCTCAACCCCGGCTCGTGCGTATTCATCTTGGAGGCCCTTGGCAAAGCGGTTGTAGCTTTCGTTAGCAATGACAGTCAGCTGTGCAATGGACCTGTCAGAGTAACGGTTTCCGTCTTGGTCGACCGGCAGACGAAGGCCGCGGCCGAGCGTTTGGCGGCGCTCGGTCTCCCCGCCCATCTCGCGGAGCGTGCAGATTTGGAAGACGTTCGGGTTGTCCCAGCCTTCACGTAACGCTGAGTGCGAGAAAACAAACCGAACCGGCTCATCCATGGAGAGCAAGCGCTCTTTGTCCTTCATGATGAGGTCGTATGCGCGCGAGTTATCGTCGTTATCTCGTTCTGTGGAGTCCTTCGCCACGCCCTTCTTGGTGGATGCAAAGTAGGCGCTGCGAGCCTCAGCGGGATCTTCTGGGATCGTTTTGCCATACTCCGAGTCGAGTTCGATTTGCCGCTGAACTTCGGAACGATAGATTTCGTCGAACCACTGCACAAACGGCCCATTAGCGTTGGAGAGTGACTCCCCTTCGCCCATGTAGCTTGCGACCTTGTCTACGAAGAACAAGCTCAAAACCTTAATCCCGGACTTCTTGAGCATCTTCTCTTTTTCAAGGTGCTCACGAATGGTTTCCCGGATCATGTCTCGGTAGATTGCTTCCGAGTTTCCGCCGATTTCCTCACCGACGAGCAGGCGCGGATGGTGGGACAGCTCAATGGCGGGAGGCTCGATACTCATCCCAGTAACAAACCAGTTATTGGAGTATGCGGGGTTGCCAGTAACACGTTCGAGGTTCTGGTCTTTCTTAACGTTCTTCGCCTTTTTGACAATATTCCCGTTTTTATCCCGTATCGCTAGTTCGAGCTTTGCGGTCCAGTTTTTCGGATTCACGTCAACGAGCTTGATGTACGGCGTTGATTCAACGCCTTCCTGCACAACTTCTGCGACGACGATCTGCTTGACCAACTCGAGTTTGTGCGCATCAACAGGATCGAGTTGGTAGACCCTATTGCGGTGCTTACGGTGCGTCGCCGAGTAGCGCAGGATTGCGCTGGCGTTGAGCTTGCCGATGGAGGACTCGGAAAGATCAGATTCCATATTCTGTGGCTCATCCAGAATCACAAACGGCTGCACAGCACTGAGGAAGTCCACCGGAGCAAGTCCACCAAGTTCTTCTCGGTTTTGGTGGAAGATGCGGTTGTTCTTGTCCCCCTTGATGGCAGCAACAGTCATGATCATGATCTGGATTGACGTAGACGTTGTGAAGCCGTGAACCTGGCCCGGGTTGTCTCCGGAATATACGAAGTGGCTGAAGGGCTGCGTTGGATACAGCTCTCGGAAATGCTCCTGCATCAGTTGGATGCTCTTGTTCACGCCCTCGCGGATGGCCACACTCGGCACCAAGATTACGAATTTCTTGAAGTCGTACCGTTCAGCCAACTCGAAGATGGTGCGCAGGTACACGTAGGTCTTACCGGTGCCGGTCTCCATCTCAACGTCGAACTGCAATCCGTCTACAAGCTCGTTGCTAACCGCTAGGTGGTTACGTTCCTGGATTTGCTTTAGGTTGTCCAGAATTGCCTGCTCATCCAGAAAAAGACTGTTACCAACAGCGCCTATTTCAAGACTTAGCTCTTCTTGCTGGCCGGCGGCGACATCCAATGATTGCTGGTCTGCTTCGAAGCCTAGGTACCCACGCAGCATTTCGCGGATTTGGCTCATGTCCTTGGGTTGGCCCTCGAACAGGTCAACAACCGAGTCAATTGCATCCAGCTGGTACTGCTGGCGGCTATCAAACTTAAACCTCATTGGATGCGCTCCTATGCGGTCTTGAGTTCGATGTCGTTGGTGACGCACATCTGCTTGAGGTTGGTCTTCAACTGGTCATCGCCCTGGAACGCGTCTTCCAAGATGACTAGGCGCGCGGGTTGCAGTTCGACAATGGCGCGAAGCTGCTCCAGTGTGGGTTTCGTGTGTTCATCAACGTAGGCGATAAGCACATACTGGTCTTCAGTATTCGCTTCGGAATCAGCATTCAGAACGGCATGGCAGTTCAACCCCGCGACTTCGAGCTGGTTGACCCGTTCTGTCAAAGACATGCCTTGCTTGATGAGCAGCTCAGTGAGCAGCGCGTCTTGGGTCGCTGAATCCTTGGCCGAATCCTGAATATCCAGGATGTGCTGCTCTACCTCATTGGCTGGGACATCAGCAGTGAGATGCCATTTGGTGAAGCTGGTGTCGCTGAGTTTGTAGGCACGAAAGCCAGTATCGAGTGGTGTTGTGCGTTCAGCGACTAGCTCCGAATTCGACAGCTCAATTTGCTCTCCGGCACGGCGAATCCTCTCTCTCGCTAATTCGGAGATAGTTTCAAAGCCGGCTTCTCGGGCAGAGCTACCTTCAGCGGTCGGTTCAGGAAGCTGCACTTGGATGTGCTGCCGAATTCCACCGTCCTCTGCGTTTACTTCAAGTACCGCTTGTGCGGTACTTCCTGAGCCAGAAAAGAAGTCTAATACCAGCGAGTTATCGTGGGTTCCTTGCTTAATTAGCCCCTTTAAAAGATCAATGGGTTTTGGATAGTTGAAGTACTTGCCGCCTAAGAGTTCAGCAAGTTGTTTAGTAGCAACACTGTTGATGGGTGATTGCATAGAGGCTTGGGTACCTTGATCTCCTTTGCCAACGATCCATGAAGACACAGGAAGCGAAGTACGTTTCGCCTCAGAAGCAAAACGCTTTAGCTTAGGGCTGCCGTCAGCGGTCTTTGGGAAAATGATCCGACCTTCTTCAATTTTCTGGGCCATTGTCGTACGGCTGTACGGCCAGTATCTCCCACGGGGCGGATAGAATTCCCAGCCTGTACGCGGGTCGGAGATCGGGTAGTACACGTCTCCCCCGGGTTTCCCCGCCGTCAGGTTATCCGCAATCCAAGTTCCGCGTGGATCGTTATCTGGATTCGAGTAGCGTTCGAAAGTCCGAGGAACTCCATTTAAGGAGGCGGCTGAACGTGCCCAGACGAAAACGTATTCATGGTCTTCGCTGAGGTTGCTCACCGCATCCATCGCTCCGCTGCGACGTTTCCAAACGAATTGGCCAACACAGTTTTGTGGCCCGAATACTTCCGAACAGATTTGCATAAGGTTTGCAGACTCGTGGCTGTCAATTGAGATAAACAAGAATCCATCGTCCGTCAGCAGATTCCGCGCGAGTTTCAGCCGCGGGTACATCATGTTGAGCCAGTTGGTGTGTAGGCGCCCGCCGGTGTCGGTGTTGGTTGAGAGTTTTTGGCCTTCTTTGTTTACCTGCTTTGACCACTCGAGGTAGTTATCCAGGCCTTCGCGGTAGTTGTCCGGGTAGACGAAGTCTTTGCCGGTGTTATACGGCGGATCGATGTAGATCATCTTGATTTTGCCGTGGTAGTGCTTCTGCAGGATTTTGAGCACTTCGAGGTTGTCGCCTTCAATGAAGACGTTCTTCGTGGTGTCCCAGTCTTTTGAGTTCTCGAAGTCGGGAGCGAGCGTTGCACTGGTCGGGGTTTGAGCGGCGCGCATGGCGCGCTTCTTTCCTGGCCAGAAGAGTCCAAAACGCTCGGAGGTGTCGGATGCATCCCCTTCGAGGAGTTCCTTGAGGGTTTCTACGTCGATCTTTCCGTCGGCTACCGCTTCGGGAGCAATCTCTGCGAGCTGCTTAGCTAGTTCGGTGCGGAAATCAGGCGACCAGGGCTCGATCTGGTCATCGTCGAGCTCGTAATCAAGGGGGGGGGCTTTGTCATAGAAATGAGGTTGCCACAACATCCCCACAAACGTGGTGCTTTAGCCGCACAAAATGACGATGTTGTTTTTACGGCTCTACACGCCAGCGGACCGTAAACAAGTCCTCCACGTGTGCTCTACCGCCTAATGCCTGCTCGACAGCATCCAGGTATTCAACGGACTGAGCATGGAGCGCTCGGCGTTCACGTGAGAAGTCATCTTCCGCGTCGTAGATCTTCTGCTGGATCGTGTTGGACTTCTTTTTCAGTCGTAGCGATTCAGCGGGGTCATCTACGCGCCGGGCTTGCTTGCGAAGCTCTTTAAGCTCCGATTCCAGCTTGGCTATCTGCTGGTTGAACTCAGCTTGACGGTCCTCTCGGTTGCGCTGCACCGCATCTTCCTGCTCGTTGTAGAACTTCGCATTGCGCGTCTGTACGTCCTTGTGGTGGCTTTCGGCCTGCTTGTTCAAGTCCGCTTCCAGGAGGGAAAGGTCAACCGGTTCGCAGTCCTCAACAGCCACCACGGTGAGGTCCATCAGGTTACCAACGTCTTCTGCGTTGAGCTTGCGGCGTCGGCTAGTCAGACCCGCGCACAGCAGGTAGGACTCGGTAATGTCCTGAGAGCCGGCTTGCATCTCAAACGTGACCTTTTGCACAGCCAGTTGTCCGTGTTGGCCTTTCAGCTCCGGTGCGATGCCACCGACACGATGTGATGCGCTAAGGCTAAACACCAGCTCCTTCGTGGGAGTGTCTTCGTTCAGCGCCTGCTCAATCACATACTGGCCAAGTGCTCCGGCGTACCGGTACTGGTGCGTTCCCGGAATCTGCTCCTTGAAGGCGTAGCGACCGGTGGGTGCATCCGGTGTAGGTGAGCTTTTCAGTACGAACGTGTTTGAGGGGTCATTGAAAGTGGCACAGGACTTCAACTCATACTGTGTTAGCGCGAGGAACAGGCGCTCAAACTGGTTGAGGGTTACTGTCGACTGCTCGTCGTAGCTTCGAAGTCGGTCCTGCACCTGGGGATCTAGGTTGTCAAAGACCTTGGTCCGGACCTTCTTCATCTCTGAGGAAACCTCGGCGGAGAACTTCTTCTCCAGCTCATCAAACGCAGCGTTGATTTCTTCTTCCGTGCGACACTGCTTCAGAATGCGCACGATCTCCTGCTCAAAATCCACGCCGTCTTCAATCGAGCCCAGGACCTCATCACTGGCACCGAAGACTGAGGTGAAGAGCCGGAATTTCTCGGTCAGCAGTTCAAGGATTCGCCGCTCTGCCGTATTTCCCTTGTTGGAGAAGTTGGCAACCACCACGTTGAACTTCTGGCCAAAACGGTGGACACGTCCGATGCGCTGTTCTACGCGTTGTGGGTTCCATGGCAAGTCATAGTTGATCAACATTGAGCAGAACTGAAGGTTCACACCCTCGGCCGCGGCTTCGGTTGCAATCATGATTGTCCCAGAATCACGGAAGTAATCCACCAGTGCTTTTCTGCGGTCCGCAGCCGCAATGCCAGTAACCGCGTCCCCACCCTCGTTCTTCTCCAGCCACGCCTTGTAGATCCTCGTGGCTTCAGGGGAAGTATTGGTGCCGTTGAACAGGACAAGACCCTTGCCCCAGCCAGTGTCCTTTAGGTGCTGCGCAAGATACTCCTGGGTGACAGTGGAGTCGGTGAAGATGATCGCCTTCTCCGGTGCGCCGATCTCGCGCAGCGTGGCAAAACCACGCTCAAGCGCCTCGTTTAAGTGAACGGCCTTCTGGTTCACCGTTATGGAACGAGCAAGCGCGGCGAAATTGCGCAGGTCCCTGATCTCCGCCTCGATTTTGTTTCGAATTACTGGGTCACCGAATTCGAAGCGGTCCTCTTCAAACGTATCGCTCTCAAGCCGCTCCAGCTCATCACTGGTCAGATCCATATCCGCCTCCGGGGCAAGCACGAATCCGCCCTTTCCGCGTCGGAGACCAGCAGTCAGCTCATCCTGGAGACGGTTCGCCACCGACTCAAGCGTGCTCGCAATCGCGTACGTGGAAGAACCAAGACGCTTGCGCAGAATCATCGCCGACAAGTGCATCTGAGACTTGTTGAAGGCGAAGATTTCGTCGCGTTGCAGGTAGGCGTCGATAAGCGAATGAAGCTCCAGCTCCTCCGGCGAAGGATCAAACTCAACCGTGATGGGCATGCGCTGCGTAAACCGCACGTACTTCTCCGCGTTCCTGCGCAACGTACGCTTCGCAATCGGCGCAACCCGGTCCGGCAAATCCTCTGTGCTCCCCTTGACGTAGCGCTCTTTGAACGCGTCAAGCGAGTGGAAATAGTCCTCATCAAAAACCGAAACAAGCCCGTAGAGCTCTTCAAGCCGGTTCTGCAACGGAGTGGCGGTGAGCATCAGTACCTTCGAAGCGCCGTTAGCGATCTTCGCAATCGCCGTAGGCACCTTGCCACCCTTCCAATAGTTACGAAGCCGGTGCGCCTCATCCGCAACTAACAAATCCCACTGACGCTCAAGCCGCGTCTGATTCCTCGACGCAAACTCGTAGGAACAAATCAACACTGATTGCTTACGGTTCGGAGCCCCAATTAACGCGTCCGCGGTCTTCGAATCAAGCAGATCCGCGGGAATCATGAACTTCTCCCACAACTCCTGCTTCCACTGCTGACGCAAACTAGCCGGGGCGATGATCAAAATATTGCGACGGCGTTGCGACCAGTATTGCGAAATCACAATGCCTGCCTCGATCGTCTTACCCAGACCAACCTCATCCGCAAGGATGACGCCCTTCTGGAACGGCGAATTCAACGCGAAGAGCGCAGCATCAATCTGGTGAGGCTTTGGCTCCACCTGAGCATCGAAAAGCAAACCAGCGAGTTTGCCCACATGGTCGTTAGCGTGGGAACGCTCAAGTTCATTAGCGAAGAACTTGGCTTGGTGCGGAGTAAGCTGAGCGCCGTAGTTGATCACGCTGATTAGATTGCCACATCGGTTGAGTGAGGTGGGGGTTTGCGGTGTTGCTTGTCGCTGTATAGCTGGTGGTGTCTCAGTACACTTAGCCGGAACGGCGAAAGAAAGTTTGGCACAAGTTTGGGGAGGTCGGGTTATGACGAGCGACTGGCAGTTTGAGCGCCCTATGGACATTGCCTTGCGTGATGAGCTGCGGTTGAAGATCCCTGCGGCGATGATGCATTTGGCGTTTTTGGAGCAGTATGAAAACGCCAGGCCACACAAGTTGGAGTTCTATCGCAGCCAGCTTGAGTACTCGTTGCAGCAGTGGGAGAAGTACGGCTTTGGCGAGACGGATTGGACGCGTGAGTATGAGTGGATGGTTGAGCGTTCCGCGTCCGCTGTGTACCCGGACGAGATTCGCAAGCGCCGCGTAGCAGAGGCGGTCCGTTTGTACCCGGAGGCGCGTGCTGACATTGAGCGCAATGAGGCATTGCAGGCGTGGTTGCTGGCCCAGTATCCGAACGCGGACAAGGATAAGTTCTGGCGGGATGACCGTCCGGCGCCGCATGCGATGCCGGAGTTTGATTAATGGGTTGGTTTCCTCGCCTTCCGGCAAATTAGGTCCTCTGCCAGAGCGCAAAGGCCTTGCAGCGCTGCACTTTCGAAAACCGAAGTAAGGAAGGAGCGGGCCAATGAAACAGTTTTTGATCGTCTACAACCGGCGCACGGGTGATCGTCAGCTGACCGAGTACGCTTACGGTGCTCAAGCTATTCGTGCTCGTCTTGAGGCGGAGAGTCAAAACTCCAACCCAGACGTTGAAATCGTGGTCATTGGTGCTGCTTCGCTCGATGACCTCAAGGTCACACATTCGCGCTACTTCACTACTGACGAGCTTCCTCCTTTGACTGAATGGGCACGCGTCATTTCGACTTTGTAGGCGCGCCTTACGTAGGGGTGTCCACCCGTTCCGGACCTCGGGTAGAGCTTTTTTGAATTGCGGCAGCATGTTGCCAAACCGGGGATATCTGCCACGGCTGGCAGCCGGGTCACATCCTTGACGAGTCCGTCCTGCCCGACTTCACCGCGCTGCGGATGACTGCCTTTGGACAAAGCGTCATCGAGATTGCCAACGATCCCACATTCGACGCATGGACGTTTTCCCAAAAGGTGCTCTACGCACTCGATAAAGAAGTCGCGGCCAGGCGCGAACGACGCATCAACAAACTACTGAAAGCATCCCGATCGCCAAACCTTGATGCTTGCCTTGAAAACGTGGTCTGCACGCCTGACCGCAACATCAACCCTGAGCAAGTCAGCAGACTCGCTCACGGACAATGGAGCCACCTGGGTCAAAACATTGTCATCCTGGGCAAATCCTCAGTCGGCAAAACCTACCTCGCCCAAGCCTTGATCACAGCAGCATGCCGCAAGGACTACTCCGCACGCTTCTACCGCACCGACATGCTCGCCGCCGAACTAGCAGTGCTCCAACCCGATGACTCCGCACGGCTAATGTTCATCCAGTACCTCCACGACGTCGACGTCTTAGTCCTCGATGACTTCCTGACCACACCTGTAGATGCCGCGACCGCGCACCAACTCCTCAACATCCTCGCCGGGCGTGAAGGCAAAGTCTCAACAATTGTGACCTCACAATTCACCCCGCAAGAGTGGTACAAATCCATCCCCGATGCCGTGATCTCCGAGTCAATCCTCAACCGACTCGTCTCCGGTACGGAGATCATCACACTCGAAGGACCAAACATGCGCCTGACCACCAACGCATAACCACCGCAACGCCTGAGTGGGGACACCGCTACCAGATACTCACTCAAGCGCTACCAGAAACTCACCACACCGCTACCATTTCAATCTTCTGAACACATATTTTCCTCACGAAGAGGAATAGAATTCCTCAAAACACTCCGCAGGCCTCTTCAAAAGAATTTGGCCTCTGTTCGCTATGAGCGTTGGGGCACAGCGCCTAAGGCGCATACGGAAGCTGGGTTAACATTTACTCATGTCTGTTTCTGAGCTGTCCACCAGTACCCAGAACTATTTGAAAGCTATCTGGGGGCTAAAGGAATGGTCATCCGAGCCCGTTACCGCCACACTTATAGCGAAACAGCTGGGACTCAAGCTCTCCTCGGTCTCCGATGCAGTGCGCAAAATGTCGAAGCAAGGGCTCGTGTCACACACGCCCTATGGCTCGGTGGAGTTAACCGAACTTGGCAGGCAGTACGCATTGGTCATGGTGCGCCGCCACCGATTGCTTGAGTCTTTTTTGGTTCAAGCATTGGATTATACGTGGGACGAGGTCCATGATGAAGCCGAAAATCTTGAACACGCGGTGTCTGACATGCTCATAGAGCGCGTGGATAAGTTCCTCAATTACCCCACTAGGGATCCACACGGCGACCCTATCCCTACGGTTGATGGACAGGTCACTATCCCCAGTGCGCACCGTCTCACCGACAGCGGCGCACAACCGCAGGTGACCGTGGAACGCATTTCTGATTCCGACCCACAACTGCTGGCCTTCCTCAAAGAGCAAGGCATCGTCATTGGGGCTGTTCTTACCACGCGCGAAGGAACGCCCTTTTCAGAATCGCTCGAAGTACAGGTAGCCGACAGTACTCAGTGGGTAGTACTTGGGCGCCCAGCTACGGACGCAGTGTTTGTAGCACACCACAGCCTGTAGTCTTTCCCTTTCTCATTAATCCTGTCCCTACCTGCCCTTTTAAAAACTACGGTGCGGCGTAGTTTGCAACTACGGTAGTACGTAGTTAATCTTTTCGATCATCACCTATCCCACTTATGGCTAAGGCCAGGATGAGCAGGATTGTCATGTCAGACTCACCAGATTTGGTGTACTTTTCTAGCGTTTCTGAAAACACAAAAAGATTCGTCGAACGCTTAGATAGACCCGCAGTGCGCATTCCACTGCGGCCCAAGAAAACCGGAATGATCCAGGTTTCACACCCGTACGTACTCATCGTTCCAACCTACGGCGGTGGCTCGCTCAAACGCGCAGTCCCCAAACAGGTCATCGACTTCCTCAATGACCCAATCAACCGTTCCTTTATCCGGGGCGTGATTACCTCAGGCAATACCAACTTCGGAAGCGCTTACTGCGTCGCCGGCCGCATCATTTCCGCTAAGTGCCACGTTCCAGAGCTGTATCACTTCGAGCTACTCGGCACGCAGAAGGACGTTGCCGCTGTAAAGCAGGGCCTTCACAAGTTTTGGGAGCAGCAAAGCAACTAACAATTACACCCCATTGATTTCCCACAAAATGAAGACCACATCCGCAACACACAGATTGGAAACCACAATGCCGCCACTTAAGGCCACCCCCACACAGCCCATTGGCCCTACGCCCCGCACCGCTTCAGCAGACGATGCCGGCGGTGTCGGTAAGCGCAAGAGCTACCATGCACTCAACGCGCAGCTGAACCTATTCGACGATTCGGGAAGAATCCAGTTCGACAAGGACATTGAGGCAACACAAGACTTTTTAGCGCACCATGTCACTCCTCGCATGCATCAGTTTGAATCCACCAAGCAGCGCTTGGAGTGGTTGGTTGATAACGAATACTACGAGCGGGAATTCCTTGAGCTTTATGATGACGATTTTCTGTGCACTATGTACGACAGAGCCCACCGAGCCAAGCATCAGTTCCGCACTTTCCTCGGCGCATTTAAGTTCTTTACTTCATACGCACTGAAAACCTTTGATGGCTCGCGATTTCTGGAAGGCTACGAAGAACGCGTCGCCACCACAGCTTTGTACCTTGCACAGGGCGATGAAGAGCTTGCGGAGAAGCTGGTGGATGACATCATGACCGGACGCTTCCAGCCCGCCACCCCTACTTTTCTCAACGCAGGAAAAGCCCAGCGTGGCGAAATGGTCTCCTGCTTCCTCCTTCGCATCGAAGACAATTTGGAAAGCATTGGCCGCAGCGTGAACTCTGCACTGCAGCTTTCAAAACGCGGCGGTGGTGTGGCCTTGTTACTGAGCAATCTGCGCGAATCCGGAGCCCCAATCAAAAAGATTGAGAACCAAGCTTCCGGCGTAGTCCCAGTCATGAAAATTCTGGAAGATAGCTTCAGCTATGCCAACCAATTGGGCGCTCGACAGGGCGCTGGAGCCGTCTACCTACATGCGCACCATCCAGATATTCTTCGTTTCCTGGATACCAAGCGGGAAAATGCCGATGAGAAAGTCCGCATTAAGACTCTTTCGCTGGGAGTTGTTATTCCAGATATAACCTTCCAGCTGGCCAAAGAGAACAAGGATATGCATCTTTTTAGCCCGTATGACATCGCTCGCGAGTACGGCGTAGCCATGTCTGACATGTCTATCACCGAGTATTACGACGAGCTGGTTTCCAATCCGCGAATTTCTCATACGACTATCAAGGCCCGCGAGTTTTTCACCACGCTGGCTGAGCTTCAGTTTGAATCTGGATACCCCTACATACTCTTTGAGGATACGGTCAACCGCGCTAATCCCCTCAAAGGACATATCAATATGTCCAATCTGTGTAGTGAGATCCTCCAGGTCAACACGCCATCCACCTACGGCGCCTCAGGTAACTACACCACCGTTGGCCAGGACATTTCCTGCAATCTAGGGTCGCTCAACATCGCTAAAGCTTTTGAATCACCGGACTTTGGGGAAACTGTTGAAACCGCGGTGCGCGCTCTCACGAAGGTCTCAGACCTAACAAATATCGAAGCTGTTCCTTCCATCGCTCACGGTAATGCATCCATGCATGCCATCGGGTTGGGCCAAATGAATCTCCACGGTTTCCTGGCTTCCAAGCGTATTCCTTATGGCTGCGCCGAAGCACTGGACTTTACAAATATCTATTTCCTGACCGTGACCTATCATGCGCTCCGTGCATCCCATGCGCTAGCGGTTGAGAAAGGTCAACGATTCACTGGCTTTGAAGAATCCACCTATGCCACTGGCGTCTACTTCGACAAGTACATCGACCAAGACTGGGCGCCGGCCACTGACCACGTAAAACAGCTATTCCATGAGGCTGGCGTGCAGATTCCTCAACGCGAGGATTGGCTACGGCTCAAGAACCAAGTGATGCAAGACGGCATCTACAACGCCTACTTGCAGGCAGTTCCACCCACTGGATCAATTTCTTACATCAATGACTCCACCGCGTCCATACACCCGATTGCCTCCAAGATTGAAATACGCAAGGAAGGCCGCTTGGGGCGCGTGTACTACCCCGCACCGGAAATGACCAACGACAACTTGGAGTATTTCGATGACTCCTACACCGTGGGGTACAAAAAAATCATCGACACCTACGCTATGGCCACCCAACACGTGGACCAAGGGCTTTCCCTGACTTTGTTCTTCACCGCTGACACCACTACGCGGGACATCAACAAGGCACAAATCTATGCCTGGAAAGCCGGAATCAAGACCTTGTACTACATCCGTTTACGCCAACCTGCACTCCAGGGAACCGAGGTCGAAGGCTGCGTTTCCTGTGCTCTGTAGGAACACGGTCCTTCCTTCATTCACAACCATCCATCAAGAAAGAAAGAAGCTATGTCTTCAACATCAAACACTGCTGAGCTAACCAGCATCTCAGTTACGCCGCCAAGTTACCGGCATGACCCTTCAGCCCGCATCCGCGCCATCAATTGGAATCGGGTGAGCGATGAGAAGGATCTTGAAGTGTGGAACCGCCTCACCGCCAACTTTTGGTTGCCAGAAAAGGTTCCACTTTCAAACGATCTCCCGGCGTGGCAGAGGATGACACCGGAGGAACGCAACCTCACCATGCGGGTGTTCACGGGACTCACCACCCTGGACACCGTCCAGGCCACTGTGGGCGAAATCTGTCAGATCCAAGATGCCCGCACCGAGCACGAGGAGGCCGTGTATACCAACATCGCCTTCATGCAATCAGTCCATGCCCGTTCTTACTCTTCAGTGTTTTCTACTTTGAGCAGTACGAAAGAAATTGATGAGGCATACCGCTGGGCGGTGAATAATGACCTTCTCCAGGCACGCGCCAAAAAAGTGCTCACTCATTATTTTGGACCCGATCCACTCAAGCGCAAAGTGTCATCGACGCTGCTTTCCTCGCTGCTTCTCTACGCGGGTTTCTATCTTCCCCTGCATTTTTCCGTCCACGCCACCCTGACAAATACGGCAGACATGATTCGCCTCATTCTGCGTGACAAGGCAGTGCACGGTTACTACTCAGGCTACAAGTACCAGCGCGGACTGGAAACGTCTGCTCCACAACGGCAACAGGAGATGCATGATTTCACTATTTCCTTGCTCGAAGAGCTTTATGCCCTAGAGCTGGATTATTCCGGCGAGCTATATGAGCCGTTGGGGCTCATGGATGATGTAGCTGTATTCGTTCGCTATAACGCCAATAAGGCGCTCATGAATTTGGGCTACCCGGACTACTTCCCACCTGAAGAAACGGAAGTGAACCCGGAAATCCTCGCTGCCCTAGCACCTGGAGCAGATGAAAACCATGACTTCTTCTCCGGCTCCGGTTCCTCCTATGTCATTGGCACCGCTGAAGAAACGAGTGATGATGACTGGGATTTCTAAACCGTTTCCACGACCAGACCAAGGAAGCTGGCTTGAGACCATCGCGCTGTTTGAAGCCATCCGCGAAGGAAACCAACCAGCAGCCATGCGGCTTTTGGATACGTCCGCCGCACGGGAGGCCGTCCTCGGGGGACTGTTAGGACTCATCGAACTGTACTTCCGCCATGAAGAAGACAAAGCGGATAACTTTCTTACTGCCGCCCACGCCGCCGGGCCACCGCCTGCCTTTGGCTGCAAGCCTTTTCTCCCTTGATCGCACGTACCTACGCCCAACTAAGAAGAAAGGACTTCCTATGACCACCCCACGCATTAGTGTTATCGTCGGCAGCCTGCGCCGCGGCTCATTTGCGCGCAAGATTGCACACGAAGTGCTCACAATGATCCCTGAAAACTACCAGGCAGACATCGTTGAAATCCGTGACTTGCCGCTCTATGACTTCGACTACGATGACCCCTCGGTCACGGACAAGCCCATTCCAGCTGAGTACACCACTTTCCGCGACACCATCAAGAACTCGAGCGGCGTCCTCTTTGTTACCCCGGAAAATAACCGTACTATCCCTGCCTGTCTCAAGAATGCAGTGGACATCGGTTCCAAGCCCAACTCGGATGTGGCTTGGAAGAACCTTCCCGCAGGTATCATCAGTCACTCTGTAGGCCGCATGGGCGGCTACAGTTCACAGAAGAACCTCCGGCTCGCCCTGTCCTACTTCGATATGCCGCTTCCTGGTCAGCCCGAGGTATTCCTTGGCCAATCCCCCACCCTCTTCGAAGACTCCGGCCATCTCAATGAAGGCACCGCAGGCTTTGTCAAAGACTACGTTATACGCTTCCTCCAGTTGGTCGACATGACATTAACAGCCAAGCACAGCTAGCGACGGCGACTAACCCTAGCCACCGCCCTCTACGAAGTACTTGAAGGCTTCTAAAGGGCCTTCTCAAAGACACAAACCCCGGATTCACACTCATCCTTGAGTTACCTGAATCTGAACCCAGGACGCTTCAAAAAACACCGCTCTAATTCTTCGATTTTCGCTGAATTAGAGCGGTTTTAGCGCTGTCGCTGGACACTGACCCTGGCGACATCCTGTTAGGCCGCTACATGTCAGACGCGGGTTGATGCTCATGGTCATAAAATCGTCGATGATAAGGACATCGACATTGATCAGTTTCCGCATC
>NZ_KV786444.1:14843-23499 GCF_001806945.1 Corynebacterium sp. HMSC30G07 | reverse complement strand
GTGAGAAGACCGCCAACATGTCTACGAGTTGGTCTAGCCGGTAGTAGGCCACGGAGTATCCGGCGTGACACGCAGCAATACCGATGGCGCAGGCGATGTATGTCTTGCCTGTCCCGGTTGGTGCGAGGATGTGGATGTTGGTTGGGTTTTCCCGCCAGTTGGTCGCCGCGATTCGTTTTAACTGGCGCATGTTGATGCCACGTTGTTCAGCCTGGGTGACTTCGGCCAGGCTCGCATCGGGGTATCGGAATTTTGCTTGGGCGATGGCTTTGGCAATGTTGTTGTGTCACCTAGCTAATGGCACTTGTCATGCGGCATTGTCTATTTGCCCAGTTGGGAGCCCAATGCGGCACGTGCTGGAGCAAAACGCTTTGCCGCTCATCACGTAAATAAACACTTGGCTCAAATTTTTTTTTCAAATCTCGTGTCAGACTTCTCAAAACGGTCTACTGTGTGGACTACCGGTCCGACAGGCGGTCCAAGAGAGGCGGGTCACAATGAAAGGCACGAAGAGGACATTCAAGTCACTTTTACTTGGTGCTGCGCTGACGATTGCTGCACTCCCTCTAGGGCGTGCCGTGGCGCCTGAAATGGCGACCGGTGCTCATCTGGATGTTGTTGCAGGTGGGGAGATTATTGGGCGGCTGGATTTGCAAAAAGTGGATACTTTTTCTCTTGAATACACCCAGTCGCTCTACCAGGAGTTCCAAGCGGAGAACTATGCCGTCGTAGATGGAGCTCTCTACCTAGTCGGAATGACCTTTGGAGGAGATCTCTCTATGCAGTACTACGACCCGAATTTCTTGGGGGCGGTTAGCCGCTCGGGTGGCTTCATTGAGGCGAAACTAGCCCAACCAAAGGCCATGGAACAGGTGGTCTTTCGGAATGCGGCGTTGAGCGATCTGACTCTTCGCCATGGGGCCGAAACGGTTTCGCTTCGTCAGATCGCAGCTCCGGGTGAAGTGATCGAACTTACTGTCAATGCCAAGAAAAATGGAAGGAGGGGCTAGACATGGCGGAGAAAGATCTGCTGGATTCCAGTGAAAAGTTGGCATCGCTCCCTTCAACTGAAGGGAATAGAAAACAGACTGCAGATGATGTTGCACAAGAGGCTGAAGAGCGAGATCGAGGTCATAGACAATTACGTGCACCATTGAATAGGGCATTTTATGTAGCAGCGTTTGTTTACGCTGCCTTTCAGATGGTCATAATCTACTACCCGCTAAGTACCCTGCAGCTTCGAGCGATTCACGTTGGTTTTGCCTTGGTCCTGATTTATGGCCTGGTTCCGCCAAGCAAGAAGCTAGGTAAACAGAAATCAGTTCCTTGGTATGACTGGCTATTGGTGGCTTTGAGCATTGCCGTGTGCGCGTACATCGCGGTAGAAAGCGTTGCGCTTTCTCGGGACCGCCTTGGCTTCTACAATTCGGCTGATGTTGCCGCATCAGTAGCACTTGTGATCCTGGTTCTTGAAGCAACACGGAGAGTACTGGGATGGGTGTTGCCCGCAATTGCCTTGGCATTTCTCGCTTACTCATACTTTGGTAGTTATGCGATCGGGCCACTTCAGACACGGAGTTTCGGACTCGACCGCATTGCTACCCATCTGGCGCTTTGGACGGAAGGTATCTTCGGAACAGCAATTGGTGCTTCGGCAGGCTTCATCATGCTGTTTGTTATCTTTGCTACCTTTCTTCAGCGTTCGGGAGCAGGGCAATTCTTTATTGACATCGCGATGTACTTCTTCGGACGATTTCGTGGTGGACCCGCCAAGGTGGCGGTGATCGGCAGCTCTCTATTCGGTTCCGTATCCGGCAGTGCTGTCGCAAATGTTGCTGGAACAGGCACACTCACAATTCCGATGATGAAGCGGTCTGGCTTCAAAAAGGAAGACGCGGCTGCTGTAGAGGCAGTCTCGTCTTCGGGCGGTCAGCTCGTTCCACCAATCATGGGTGCTGGGGCATTCGTCATGGCAGATATGCTCGGCATGCCATACATGGAGATCGCGATAGCGGCGATAATCCCTGCGTTACTTTACTACGTGGCAGTCTTCATTTCGGTAGATATCACTGCCGTAAAGGATCAAGCTCGTGGACTGAAAAGCGCCGAGATTCCGCCGATTGGCGAAACGCTACGGAAAGGTTGGCATCTCCCATTACCGCTTATTGTCCTTGTAGGGATGATGACGGTAGGTGGATTTTCACCAGGCCGAGCAGTTTTCTGGGCGATCCCTGCGTGCGTACTCGTTTCGTGGTTGTCGCCAGAGACGCGAATGGGAATCCGCGACATTATCGATGCGTTTGTGACTGGCACAAAGGGCGCCCTTGAAGTCGTAATTGTTTGTGCTTGTGCTGGCATCATCATCGGAGTGTTTTCGTTAACTGGTCTTGGCCTCACTCTGTCAAGCTCACTGGTAGCTATTGCAGGACAGTCATTGATGCTGCTCTTGATCTTGACGATGGTTGCCTGCTTGATTGCAGGTATGGGCGTGCCGACAGTTGCTGCGTATATTGTGGTCGCCGTCCTGGTTGCACCCGCTCTGACTGAGTTTGGGATTTCGCCTCTCCAGGCGCACCTCTTCGTCTTCTATATCGCAATTCTGTCTGCAATCACTCCTCCGGTAGCCCTTGCTTCTTACGTCGCAGCGGGTATCGCGGCCGCTAAGCCGTGGCCGGCAAGTATTCGCGCAGTGCAAATGGCACTAGGCGGCATGATTGTGCCTTTCCTATTCGTAATGGATGATCATCTACTTGGAATAGGCAGCTTCGTAACTATTCTGCTGGCGCTCTGTTCCGCAATCATCGGCATTGCATTCGTGTCATTCGGCAGTCTGGGATACGACTACGTGATTGGAAGCCTAAATCCACTTCTAAGAGTGTTAGCAGTGGTTGTCGGTTTCGGCTCAATGATCCCATCTCAGTACACAAACATTCTCGGTGTATTCATCGGGTTGGGCTATCTGGCCATCTTCTATCTTTTCCGTAATCGCAGGAAAAATAGTTAGAAACTTCAAAATCTTTATCGGAAGGAAAACCATGAAAAAGCTCTCTGCAAAACTTACTTCCGCTATCGCGGCAGCAGCGCTGACGGTCGGGCTCGCAGCTTGCTCCGCTAGCGGAGGAGGGGCTAACTCAAATCTTTCAATCGCTACCGGTGGCAGTTCAGGCGTATTTTACGTCCTAGGTGCAGGTATGGCAGATATCGTCAGCAGCAATGACTCTGGACTGACCCTCCAGGCGCAAGCAACTGCGGCTACCGAGGAAAACTTGCGACTTGTTCAAAGCGGCAACGCTGATTTCGCGTTTTCGGTCTACGACGCTGCGGTCGATGCATACAACGGTGCCGAAGAATATGGACAAAAGTACGACAATGTGCGCCTCGTTATGCCGGGCCACGTTGGATATCAGCATGTCATCGTAATGGCTAACTCGGATGTACAGTCCTTTTCTGAGCTGGGCTCTAAGAGACTCGGGATCTCCCCGGGTCGTGTCGGCGAGAAACTAGCTGGTGCTGTCGGAAGCCCGAGTGGTACTCCATTCGAAAGTATGAACACGCTGGCGTTATCTTATCGCGAACAAGCAGATGCCTTGAAGGATGGCACTATCGATGCTGCTTCCATTTTGGCCGGACTTCCTGCCTCTGCAGTGGTGGAGTTGAAGACCGGCCAAGATATTCGCATCGTCTCACTCACCCCTGAGGAGCAAGAGAAGATTCTTGAGGAAAACCCATCTTGGACTGCGGCAACTATCCCAGCTGATGTATATGGGACTGAGGAAGACATTGTGACCTTCGCAGTGCCCTATGTCATTGTGGCGAATAAAGATGTCGCGCCTGAAGCGGTTTACGAATTCATGGATAAGGTCTATTCAAATGGAGATCGCGTTCAGGCAACTCACGCCGAGGGCAAAGCCTACGCTTTCGACAACCCGCTGTTTGAGCAGGATCCGCTGATTCCGTGGCACGAGGGTGCGCAGCAGTACATCAACGATCACAAAAAGTAGTGCGTAAGCACCGAAGGGTCCTGAAACGTTTCGGTGCTTTCGCCTTTCGAGAAGGGGAATGAAATGAAGGACACGACTGCTTTTCAGACGATGGGCACGTCCGATAAATACAGCATTACCGTCAAAGGTTTTGATCTTTGCGAGGAACTAATTGGAAAAGTGAGCTTTACTGAAGCTTTTTTCCTGAGTGTTCAAAATCGATTGCCCGAAAAGCGGGAACGTGAACTGGTTGACGCTGTTTTGGTGACACTGATGGAACATGGAATCACCGCAAACGCCATCGCGTGTCGTATGACATATCATGCGGCCCCTGATGCAGTTCAAGGTGCCATGGCCGCTGGTCTGTTGGGCGCTGGCAGTAAGTTGCTAGGAGCGATTGAAGGTACTGCACGCTTGATCCAAGAAAATCAACACGCTAATAGTGAAGAGTCGTTAAATAGGTATATTGATCTGCTGAAAGCGCGTGGTGAGCGGGTACCGGGAATGGGGCACTTCCTTCACGATGACGTGGACCCGCGGACGTTGAAACTTAAGCAGATGACACTTGAGCGTGGCTATTCAGGTGAGTGTTGGGAAGTGTTGGAGAAGGCCGCCGATAAAACTTCCCAGAGGCTTGGCCGGAAAATGACAATTAATGCTGACGGTGCTATTGGTGCCGTCCTCAGCGAGATGGGCATCGATTGGCGTATTACCCGTGGGTTCGCGGTAGTTGCTCGGGCCGCAGGGCTTCTGGGTCATATCAACGACGAGATCCATCAACCGTCTGCATGGCAAATGTGGCAAGCCGTTGAAGAAGCTGTTCCCTACCGGGAATTGGGAGAGGGTGAACATTAATGACGTTATTTATGGATGCCCCCTCTATGGGCACACTAGCTATCCGTGCTTGCAGGCAGTACAAGGACAAGATTGCATTCGTTGATGAGGAAGGACAGTGGTCCTACTCTCAATTGGAAGATGACATCTACCGATGCTCTTCATTTCTGCGTGAACTTGGTGTTGAAAAGGGCGATGTTCTTGCTCAGCTCGCCAACAATCGTTTCGCGAGCTTCGTGATACAGATCACCTGCTACTGCATGGGGGTGCAGTACATGGGCCTGCATGCGACCGCATCAGTGGAAGTCCACGAACAGATTCTTAACGGAGCCAGGTGCAATCGAGTCATTATTAACGCAAACGACTTCCCGGAGGCTGCGGAAGCTCTTGCCACGGCAGGCTTCGATGTCTTTACGGTGGATAGTGATACGCGTCCCTGGAAAAATGGAGCAGCGCACCGAGTTGAAGTCGAATCGAACGGAGACGACGGTGCTCGAATGGCGTTCACTGGGGGTACTACTGGGTTGCCTAAGCCGGTCGTACTTCCTCACCGCAGTCTCGTTACCAACACTGCGGTTGCTCTAGCGCATCTCGATTGGCCAGAACAACCTAGAATGTTTCTTTGCACACCGATATCTCACGGTGCGGGATCGTACATTCTGCCTGTTTTAGTTCAGGGTGGCACCGTGATATTGGCCAACAGACTTGATGCACACCAGTTCATCGATGATGTCGTCGCAGGTGATATCAACTGCACTTTCTTGGTTCCCACCTTAATTCGGCGACTGATTGACGATGCAGGAAACCGAATGGCTGAAATGCGTGACAAACTCCAGCTTTTAGTCTATGGAGCAGCACCTGCTTCAGTTCGTGATCTCGAATTTATTCTTAAAGAATGTGGTCAATGCCTGCAACAGGTGTACGGACAAACTGAGGCTCCCAATATGGTGACGGCTTTGAGTAAAGAAGACCATGTAATCGGCTCGAAGCTTCTGCATACGATCGGGAGACCGACCTTGTTTGCGAGCGTAGAAATCCGAGATGAACAAGGAAACATTCTCACTGAACCGGATACGGTTGGGGAACTGTATGTGGGCGGACCGTTGGTGATGGATGGGTACCGAAACCCGGAGACAGGGGAATTGTTTGGGCTCGAGTCGGGTTGGCTTCCTACCGGAGACCTGGCGAGTATCGACGAGGACGGATATGTGTCAATCCGTGGTCGGTCGAAGGAGATGATTATCACTGGCGGCTTTAATGTCTACCCCGTACAGATTGAGCGTGTCCTGGAAAAGTGTGAGGGTGTGGAAGAAGCAGTTGTAGTCGGAGTTCCCGACGATTATTGGGGTGAAAAGGTAACCGCTTGCATCGTCGGGGAGCTGACAGAAAGCCGAATTTCAGACATGAAAGGAGCGGTTCGTGAATCGTTAGGTTTGGAATGGGTGCCTAAATCTTTCATGCAGGTAGATAAGATACCTCAAACGGCGCTCGGAAAGGCTGACCGCAAGCAGCTGTCGTTAATGTTCAGTCAAGATGATAAATAGGAGACGAGATGTCAGATGGGGTCCGCAGCGTGGAACGGGCTCTGCAGTTATTAGAAATTGCTGCAGCTGAAAACAGTCTGCGGTTGACTGACTTTGTATCACGTTCAGATCTACAAAAGACAACCGTTCTTCGACTTCTGCGGACTCTAGTTGACTGTGGATACTTGGAATTAGAGGCAGATTATTATCGGCTAGGGCCCAGCCTAATCCGCCTCGCGACAAAGTCTGTACCACAGATCGACCATTTTGCTAATAGTTCTCGTGTTGTTCACGCCATTGCCGAAGAATGCGGCGATTCTGTTTATCTATCCCTGCGTGCGGGTGAGAATTCAGTCTGCATAGAAGCGGCAAATGGAGACTACCCAGTGAAAACCTTGACACTCCGCAAGGGGGATGTCCGTCCTCTTGGGGTAGGTGCTGGAAGTTTGGCTATTTTGTCTGCACTAGGCGAAACAGAACTTGATAAGACTTTGCCTATTGCTGCGGAACTAGCGCGAGAATGGAGAGGGTTTGACCAAGCTAGCTTACGTAGGGCGGTTGAACAAACGCGCAAGCAGGGCTACGCCCTGAACCCTTCCAAGATCATTCCTGGGGTCACTGGTATTGGAATACCAATCTTCAGCTCGTCGGGTGTTGTACTTGGGGCCCTAAGCGTGGCATCACTTAACGAACGGATGGGGCTGGAAAGGCTGGGCCAACTGAAGGGACTACTTGAGCGGTCTGCCCTCCGTATTGCCGAGTATTGGTCTCCTATCGAAAGTGATCTAGAACGCCTGACAGTCGCCGAGGCCCAAGAATGTTTAAGGTGAGAACTACTTTTAAACGGCTTTCTGATCTCGCAACAGTTACTTAGGGATGAGATCTAGCTCCCGTTGATAGGGAACCATCAATTGTTAGTGTGCGTCTCAGCTACGCCTCAGGGGTTTCGGGCCCATTGCGGCAACTATCCCCGGTTTGGCAGATATTCGCCGCAATTGTTCCGCGGGGAGGGCCTGCGCATCAACGAAAGCGCACGACAATAATGGCAATCATGGAAATTGCAGTTGTTGGTGCAGGTATCGCAGGATTGGCGGTAGCGGGCGGCCTGCTCAAGCGTGGGCACGACGTCACTATTTTTGAGGCGGACTGTAAGATCCGCGCAGGTGGCTCCGGCATCACGCTTGGGCCGAACGCACTGACCGCATTGGACTACCTCGGCTGCGGTGAGGATTTCCGAGCACTACAGCAAGCACAACCCAAGCTTTACGGCGGGCAACGCTCTCAAAACGGCAGGTGGTTGTCCAAGATCGCGCCAGAAATCACCACGCAGTCGCTCGCTTTGGATCGGGCGGAACTTCACTCGATACTGAAAAGGCACGCTGAGGGTGCGGGGTTGAGGGTTGGGGTGGAGGTGGTGGGCGTCGATAAGCAGAAAGGTGCCCTGACCACCAAAGATGGAGAAAGCCATACCTTTGACCTGATTGTTGGGGCGGATGGAATCCGCAGTGCTGTGCGCGCGGCGTGGCCGGAGGACCCGGGAATCGAAGACGCAGGCTACGGTACGTGGCGAGGCATCAGCCCAAAGCCTTCGGAAGGCGCGGTCATGGCGTCAGAAAGCCTTGGGGTGAAGAAGCGGTTTGGCATTGTCCCGCTTCATAATGACCGCGTGTATTGGTTCGCTGTCCAGTCTCAAAGCCCCGACGAACAGCCACTTTCACAGTTTGAGTCCTGGCACTCCCCCATCGCCGAGCTGATTACTACCGCAGAGGAAGAGCCACAGTTTTTGCCAATCCGTGAGCTCGCGGGTGATCTGAACACCTACACACGCGGCAAGGTTGTGCTGATCGGAGACGCCGCGCATGCCATGACCCCTAACCTGGGCCAAGGCGCCTGCCAGGCGTTGGAGGATGCGGCGGTGCTTGTGGCGCAGCTGGCCAAACATGCTGATCTCAATGAAGCATTGAGAGCCTTTGACGCTTCACGACGCCCACGTACCCAAACCTTCGCCCACCAATCCCGCACCATCGGGAAAGCCCTGCACGCCGGCGGTCCGTTGGTAACGCGGTTCCGTAACGCGATGCTGTGGTGCGTGCCTAATGCGCTACTGGCTATGCCGGTGGCAAAACTCGCGAGCTGGCGTGTGGAGTGACTGTGGGATTCGTTGAGTGACCTTGGGTGTCGTTGGGCACCCGCAGAGGTCGGTTTTTGCCGTAGGGCATGGGAGACCTTTGGACCTCGGACTCTGGCCTAGGTCTCCGGACTCTGGCCTCCGGACCACGGGTAGTGCTTTTTTGAATTGCGGCAGCATGTTGCCAAACC
>NZ_KV786444.1:0-14823 GCF_001806945.1 Corynebacterium sp. HMSC30G07 | reverse complement strand
ACTATCCCCGGTTTGGCAGATATTCGCCGCAATCGCTCTGCGGTATAGATGGCACCAACCACGAAAGCGGCCACACCACCGACACCAACCAAGGAGCACACCCATGGACGAGCAGGCGAAACTTGAGCGCGTATTCAACTACCGCTTCGGCGACATTTACGCCAACTACCTGGCCAAAGTGGAGCGCAAAGGCCACACGCGCGAGGAGCTGGATGACATCCTCGGGTGGTTCACCGGCCTCGATTCGGACGGGCTGGAGGCCGCCCATGACTTGTCGCTACGAGACTTCTTCAGCCAGATCTCCCTCCACCCCAACACGGACCTGATCACGGGCACGGTGTGTGGCGTGCGGGTCCAGGAGGTGGAAGATGCGTTGATGCAAAAGATCCGCAGGATGGACTTGCTTATCGACGAAATCGCCCGCGGCAAAACCCCCACCCACATCAAGTGCTAAATCAAGTGCTAAATGCGTTCAGCCAACGCCAACACATGCTCTTTTGCATGAAGGGCAGAGACGGATTCGATCTGAAAATCCGACCAGTTTTGAGTGATCAGGTCAAAGGTTTCGTATTGTTCTCGTGTATTGGGCGGTGCATAGATGACTGAAACGGGAACGTTGTTCGGAAGCGTGATGGACTCGCCCCGGGAGTCGAGTTGGCCACCGTTCTTCCGTAGGTTGAACACTCGCATGGTCCAGGCGTCTACGCCTTGGAGCCGCCTCGGGTCAGGATCGATGTTGAACGGAACGGTTCGGACCAGCTCTTTAACCTCGTTGTCATCAATCAGAGCAAGATCCGTTCGGACGTTCACACCAGCAAACGTTGTGGTCGGTTGGCGACGCAGCAAGGCAGCGACCTGTGGAACGCCTTCGTATGCGCGCCACACTTTTTCTTGGAGTCTTTGCTGCGGAGTCTTGTGGGACGCAGGTGTGCTGCGGATATACATGCTGAACAAGTAGTCAACGACTTCGCCGAGCTCCATATCGACGGCCAAAGTGCGATCACTTTGAACCTCCACAAAGTTATTCCAACGCTGATTTGCGGTGTTCAGGAAAGTGCGGATCTCCGTGCTAGGTCCGAACTGGAGAATTGGCTGATCAGAAACGAGGGGGGTCAATTCTTCGCGAAGCGTATCCAGAACTGTACGTGCTGCCGTTTTGGCTGCGTCTGACATGCCGTTGGTGCGGAGGTCGCCGGTTGAAATGATTCGCGCCGCTGAGGCGCCGTCTTCGCCCTCTGCAACAACGCCGATCCCCTGCCGGTCTAATAACGACGGGTCATGCTGGAGAGTCAGCGTCCAGTAGCGGAATTTCATAGCACCTCCTTCAAACGTGCAGCATCTCTTGCCGAAGCCGCTCGATGGTGTACTCACGGCGGTCTAAGCAGTATTGCACCAAAATTTCTACCTGATGGTGTGGGACCTCCCATTCTTCAGGAATTGCACACAGAACGTCCACTTTGAGATCCGGACTCAACGAGGCAACCGCATCCAATGCTTCACACCAGAAATGTTTGGGGATAGCTTGTTGAGGGTGGCCAATCTCGGTTCGCCCATAGAGCTCTGATGACGGGGCTAATACCCACAAAGACTCGTCGGACCCGAACCACATCCCGTGGTCGACGGAATAAATACGCATGTCATCTGAGGTGTCATGAATAACCTGCAGGTCTTTGGCGTTGCAGAGTATCCACAAGGCAATCAGTCGGGGAATCCTCTCCTCATTGCCGTCTCGACGTGTGAAACGAATTTTTTCGGAAGCATCCCAAATGTCCGCGAAGTGAAATAGCTTCGACCCAAAAACCGGCAAGCTTTGAACTATGTTGGTTACGCCAGCCTGCCCAGGCGGGGTAGGCGTTCCTACAAGTTCAGGCGGAACATCAATGAGTGACCAAGGCGCGACTGGTGCTCCTAAGGCATCTCCGATTACTGAGCAAACGACCTCATTAATTGTGGATTGTGGTCCATGATCGTTATGCAGTTGCTTGCACCAGTAGTAGTCTCCGGAATCTGTAAGAGCAAGGAATGGACGGGTTCCGGTATTCGCAGTCTTTGTAACCGAAACTATCGCTGGTCTCGGTGTATCGTTTTGCAAATAAACTCCCCCTTACAGCCGGTGCCATTCACTTGTCGTGCATTCTCCATAAACGATAGTCGCTAAGTATGGCCGTTATCGGCCATTGTGGAAAGACACTGACACACCTCCCGCAAACCTCAGCAGTTCACCGCACAGGGCGAATGCCTATTTGACACAACCACACTCTGGAAAGCATGGTTCTGATTCCTCGGACCTCGGGTAGAGCTTTTTTGGATTGCGGCAGCATGTTGCCAAACCGGGGATAGCTGCCACGGCTGGCAGCGGGCTCACAGTTTCGGGCCCATTGCGGCAACTATCCCCGGTTTGGCAGATATTCGCCGCAATTGCTTTGAGGAACCACCCGCATCAAGCGCTAACCCGCACCTCCGTTGCCCCGTAGGCCTACCCGATGACAGGGCCTAGCATTAACCGCAAACTGCAAAACCGAAACTGCAAAGCTAGGAAAAGTGCAAAAGTTAGCGCGCAAAGTGCAACTTAAACTTGCAAAATTGCCTATTTGGCAAGTTTAAAAGTGGAAAAGATGCAGGTAGGCAAGGTTGTAAAGTGTAAACACAAAGTGGCAATAAAGTGCTAAAAAGTGTTAAAGCAGCTCACGCATCTGCACTCTAAACAGCTACAAGCAACTACCGTGCAGCGTTCGCCAACGCACCGTTGGGGTTGTACGGGCTGAAGAACCCATACAGTCCGAGGAGGATAGCGCCGATGACAAGAAGTCCGATGACGCTTCCGGCTTCGCTGCTGGCGTCAGTCTTCTTTTTCATGAGTGACATCGTATGACGCTCGGACGCCACCCTCTGCAAAACAGGGAAATAGATTCCAAAGGTCTTCGCCCTTTCCGGCAAACCGCCAAACTTACGGCCATAAATGTGGTTGTTTGTGCCTTCTCGTGAGCATCACTCGCGACCTTGAACCTGCCCATGCTCCCAGTTGTCATCTGGCGCACTAGCACACAACGCAAAAATCGCGGTGAGTAGAGACAATCGACCTGTACAAACGCCGGCCCAAAATCATTGTCTGCTAGTGGCGCACCCAGGGATGCGTCCGAGGCACACACCCAGATCCGCTCCCAGTAGCCCGGCCCGATCCAGGATCTCCCGCTTAGTCCCCGAACCTGACAATCACCTGTCAGCCAATGCAACTATCCCCGGTTTGGCAACATGCTGCCACAATTCCAAAAAGCTCCTCCAGCACCCCGGCCCCCAGCACCACACAGCCCAAAACGGCAGCCGACCTCAACCCCAGATCCCAGCGAAGGCTTCCTGCGCGAGCGCCCAGTCCAGCGACACTCGCTCCTGCTCAAGCCTCCGATTACCGCGCGTGATCAGGAGCCGTCGCGCGTTTTCTTCCTCCTCGGTAAGGAAAGGTAGGTGTCGGGTGGCGTCGCCGGGATCATCAACTGACAGGTGCAGAAACTTCGCAACGGTAGCGCTATCCATCGCAACGCTCTCTACCTGCCCGAAACCAGCACCAGCAGCACCAGCAGCACCAGCAACGCCAGCACCCATGTGGCTGCGCAGTGCGTTCAGAATGGCGTAGCCATCCGCATCCGCATCGCCCCAGTACAGCACCTTGCCGCCGCGGACCCAGTCAAGGGAAGCTAATTGCGCTCCGCTGTAGCCCGCGCCGAACACCAACACGGCGTTAGAACCAACAGGCGCTTGCGGCAGCGCAAGGAACGTCTCTTTGTTCTCCACAATCACAACCGTCAGGCCCAAAGGAAGCGGCAAGGCGTTGAACGGAACTGCGATGTCAAGAAGATCCGGTGCGGGGGCCAAAGAGGGGTCGAGGAAGCGGAGGCGGAGGGTGGCGTCGGTAAGCGAAAGGCCCAAAGTGGCCAGACCGAGCGGCTTGAGCAAACGCAACAGGAGGCTCTGGTGGCTCTCGACCCATTTGGTGTCAACGCCTTCAACGGGCACGGCGCGCGGGCGCAGACCGGAAGCGGGGTGCGTATACATCCAGGTCAGAGTGTTGGTAAGGCGGGTGAAGTCCAAATTGTCCAGCGACAGCCAAGTGGAGTGAGTGCGCGCAACGGTCGCACGAAAGCCGGGGAAGCCCGGCGAACACGGGAACAATCCCACAAGTTCAGCAAACCGGGAGCGCGCCAACGCCAACGTAGAGGCCTGCCCGGTGAGCTCCGCAACCCGCTCCCAACTGCCAATATGCACACGCGCCGGGACCCGCTGCTGGCCTAGGTGCGCCCAGTGGCGAGTAACCCACTCCACCTCCGTCTGAGGCTCGTACGCCTGCCAGGCGCGAACGAACTCGGTTGCCACTAAGGGCTCCGCTAGCACTTTCTTCGCGGTTGGCGGGTGCAGCGGGATCGACTCGGGCAGCGCCGAACCCAAAAGCGCACGCTCAATGTCAAGGCGCAACGGAAGCTGGTCGGGTAAACGCATCAGAAACTGACCAACCTGCTAACCACCGTGAGTGTCAATGAATTCGAACGTGGAGCGCGCCTGTGGCGTTTCGGCGTAGTTGACCACAATCGTGCCGTCCACATAGGGCGATAGTGTCTTGATCAGCTTCATCGGAGTCGCCAGAATCATGTGGAAACCGAAGCGGGTGAACACGTCCATAGCGGTGCGGGTAAAGGTGGGGTCGGCGCGATCGAAGGCCTCATCAAGCACAACGGTGGCGTATGTGGGAACGTCCGCATCCACCCCGGCGAGGCGGTAGCGCAGCGCCGCAGCCAGGCAGAAGAACATAAGTTTCTGCGCCTGCCCGCCGGAGAGCGACGCGGAATCAACGTGGGTGTTGTACACCTCACCGTCGGCATCAATTTCGTTGCCCACAAACTTCACGTGGCGGCGGGTGTCCAGGACGAGGTTGCGCCAGCGGGTATCGGCACGCTCCGAGGAGGCGAGGCGGTCCATGATTTTCGCCAGCCGATGGTAGCGCGCAATCGCTTCGGTTTCGTCGGCTGCGCTCAAACTGCCGGCGGTGGCTTCGCGCAGGTCTTGCTGGAATTCGCGAACTTCAGGCCCGCGGTTGTCGCGTACCTCAATCTGCAGATACCTCCCGCCGCCCTCGGGGGTGTATTTCGAGCGCATCAGCGAAGCATTGATCGGGCCCAGGTTGGTTTCAATGTCACCCTTCGCCCGCGCGAGCTGCGTGGAGATGTGGCTGAGGTGCATGACGGATTGGCCGTTGAGCAGCTCCAGGAACCGGCCGCGGAACTCCGGCAGGCGGTCCGCACGGAGCGCTTCCAGGCGGTTGATGGCCTCACCCGCAAACTCCGGCTCGGCACGCAGCTCCGCCGATTCAGAGGGCCACCCGGCCAGGTAGCTGGTCAAAATGTTGCCAATCTTTGTGTTTGCACTGGTGATCACTTGTGCGTTGTGTTTGATGGTGGCGTCGAGTTCGGACTGCACCTCGTCTGCAAGCGAACCGATGTTCTCGCGCGTAAGCCGCCGCTTGCGGCTTTTCAGCTTGGCCTCCAGCTCATCAAACAGCGCCTGGTCCACCGCAACGCTGGCGCGCTCAACCTCCGCCAGCCGCGCCTGATCTGCGGCAATGCTGGTCTCCGCGACGGTGATCTGCCGCTGCACCTCACGCAGCTCCTCCTCGGTGGCCTGCAGGCTGTCACACGCGTCCTCGTAGGCACGGCTCAGCTCGCGCACCTCGGGTGAGGAGGTCGCAAGCTCCAGCTCAGCTCGCAGTTGAGCCAGTTGCTTCTCGACGCCCACGTAATCCACCTCATCCCACCCCGTCGAAGCAATCACCTTCACCTGATCCAGACGATGTCGCAAGCTCTCGCGCTTTCGCTGCAGATCCCGCTCCAGGTTGTGGGCAGCAGTTGTTGCCTGGTGCGCCTCTTTCAACGAGGTACGTAGCAACTCCACCTTCTTGTTGTTGGAGGAGCCCAAACGGTAATCACGATGCTGCCCAAGTGGGCGGCGATCGTCCTTGATGTAGCGGGTGGACCTTGTGCGGTCGCGGACGTTGCGCTCCAAACCGTCGATAGTTGCCGCGCGCTGCGTCTGCTGCTCAAGTTCCTCAACGGTGCGCACCAAGGCGTAATCAAACGTGCTGGCCAGCATCTGTTCCAACCAGGGCCGCATTGGACTGTCCACCACCGCGACTTTGTGAAACAAGCTGGCTGAGTTCTTTGGCCGTCTTGGTGGCGCCGCACCAGTCGGCACCGTGCGGTACTCCAACCTGCGGCCAAGCCGGCGGCTATTGACCCAACTGTTCACCGCGCGCTCATGCTCCTCCGGCACCAGCAGCGTGATGGCAAAGTTGGACAACAGGCGCTGGATCACCGGCTCCCACTCCTCCTCCTGCTTCAACACGTCTATCAGCTCACCCACAAAGGGCAGCTCCTGCGTTGTCAGGTTGATGTCCGCGCACATCTGCGCGCGCAGATCAATGAATCCCTGGTCGATGTTGCTGGAACGCGCACTTAAGCCCTCAAGCTCCTGCTGGATTGCGCGCTCCTGCTGCTCGCACTGCTGTTTCTGTGCGCGGGCGTCGGACCACGTTGCGTCCAGTAGCTCGCGTTCTGCGGGTGCCTCTTCAATCTCACGGCGAGCTTGCGCTTTGAGTTCCGCAAAGGTTTCCGTGGTTAGCTCGTCCACGTCCAGTATCTGCTGCAGCTCTTTCGCCTTCGCTGTGCGCGTTGCAAGCTCTTGCTCCTCCCGTTGGATGCGCTGGCGAAGCGGCGTCACAGCGTCGCCTGTGCGCCCCTCCAACTTGGCGTATGCGCGCTGCACCGCCTCCTGTTGTGCTTGTTTGCGCTGGGTAAGTGAGCTTTCTTGCACCTTGACAGCTTCGCGTTGGGCTTGGTGGGTCGTGATGGCGTCGCGAAGCTCGGCAGCCTCAATCGCCCTGCGTACAGACGGCAACGCTGCCGCCAGCGCCTCCGCGTGCCCGCGCGTAGCCTGCGCCTCTTCTAACGACGCCTGCAACCCCGGCAATGGCGCCAACGCCTCAATCTGGCGGTTCAGATCTTCCAGACGCTCGTAGGCATAGCGCAGATCACCATGCGTAGCCACCGCCTCCCTGGCCAGGTCGAACGTGATGGGCTGCTCCAGCATGTAATCACGAAACAGCTCATCCATACTGCTCAAAGACTTCGCCGACTGCGTACGGTGCAGCAACATCTGGGCGTCTTCACTATCAATGCCCAGGCGCGCACGGAAACGGTTGGCGAATACCGAATACTGATCTGTAAACGTGACGCCGTTGCTCGGCGTCTTGAACTTCTGCTCAAGCTTGCGCTTATCCAGCGAGTTCACCAGGTGCGGCATGAACGCATCAACGTCCACCTCGTCCGGGAAGATGCCGTAAAGCGTCCGCACCTGGGCCTCGGAGTTTTGCCCTGCGTTGAGACGAAAAATTGCCACCAACGTATACGTCTCGCTTGGGCTGTGATACGTCATTGCAACCACCGTCGCGGTTGCACCTTCGCGCAGGTACTGACTGCGGATCTCACCAGTAGTGGGGTCCTCGCTCCTGCGCCACGCGCCACGAATGTACGACACCCTGCTACGGCCCTTGTCGCGCATGGTGTCCTGCTGCGCCGCCGCGTTGTAACGGATCTTGGACTGAGGAACCAGGATGGTCGAAAACGCGTCGATCAAGGTGGACTTCCCCGAGCCCGACGCACCCGTGATCAAAAAGCCCTTCTGGCCTACCGGGATGTCAAAGTAGCCGTGGAACGTTCCCCAGTTCACAAGCTGAACTCGTGCCAACTTGAATTGTTCGGTCACTGCTCTTCTCCCTCGGGTTCATTGCCAGCGTTGGCTCCAGCTAGCCGTAGGTACTCCTCGCGCAGCGCGTACACCGTATCCGCATCAAAAATGTGGCGAAGAACTGGGGAGACCACGTAGCGCCCTTCCGTTTCTGTCTCCGTGAGCAGGCTGTACTTGTTCTTGATGGCGTTGATCGCCGCATCAAAACGACGCTTAAACCCAGCCTCATCACGGTTATCCACCGCCCGGACATACCCGATCGCCGTGTAGAGCTCATCTTCACCAACCACCACGCGCTCCCCCGGCGTACTCATACCCAGTTCGTGGCGAAGCTGCAGCAAAACCGCCGTCTGCAGGTGCGTCAAGGAATCCGTACGCAACACCGGCGGGACGTGCACGTCGTCGTTGTCGGGGCGAACGTGGCGGGTAAACGCAATGCCGGCTTCCTCATCAATCACCAGCTCCAAAAACACGTCATGCAGCCAGCTGCGCAACGCCTCCTTGTCGCTCAAAATGGCGTTCCACGTGTCCTTCTTGCGGTCCGCGCTAATCAGCGGACCCTTCAACAAATCCACCAACGCGCGCCGGGACTCATACGATAACGTCCCCGTATCTCCACTCCACAGTGCTTCCGTCATCGCATTTCCTCCACTGATGTGGTGTCGAAGGTGAACAGAGGCAACGTCGCTAAGCGAACTGCCCCATCGTCCTCCTCAAAACGAACCGATTCCCTGCCATCAAGCTGCACCCCGAACCGCATGGCCAAATAAACCAAACCCACAACCGAGGCCAAACCCTGCGTCGCCGGATGGTGCTCCAATACATCCGCAATAGAAGGTTTGCCTAGCTCAGCAACCGCATCAGCAACAGCGGCAGACAGCTCCTCAAGATCAATCTCAGACTCACGCACCAGCTCAAGCAACGCCTCTGCATCCCCCTCGCTGGCCTCAAAACGCTCCACATCCGACGTAATCACCTCCGCCCCCGGATCCGCCAGCTTCATCTGTGCAACAGAACTGACCGCCATACCAATACGCTGCAACGGCGTTTCCATCCGCTTGGTTGGCGACAACTCCTCAGCCTCCGCCGCCTCCGCCGCAAGCCTGCGCGTATCGCGCAACAGCTCAATCATCCGACGATCCTCAGCAAACTGCTCACTGGAAACATAATTACGCAAATTGCGCGCAAGGCGGGTCATCATGCGGTTGACCTCATAACCAGCGTCTTCAAGATTGCGGAACAGATTCCTAAACTGCGAACGGGTTTTGGAATCCATCACCTCCGGACCAACCCGCTGAAGAATCTCCCCAATCCATGACTCCACCCACGCGCCATGCTCCGAATCCACAACCAGCCGATAAAACCCGTTGAAGCTGCGCCCCGCATCCGACTCCGAAATCACGTCCACGCCCGCGAAAATCTCCGCTAGCACATCACCGCGACTGCCCTCCGGGTCCAGCAACTGCCTGCGCAAATCCAGATTCAGCACCTCCAACTGATGCCGCACACGCGCAAAATCACTCGGGATTGCAGAGGCCATGCCCAAAATATCGCCCACCCGCTCCTGCACACTCGCATCCGAAGGCAGCTCAAACACGCCGCGCTCCACATCTGCAATCATTTCGTCCACCCGTTCACGCTGCCTCCGCAGGTGCTTCAGGCGCGTTGAAATGTCCGGGTCTGTGTCCCTTGCCAGGTCTTGGAGGGCATTGCTTATCGACGCCACCCTACTCGCCGTCACCGCCGAATACGGACCCCCAACCCGATCCATCATCTGCAGCGCAACCAGGCCGTCCTCGCTCGGCTCCAGCGTCTCACCCGTGACCTGAGTGCCAGATTTTCGAACGAGCCAGCCCGCTTTTACCCAGTCGTTGCAATATGACTGCGGACTCTTCGGCAGATCAAACGTGTCGCGCAGCAGTGCAAAGTCGGCCGCCATCAGCTCGTACACTTCCCCGGCGGGTCTTGGCTCGGCGCCGCGCGGGAAGTACTCCGCGATCATGGCGAGGACTACGGGCGCGTTGTCGGCGTGCAAGAGGCGCACCGCCGCCGACTGTTCTTTCTGACGCTTAAATGTCAGCGCCCGTGCCTGAAGAGCCATACGCCGATCCTATTTGCCGCGCAGTGCTAATGCACCTTGGGTAGATCGCGGATCCCGGACCCGGCCCAGGCCTTCAGGACCTCGGGTAGTGCTTTTTCGGATTGCGGCAGCATGTTGCCAATTCGGGGATATCTGCCACGGCTGGCAGCGGGCTCACAGTTTCGGGCCCATTGCGGCAACTATCCCCGGTTTGGCAGATATTCGCCGCAATTGCTTCGAGGTGCCACCCGCATCAAGCGTTAACTCGCATGCTGCAGAGCTGCCGCGGCCCCGCAACAGCTCCACCGAACCCTTATTAACTGAAAAACCAAACCTGCAAAACTGGGCAAAGTGCAGCAAAGTGCAAAAGTGCAAAAGTGGTCGGCAAAAGTGCAACTTAAACTTGCAAAACTACCTATTTAGCAAGTTGCAAAGTGGAAAAGCTGCAGGTAGACAAAGCGTCAAAGTGTAAAAACAAAGTGGCAATAAAGTGTTAAAAAGTGTTAAAGCAGCCCACGCACCTGCGCCCTAAACAGTTACACGCAACTATCGCGCCGCGTTCGCGAAAGCGCCGTTGGGGTTGTACGGGCTGAAGAACCCGTAGAGCCCAAGGATGGTAGCTCCGATGACAAGAAGTCCGATAACGCTTCCGGCTTCGCTACTTCTTCTTCATGAGTGTCATCGCATGACGTTTGCACGCCATCCTCACCCAAAGCAGCAAAATAGCTTTCAATGATCTTGGCTCCAGCATCGCTTGCGCCTGTGGGTCCAGTTTTCGTCTGGCCACTAGCACACAACCCAAAAACTGCGATGAGTAGAGACAATCGACCTGGGGAAACGCGGGGCCAAAATCATTGTCTGCTAGTGGCGCACCCGAGGCGCACCTGTCAGTCAATGCAACTATCCCCGGTTTGGCAACATGCTGCCGCAATTCAAAAAAGCTCCTCCAGGCATACAACTCCCCCAGCGCCACACAACCCGTGAAAGCCTCGGACCAACACGCTGATGTGGCCCACGCCTCGTATGGAACGTAAGGTGAGCCTGTTCAAGGCGAAAGCCGCAAAGAAGGACCCAAAGAAGGACCTAGAGAAAGAAGGTGACGCATGCAGATCGAAGTTGGTCTGGTGAGCTCAGTAGCGTTGACGCTCTTGCTGTTGTTGTTTGGCGCGTGGGCTGCGAGGAGCTGGAGAATCTTCAGCAGGTTCGCAATCCCGGGGCCTGTGGTTGGCGGCTTCCTGTTCGCGCTCGTTGTGTTGGCATTGCGTGAGTGGGGCTCGATCGAACTCACGATTGATACCACCCTCCAATCCCCTGCGATGTTGGCATTCTTCACCACGATCGGTCTCGGTGCGTCGCTAAGCCTGATCAGAACCGGCGGCCGAGTCCTTGTGGTGTACCTGGTTGCGTGCTGGACTGTGGCAATTTTCCAGAACCTCGTCGGCATCGGTTTGGCAAAAGCGCTAGGGATCAACGAGTTGCTGGGCGTCATGGCTGGTGCGGTATCGCTTGAGGGTGGACACGGCGCGGCGGCAGCGTTTGGTCCAACGGCTGAAGAGCTCGGCGCCCAGGGCGCGACTGCGGTAGCGATTGCTGCGGCAACGTTTGGCCTGATCGCGGGCTCGCTGATTGGCGGTCCGCTGGCCACGTGGTTGATTAAGCGGAACAGGCTGGCCGTTGAAACGCGAGATATCGGTGATGTGCAGGAGCGCGGCGTGGACAACACGTCCGAGGTCAACGAGGGCTCGGTGGTTGCTACCGCTGCTGTGATCGGCGTGGTTGTGGTCATCGGTGTGTACCTGGGCAAGCTTTTCGGCGAGTGGACGGGGTATTCGCTGCCGGGATACGTCGGTGCGATGTTGATCGCGATCATTCTTCGCAACATCAACGACGCCGCCGGCTGGGTGGAAATCCACGGCAAGACGCTGAAGCTGATTTCAGATGTGTCGCTGGGCTTCTTCCTTACTCAGGCCATGATGAGTCTGAAGATTTGGGATCTTTATGATCTCGCCCTGCCGCTGCTGGTCATCTTGTTGGTCCAGGTAGTTGTGCTTGTGGCGTTTGTGGCGCTGGTTGTGTTCCGCATTCTTGGCAAGAACTACGACGCCGCCGTGATCTGCGGCGGCATGATGGGCCACGGCCTCGGCGGCACCCCCAACGCGGTGGCCAACATGGATGCGGTTGGCCGCAAGCATGGTTTGCAGTCCAAGGTTGCGATGGTGGTGGTTCCACTTTCGGGTGCTGTGCTTATCGACGTCGTCGCGCTCCCCTGGATCGTCTTCTGCCTCAACTGGGTCGCCTAAGCCCCAACCGAAGATCTTCGCCCTTTCCGCCCAACCACCAAACTTAAGGCCATAAGTTTGGTGGTTTGTGTCTTCGTGCCAGCATCGCTGGTGCCTGTAAGTCCAGTTTTCATTTGGCCACTAGCACACAACGCAAAAACCGCGATGGGTAAAGACAACTGACCTGCACAAACGCAAGCCCAAAACCATTGTCTGCTAGTGGCGCACGCCGGGCAGCCCGTGTCCAACCTGCAAACCTGGCAATCACCTGTCTACCAATGCGACTATCCCCGGTTTGGCAACATGCTGCCGCAATTCAAAAAGCTCTCCCAGTACCCCGGCTCACAGAAACCCTGAAACCCAAAGCCCTCACTATTCGGAACGTACGCACCGATACCATGGAATCTAGAACCCAACGCGCCCAAAACGAGCTAGAATCGGTGCGCTCGTTCCGTTAGCAAGCAGGGCCAAGCAGAGAGGAGACTCCGCATGGACGTCGGCGAGCTTGGGGCTTTTGTTCGGGCTCAGCGCAAGCGCATCGGCCTGACGCAGGTAGATCTTGCGGACCTTGCGGGAGTGTCGGACCGTTTCCTGCGTGAGCTTGAAAAGGGTAAACCAACTGCTGAAGTAGGCAAGGTGATCACCGTGTTATCCGCGCTTGGATACGATTTGGAGCCGAAAGTCCACCGGGGTGATCTGCTGTAATCGCTATCAACCTGGCAATCACCTGTCAGCCAATGCAACTATCCCCGGTTTGGCAACATGCTGCCGCAATTTCAAAAAGCTCCCCCAGCACCCCGACCTGGCCCAGTACCCCGACTCAAAGGACCTCGCAACGTCAGGACTGGCGACGCAAACATGCAAGAATCGAAAGATGCAGAACTATTGCATCTTTCATGAAGCGAATTATGATGGGTGCATGCTTCTAGACTTCACGGTTGCGAACTTCCGCTCCATCTATCAGCCTGCCTCGCTGAACATGGTCGCTACCCGTGAGCAGCACTTACGTGATCGAAATCCAGTATTGGTGCAGCGTTACAAGAAGACAGTCAATCCCATAGCGGGCCTCTTTGGTGCGAATGCTGCGGGGAAGTCTAACTTCCTCAAAGCGATGCAAACGCTGAAGGAATTGATTTCGAATCCGCCGCGCCCGAACGAATCTATGCCGTACGATCCTTTTGCTTTGGATCGCTCCGCCTCTCAGCAGCCAACAACGTTTGAGCTGCTCTTTGAATGGGGCGGAATGATGTACGAGTACATCCTTTGTTATGACTCGAACTCTGTGGTTGAGGAATACCTGACCAAGCTGCTTTCTCGTACAGACCAAGAGATATTCGTCCGGGAGAGGGGCGTGTTTGCGTTCCCATATCTTGATTCGCAAGATGACGCTGCGGAAAAGGCGGCGGAAAAGGTGAGGACGCTGCTTGAAGCGGTACCGACAAAGGTGCCGTTGGCTTCGTATGTGGCGGAGGTGAACTTTGGCGGGGACGTTGATAAGCAAAAGCTCGAACCGCTGCTGGCAGTGAGCGAGTTCCTCAAGACAGTGCTGGTAGTGCCGGCGGGCGCAGTGGATGTAGCGTCGGAGCAGTTCGGTGTTGGGGACTGGCAGGAAGCCATCACGCAGATCGACGCTGGCATTGCCGGCGTCCATGCAGAGGAAGTGGAACCCTCCGCAATGGGTGTGAGCGCTGAACTTTTGCGCGAATACCGGCAAGCACTCGAGCAGTACCCGGCCCCAATTGAGGCGGAGAATGAACACGGTCGATTCCGGGTAGCGCTGAATGGTGGCAACCTGGTGGTCTACCGGATGACGCTGGAGCACGTTAACGGCACGAACACGCCCGTGCGTTTGAAGTGGGCCGATGAATCCGACGGCACGAAGGCTGCAGCACGCCTGCTGGAACTGGTTTCCGTCCTGGCGGACGGGGGAACGCACGGCGTGCTTATGGTTGATGAACTTGACCGTAGCTTTCACACCGAGCTATCCAGGGCGCTGATCAGAGGCTTCCTCAACACATGCGGGCCGGACAGCCGGGCGCAGCTGATTTTCACCACGCACGACCTGCTGCTTATGGACCCTCAGATGCTGCGTCGTGACGAAATCTGGCTCGTAGAAAAAGACCACCGCGGCCAGACCTCCGCAACCGCGCTTTCCGACTACGACGGTGCACGCAAGGACGCCGACCTCCGAAAAAGCTACCTCCAAGGGCGCTTCGGGGGTGTCCCCGCGCTGGAGCCGCTGGAGTTTGTGCATGGCTAGCCGGAGGAAAGGCGCTTCAGCCCGCGCACTGCTTCCTTGCTGCTAGACGACAACGCAAAATCCGCCAAATGTATTCACACCTGAGCTGGAGGTTTGGGGGCTGGATTTGAAAGTCGTCTAGCAGGATCTCGCCCGCGTTACGCTCTGACCCTCGCCTGCTCCCTCGAACATGCCCCACGGCCCCAGTTTTCATCTGGGCACTAGCACACAACGCAAAAACCTCGATGAGTAGAGACAATCAACCTGGGGAAACGTAGGCCCAAAATCATTGTCTGCTAGCAGCACGCCCGTGGCGCACCCGAGCGCGCATTCAGGTACGCTCTCAGCAACCCGGCCAGGCCTTGGAACGCCCGCCCAACCCCCAAACCTGGCAATCACCTGGCAGCCAATGCAACTATCCCCGGTTTGGCAACATG
>NZ_KV786443.1:0-5037 GCF_001806945.1 Corynebacterium sp. HMSC30G07 | reverse complement strand
CCGGGGTCACATTGGAGGAATCAACCGTGGTCTTCGGGCCATTAACCTTGACCGCAGCTTCGACGGTGTCCTCGGAGCCATCCGGGTAGGTCACAACAACCGGAACCTCGATCTTGGTACCAGGCTCAGCGCCCTCGGGGATGGTCACCTTCACAGAACCATCCTCATTAACGGTCACGCCCTCAGGTGCGTCCTCACCCTTCTTGAATGTGGTGCTCTCCGGCTTCTCAGCCGGGTTGCCCGCATCATCCGTGAACGTAGGTGCACCAACCGTGACGTCCTCACCCGGCTTACCATTTTCTTCCAGGTATTCCGGCTCGAACTTCTCGTTGTCGTTCTTCTCCACCTCGACGGTCACGTCAACGGTGTCCTCAGACCCATCCCGGTAGGTCACCTTCACCGGAACCGTGAACTCAGAGCCCGGTTTCGCATCCTCAGGAACCTTAACCGAAACCTCACCGGTTCCCTTGTCAACGGTCACGCTGCCCTTCGGCAGATCCTTTTCCTCTTCCTGCTCGTTGCCGTCTTCATCCTTTACGACAGCAACGTACTTCGGGCGAGCATTCTAATCCTCTGGGTCTACAAGACCCTCGTGGAACTCCACGCCCTCCGGCGGCTGCTCAACAGACTTGTCAGTCGGATCACCGTTGTCGTCTGCTTCCTTAAACTCCGGAGCCGGAACCTTGGCATCCTCACCAGGCTTGCCGATACCGTCTTCGTACTGCGGCTCAACCTTGTCCGCATCCTGCTTCGACGTCAGCACAAAACGTGCAGAACCAACAGCAGTCGTCTTGTCCTTGTAGGTAACCTGAACCGGCACCTCAATTTCGGACTTGTACGGCGCGTGCTTCGGGAAGGTTACAGAAACCTCACCGGTACGACGATCAACGCTGACCTTGTAGCCTTTCGGAGCCTTGAAGCCGTCGGCCACGCTGAAGCGAGTCGGCTGCTTATCAGCATCCTTAGCCGTCAGCTCTTCAGCAGTCAGCTTCTCAACGTCGTCCTCAGTATCCGTGTTGTCAAACGTCGGAGCTTGAGAGGTGACCTGCTCACCAGCCTTCGGCGCCTCAGTCCTCTCATACAGCGGCTGCCAGCCAGTCAACACCGTGAATGCATCAGCAGCAATCGCCTGACCGCGAGCACCGGTTTCCTTATTCACTGGGTACAGGTACGCCGTGAACGTCGTCGTCTTGGTAATTCCCCCCGGGAACAGATTCTCATCACCAGTATCCAACTGGCACGACGGAATAGTTCCGTTCGCATCAGCGCCAACAGCATCGTACGTCTTGACTACCTTGCCGGTATTGCCATCGACCCACTCGATCGCGTACTGCATACCATCAACCCACTGCGTCGGCAGACCACCAGTCTTGGTCTCCACCACATCACCAGGCTTCGCAGGATGCTCATGGGTGTCGTAGTCGAGCACGTCAAACACGGTGTAATCCGAGTAGATGACGTGGCGGTTTTCCTTCAGGTAGTGATCGCCCGCGCCATAAACCAAGCCACCAGCCCACTTACCAGCACCATTAAACACGTACTGACTACGTGGCAGGAAGGAGTTGTTGTAGAACGGCGTGAACTGACCAAGCCCCTCAGTCTCCTCCGTAGAGAAGAACAGCCAGTTCCAGTTCACATGCTTCGGCATATTATCGATGCCACGGCCAGTTACAGCCTTACGCCAGCTACCAACATCAGCAGCAGGCGCGACCTGACCAAACAAGCTGTACGCGTTGTGCTTCGACCCATCCGGGAAAATCGCTTCAGCGCCATTATCACGGGCCAAATCCGTGTAGAGCAACGCACCATCGTCGTAGCCACGGTCAACCTTATCGACGGTAGTGGCCGGGTTGCGACCGAAGGTACCCCTGAACTGGAGCGTGTACTTACCATCACTACCGACGGTCGCCTCGGCAGTCTCGGCAATCCACTTATCCTTGCCCTCTTCAGCAATCTTGCGCTTAATCCAGTTCTGCAGCGCAGTCTCATTACGGTTCGTCCAACCACTGCCACGGATCTCATCAAACCCAAGATCAATCGCAGCCTTCGTCTTAATCTCGTTGACCGCGTAATCAGACAGGTAGGAACCATAGACCTTGACGCCGGTTGCTGGCACATCGGCACCGTTCATCAAGTTCATCAGGTTCGGGGTGAACGCGCCCTGGGTGTGGTAGAGGTGCCAGAACAGCTTGCCTTGAATCTGGCCAGGACCATTACCAACCGCCGGGTTCTGATCAGCCTTATCCAGGTGCATGATGTCATGGCGGGTCTTCTCACCAAACGCAAAACGCGCATTGGTCACACGGTCAGAACCGACATACCAGCTCATGCCACCTGGGGTGTCGTACGTGTTGCCGTTCGGGCCCATGTGGCCGAAGTTGTAGCCATACAGCTGGGTGAAGTTATCCGTATCTGGGTTATCTACCCACACGCGGATCTTCTCGTACTGCGGACCGTTCGGGTCCGCATCAAACTTCACTACCTCGCCCTTGGCATTGTTGAAGGGCTTCATGTGGATGGTGTAGCGACCATCCTCACGAGTGGTGGTGGTGTACACCGGCGAGGTGATGCCACCCTTTTCAGTCCACTGTGCGTATACGCGCACACCGGCCATCGGGATCGGCTGCCACGGATCACGGGTTCCCGGGTAGACCGAAAGGTCACCATCACGCTGGTGAATGACGTAGCCCTCGATGGACTCGTTGGTCCCTTCCGGCGCGGTGGAATCGATAGCCCCCTCAACCTTGATCGGCTGATCGGTGAATTCATAACGCTGCTCATCCACCACGGACTGGTAGACGCCGTCAGCGTTCTTACCCGGGTACTTAACACCATTACCGGCATCGTTAGGCTGGCCAGCCTCCGCCGGAGTACCAGCATAAGCAGCAGCCGCAAACTGCGGCGCAGCAACCGGCTGAGCAAACGGCGCAACCAACGCAAACGACAACGCGGCCGCAGCAACAGACGTGCCACGGCGACGAGCGATGTTCTTTCCTTGCATGTATATCCCCCTCCAGCCTTGCATGTATATCCCCCTCCAGGGATGAAAATGGTTCAGGATCCCCGTACCCAGTTTTGAGCACAGGGTCGAGCGGAGAGTTACGGCCCAAACCGCCTCTCACTCACGTATTGCAAGGTTAGGCAGTCACACTTATATGCTCAATTCGGGGAGACTATTAGACAAGGGAAACGTTTAGCCATACCTAAACTTTTGACCAGCACCAATTCAATTTGCAGCAATCTCCAAAGATTCCCCAATGGGGACCCAATGGTCCATAAAAGACGCTTCCATAAGGCCAGAATTTTAGACAAATCACAGGTAGATGACACCGCCTACCATAAGGGGACGTGTCACCAACCCATAAGACACTCGCACATTTGACTAACCTGCCCAAAACACCCCCTTCCGGGGGTCACCCACGTCGCCTCAACGCATCTACGAACAGGCTCTGTCCCATGGATAGGCGTTGTGCAGTCAAGCCTTAGAAATGCGAAACCCCGGTGTTGTGGGGGATGTGATTCCCTACAACACCGGGGTTAGCAGTCAGCTACAAGCAGCTACACCGTAGGACTTAGTTCTCCTCGGTCTCAGGTGCCGGCTCCTCGCCAGCCTGCTCCTGGTTCTTCTGGTCGTCCTTCTTCGAAGACAGCTTGTGCGTCTTACCGGAAGAACCCTTCAGCTCCAGATCCTTCACGGAGGAGTTGAAACCACCGTTCGGCGAGCAGTTGTCGTAAATCAGCGTGCCTGCCAAGATACCTGCGGCAATCAGAGCGATACCAGCAGCCACCATGGACAGGTCACCGCCGACCTCCTTCAGGCGAGCGTTGATCTCAGCAACCTGACCAGCCATCTGCGGGTTGAAGATACCCAGCTGCTGCTGAATCTGGGAGTTCGCCTGCTCCAGGCGAGCCGAGATCTCATTAGCAATCGGGGTGACACCCGGGATATCCATCTGGGTAGCCAGACCAATCGGCAGCAACGCGATCAGCGGCAGACCGAAACCAAGGGTGGTAGCAACACACTTACCAGTGTCAATGCCAACCTTTGCCTCAGTAGAGTTGCCAGCACCATCGGTAACGACAACCTTGTCACCAGTCTTCAGATCAACATCCGACGGAACATCAACCTTCCAGTTGCCGTCCTCATCAGTCGTGACCGGGATGTCAATCGTGCCGCCCTTCCCATCCGGGATAGTCACCGTGAGGTCCTCACCCGGGCGATCGCCCTTACCGGAGATGGTCTTATCACCCGGCTTGATCGGATTCACCGTCGGCGGCGTGGTGTCGCTGTCAGCTGGGTTGGTCCCGTCCTCGATCTCATCGCGGTTAGACTTGCCGTCACCGTCGAAGTCCCCATCCGGATCCAGCAAGGACTTACCATCCTTACCAACCAGATCGAAACCAGCAGTGGTCTCGTTAGTGGAGTCATCGTTGTAGGTGAAGTTCACATCAACGGACGGACGAGCAAACGGAGTGAAGTCCTCAACGAACTTGTCCCAACGCTTGCCAGCCTCAGTGCTCTTGAGCTCCGGCAGCTTCGTGTCAATCTTCTCCGCAACATCCTTCATCGAAGGAGCCTTGGCATTGATCACACCGTTATCCTGCGGAGTGAACGTCCACTTCTCCGCATCCGACTCCTTGGTCGGCGTTACGACAACGTCCTTAACCGGAGCCTTCTTACCGAACGGATCGTTGGTGTCCTTGTCACCATCAACCGGAACATCGGTGACCTTGTCGTACTTCGGCACGAAACGCTCAGCGTCAGTACCAACAATCACCTTGGTGTCGACCTTATCGGTCGAGCCATCCGGGTAGGTCACAACGACGGTGACGTCATACTCGCCCGGCTTCGAGGTATCCGGAGTACCACCCTCGTACTCGAACTCGGTACGTTCCGGAAGATCATCCGCCTTCTCGATGTTCTTCTTCGGATCCGGAGTACCACCAGTCGGGACATTCTGATCCTGGCCCTTCGGATCGTAGGTCTCAGCATCGGTCTTCGGAGTCTCCTTGATCTCAACCTCAACACGGTCGATC
>NZ_KV786442.1:0-34691 GCF_001806945.1 Corynebacterium sp. HMSC30G07 | reverse complement strand
ACACACACCCACAACACAACACAAATCCGCAGGTCAGATACTGCTTTCTTGATCGCATAACCTCACGTTTAATGCCCAGTTTGCACGTTCTTAGTTCGCGCCCACTGCGGCAGAGAATCGCTCGCTGCGTGGGGCGAGTGATACGCGGCCCGTGAGGTACAACCCCATGGACACCAGCGCGATCACCAGCACCACACTGGCCAATCCGATCACCGCCATACCCTCTTCAGCGATAGCTCCTTGATCCACAACATCCAGCATCAGCCGGGTTGGGAAGAAGAAGATGAAGGGCACGACCATCGCGAAGAACTCGGAGCTCGGCATGATCGCGTGGGACGCCAAACAAACGAAGGCGGTGATCGCGGTGGTGGTGAGGATTGGGGTTAGCGGGGCGTCGATAAGCAAGGAAATGCTCCCGGCAACCAGGCCGAAAACGGCGCTCGTGCCCAACGACACCAACACCACCTGGCCCGCCCATACTTTTCTGGTTAAGCCCAGACCACGGGCGGTCGCGGGCAGGAGGCCGGCCTCCTGGAAGAGTGCAAACCAGAGCATGATGACGGGTGCGGCGGCGACGAGCTCACGCATCGTCTCGTTGCCTATATACCCGCCCAGCGGATACAGCAGGCCAACAAGTGCGCCGGCACCTGCGGCCCACAGAAGCGGGCGCGCCCAAAACAGGCTGAGCGTGAGTGAATTTCCCCAAACGCGAAGGCCAGCACCGCGCTGATTTCGCGCCCTCGGCTCGCCGTTTGGCAGTGCGTTTTCAAAAAAGGCGACAACAGTGAGTATCCCGAGGCCGGCACCGAGGATCCCTATTGCGTCGTGACGCGAGATGAGCGCCGACACCACTGTTAGCAACACCGCCGGAACCGCGCCGAACATAAACGTGCGACGTGCCTGCTGGCGTGTTAGCCCGAATGCCTGCACGAAATCCCCATCAGGCAAAAACACCAACCACCAAATCACCGCGGCGATCACCGGCTGGGTGAGCGCAACCAGCGGACTGTCTGCGATGTTGAGGAAAAATGTGCCAAAAATCGGCAGCATCACGAAAAACCGCCACCATGGGCCAGCCTTGAACTGATGCCAGAAGAGCCTGAACATTTAGCTCGCCTCCAAGTGGGTTGCAATCAGGTCATCAAAACCAGCTGCGCGCGTGCGGGTACCGGCTGGCGCGGGCTCCCCAAAAGGAATCAGCGTCCGCGTCTCACCGAGAACCACCTGGTAAGCATCAGCATCCTCCGGTGTGAGGTGCGCAGAAATGCGTCCGTCGCGCCCCAAGATCAGGGCGGAATCAAGAATGCGTGCGGCGTCCTCAATATGGTGCGTTGCCATGATGATCGTCCGGCCAGAATCGGCCTGCGCCAACAGATGCCGGTAAAACACCTGCGTGTTGTGGGTGTCTAGGCCGACGTAGGGCTCGTCTAAAAGCAGCAGCGGTGTCGCCGAGGCCAACCCCACCACAATGCCCGTCATCGCGCGCTGACCACGCGAAAGGTTGCCGTAGCGCTCCCGCAATGTCCCGTAAAGACAAAATCTTCCACCAGCTCATCGGCGAGCCACTGATCCCACCCCGGGTACCGCAGCGCAGCCGCCGCCAGCACATCTCGCAGCTTCCACGACACCGGATATTCCACATCGACACCCGTCAGCGCAGTCCGGTCCATCACCTTGGGGTTGTCATAGGGCTTTTGCTTATCGACGCCCACGTCACCCCCACCCGGCCTCAACTGCCCCGCAATCACGCTCAGTAGGGTCGATTTGCCCACACCATTGCGGCCGAGCAGGCCGTGGATACCGGGGCCTAAGTCAAAATCAACGCCATTGAGCACCACCTTTTTGCCAAAGGAGCGCTGAAGATTTCGTGCGGTAACCCTTGTCATTGATACATGCCTCTACTTTCTGCAACACGGTCAATCAGGTCGTGCAGGTCGGTGCGGGAGTAGCCCAGGCGTACGGCCTCATCAATCAGCGGGGCAATGAACTCGCCAGCAAAGGCGTCGCGACGCAGCTGGATGATGCGCTCGCGGGCACCCTCGTTGACAAACATGCCGAGGCCGCGGCGTTTGTGGAGCACGTCAGCGTCCACAAGCAAAGAGAGCCCCTTACGAGCCGTAGCGGGGTTGATCTCATGAAACTGTGCGAGCTGGTTCGTTGAGGGGGCTTGGGCGCCAGGCTGCAACGAGCCATCCACAATCAAGTCCTCGACCAAGCGGGCCACCTGCACAAAGAGCGGCTCACTCCCTGTATTCATGCGACCCTCCGCCGGGCTAGTTGGTTCGTTACTGCAGTAACTAAGTATCTAACAGTTTTTCGCCCAAGGCGCAAGCATGAAACAACATTTTCAGGCAGACTGGTGGGGCAATTCATAGTTAGTAACGAAAAGAATCGGAATTTAGGAGCCATGCTTGAACGCACACTGGTGTTCGTCGACACGTCTTACCTGCTTGCGAGCTTTTACAACTCGTGGGAAATCGGCGCCCGCGCACAGTTAGAAATCGACCTCCCCGAGGTAGTAGCAACCCTCGGGACCATGATCACCCAACAACTCAACCAACCCGTCCACCGCCAATACTGGTACGACGGCATCCCCGACTCCGGGCCACACCGCTACCAACGGTCCCTGCGCTCCTGCGCCGGCGTGCAACTGCGCACCGGCCAACTCATCGAATGGGGCGAACGCCGCACCCAAAAAGGCGTGGACACCCGCCTCGTCGCAGACCTAGTACTCAACGCCACGCGCGAACAGTTCAGCGACTTCGTGCTCGTGTCTGGCGACGCTGACATGATCCCCGGCGTCCAAGAAGCCAGCGACATGGGCGTCCGCGTCCACCTCTACGGCTTCGGCTGGGACTCCATGTCCTCTGCCCTGCGCCACGCCTGCGACACCACCACCATCATCGACCCACGCGAGGACTTCGCCGACTCCATGCAGCTGCAAGTCCTCGAAGGCCCGCTCCCCCCATGCATCAGGGAGCGCCCGCTTAACGACGCTGAACCGGTCGACCAAGACAACGGCCCCACCCCAGTGCCCGGCCTGGGCCCCGACCCGCTGCGTGCGCCGGACGAGGAAGAGGCGGCGCCTGAGCCTTCTCCGGCGATCGTCGCCGAGGCAGCCCGCAGGCAGGCCGAGCAGGATGAGCCGGCACAGACTGAGCCAGCACAGGCCGAGCCGGCACAAGCTGAGCCCGCACAGGCCGAGTGCGCGGATGACTCCGAGCGCGCCACGGATTGCGACGACGAGCCAACCGAAGCCGAAGTCGAAGCCACCAACCAGGCCAACAAGCCTGGCAACCAGACTTTGAGCAACCCAGAGGCCTCCGACGTGCCGACGCCGGCCCCAAAGCCCACGCCGAAGCCGTCCATGATGGCGCCGCGCCGGAAGCTGCGCTCGCGCTACGTGCCGCTCCCGGAGGAAGTCTGGTCCTCCGCAGGCTTCCAAACCCCCTACGACGTGGGCCAACAGTACGCGGCGTGGTGGTTCGAAAACGCCGCCACCATGGAGCAGCGCGACAAGGCACACATGCTCTCCGGCGGTGGCCTGCCGCCCGAGATTGACCGCCCGTTGCTGCAGTTCGCGTGCGAAACGCTGCACGAATACACACTGAGTGAAACCCAGCGCGTGAATCTTCGCGACGGTTTCCATTCCGGCATCCGCGGCGTCCTCATCAACATCCGCCGCGACTAGCCGCGGCTAGTCGCAGAGCCGCGCATAGCAAAAAGCGCCGCGGGTGGGGTTCGTGCCCACCGCGGCGCTTTGAGTTTTAGCGGTTAGTTTTGGCGGCTAGTTCTTGTCGGGGTCGGCGCTGAGGTACGCCTCCGCGTCAGACACGTCGGTGTCTGCCACGTCGGCATCCTCCGGCGCCTCGATAGCCTCCGGCGCTACGTTCCCGGAAGCGCCCTCAGAACCGGAGCCAGCCTCAAGCTCGCCCGCCATGGACGCGCGGATCTGCTCCAAACGGCTCGACGCCGCCAGATCAGTACCAGCGGACTCGATCTCCGCCATGCGGTCCGTCATCGAATCCTTCGCCAACTCCTGCGCACCCAGCGCGTTGGCGTAGCGGCGCTCAATCTTGTCGCGCACGCCGTCGAGGGTGGGCACGCTATCGTCCGCACCGAACTGCTGCATGGAGTCCATCGTCTTGGCGGTCTGCTCCTGCATCTTCGCCTGGTTCAGCTGGCTCTCCAGCTGCGACACCTGCGCCAGCTGCTCCTGGAGGCGCGCCTCCGACTGCTTCTGGTGCGCCTGCGCCTCACGTGCCGCCTGCTCAGCAGAGGCGTACGCCTGCTTCGTCTGCTCAAGCTCCTGCTCCACAGACACAAGCTGGGACGCCAAGACCTCCGCAGTCGCATTGAACTGCTGCGCCTTCTCCGCGTCACCAGCACCCGTGGCCTTATCGGCCGCCTGGAGTGCCGTGCGTGTCTTCGCCTGCAGGTCCTCCTGGGACTTAATCAGACGCTCCAGCTTCATCTGCAGCTGATTGCGGTTGCCGATAATCGACGCAGCCTGCTGCGAAATCTCCTGATGATTCTTCTTCGCCTGTGCAACCGCCTGCTGAATCTGCACTCGAGGATCTGCATTTTCGTCGATCTTCGAGTCAAACGATTGCATCATGTACTTCCAACCCTTGGTAAATGGGTTAGCCATGGGGGACACCTTTCGTCGATAAGCAAGAATGCCCCACCGAGTGTACGGAAACTACTCGCCCGCCTGCTGCTGCTCAATCTGGCGACGGACCTCATCCATGTCCAAAGCCTTGACCTGATCAACCAGGTCAGCAAAGGCAGCCTCCGGAAGCGCGCCGGCGTTTCGGAACACCAAAATACCGTCGCGGAACGCCATCAACGTCGGGATCGCCTGGATCTCAAGCGCCGCCGCAAGACCCTGATTGGACTCCGTATCCAGCTTGGCAAAGGTCACGTCCGGGTGCGCCTCCGAAACCTTCTCATACACCGGGGCGAACTGGCGGCACGGTCCGCACCAGGACGCCCATGCGTCAACAAACACGGTGCCTTCGCTAACAGTGGTCTCAAACGTGTCCTCGGTTACATCGATCGTGCTCATTGCATACTCCTTCGCATTGGTTTGTTATGGTGCCAACTACTCCAACCATATACACGTGCCCGAGATTCCCAGCCGGGCTTTACCTGGGGAAAGTGCAACATAATGACGAAGAATTACAGCATTTCCGGCCCGTCGACTGAGGCTGCGGTGGACTCGCTTATTGATGAAGTACAGCTTGTACGCGGCATCCACACCGTGGACGTTGACCTGGAAAACGGCCGCCTGACCGTCAGCGGTGAGGATTTTTCCGGCGAGGAGATTCTGCAGGCAATTGCCACCGCTGGCTATACGCTCGAAGATGAGTAGACTGGCGCCATGGCTACAAAAAATTACAAGGTAGAAGGCATGACCTGCGGCCACTGCGAGTTGAGCGTGCAGGAGGAAATCGCTGAGATCGCGGGCGTGACCGCGGTGAAGGCCGACCATGTTAACGGTGCCGTGACGGTTGAGGGCGAAGGTTTTGATGATGCCGCCGTTGCCGCCGCTGTGGAAGAGGCCGGCTACAAGCTGGTTTAGTCGATGACGCACATCGAGCTTGGCGTCACGGGCATGACGTGTACGTCCTGCTCGTCGCGCGTGCAGCGCAAGTTGAACAAACTCGACGGCGTGGAGGCTGCGGTGAATTACTCCACCGAGACCGCCACGGTTGATTATGACCCGTCGAAGGTTGATGTTGAGCAGCTGCTTTCCACGGTCCGCGGCGCAGGCTATGACGCGTTTGTGGTTGAGGACAAGGAGCCTTTGCTTGCCGACGCCAACAGCGCCCCCACCACCGACCCCCTCTTGACCACCACCGTGTGGTCCGCAATTGTGTCGCTGCCGGTGATGCTGGTCTCCATGATCCCGGCGATGCAGTTTGCCAACTGGCAGTGGGCGGCGTTTGCTGCGACGACGCTGGTGTACTTCAGCGCCGGCAGCGTGTTCCACCGCGCCACGTTGACCAATCTGCGCCATGGCAGTTTCACCATGGACACCCTGATCACGCTGGGTACGACCGCGGCGTACGGGTGGTCCATTTGGGCGCTATTTTTTGATGGCAGCGACCACATTTATTTGGAGACGGTATGCGTTGTCATCACGTTTCTGCTGCTGGGGCGTTGGTTTGAGCACCGCGCAAAGGGGCGAAGTTCCGAGGCGTTGCGCAACCTGTTGGACATGGGGGCCAAAGACGCCGCCGTGCTGCGTGACGGCGTGGAGGTCCGCGTTCCCATCGCTGAGCTGCGCGTGGGCGATCACTTCGTGGTGCGCCCCGGCGAGAAGGTGGCCACGGATGGGCGTGTGGTCAGCGGCAACTCCGCTATTGATGAGTCGCTGTTGACCGGCGAGTCCGTGCCTGTTGAGGTCACCGAGGGCGCCGTGGTTACCGGCGCCACGTTGAATACGTCCGGCCGCCTGGTGGTTGAAGCCACCCGCGTGGGCGAAAACACCACGCTTGCGCAGATGGCGCAGCTGGTCAAGGACGCCCAGTCCTCCCAAGCGCCCGTGCAGCGACTGGTGGACAGGATCTCCCAAGTCTTCGTGCCTACGGTCATCGTGGTGGCGCTGCTTGCGCTGGTTGGCCACCTGATCGCTGGCCAGGGCGTTACCCAGGCGTTTACTGCGGCGGTTGCCGTGCTGATCATCGCCTGCCCATGCGCGCTCGGCCTGGCCACCCCCACCGCCATCCTGGTGGGCACCGGCCGGGGCGCGGAGCTTGGCCTTCTGATCAAGGGCCCCGAGGCGCTCGAATCCACTGGCAACGTGGACACCATCGTGCTGGACAAAACCGGCACCGTAACCTCTGGCCAGATGCAGGTCACCGATGTGTACCCGGCACGTGGGTGGGAGAAGGATGAGGTGTGGGGGTTGGCGGGGGGCGTCGAGAAGCAAAGCGAGCACCCCATCGCCCAAGCCATCGCCGCAGGTACCCAGCCTGCCGAGGCCACCGACTTCGTGGCGGAGCCCGGCATCGGAGCCTCTGCGCGTATCGACGGCCACCGCATCCACGTCGGCCGCCCCACCAGGGACCTGGGCGAACTGGCTGCCGCATTCGACGCCGCGGAAGCCCAGGGCGCAACCGCCGTTGCCGTGGAGCGCGACGGTGAGCCGATCGGCGTGATCGCGGTGCGCGACACCGTGCGCGCCGACTCCGCGGCCGCCGTGGCTGAACTCAAACGCATGGGGCTGACCCCGCACCTGGTCACCGGCGACAACGCGGGCGCGGCCGAGGCTGTGGCGCGCGAGGTGGGCATCGAGGAAGTCACCGCCGGCGTCCTGCCCGCGGACAAGGTGGACGTGGTGCGCTCCTTGCAGTCGGCAGGCAAACGCGTGGCCATGGTTGGCGACGGCGTCAACGACGCCGCAGCCCTCGCCACCGCCGACCTGGGCATGGCCATGGGCGCGGGTTCTGACGTGGCCATCGAGGCCTCCGACATCACGCTCATGCACGACTCTCTGGGATCCGCCGTAGACGCCATCCACCTGGCACGACGCACCCTGCGCACCATCAAAGGCAACCTGTTCTGGGCGTTCGCCTACAACGTGCTGCTGATCCCCGTGGCGGCGCTTGGGTGGCTGGATCCGATGCTGGCGGGCATCGCCATGGCGTTCTCTTCCGTGTTTGTTGTATCTAATTCACTACGGTTGAAGGGCTTTAAGGCACAATTTGGCGGGTGAGCGAACTAACACGCACCCAACGCCTTGACCGCCTGCCCGTAACGCCGAAGCACAAGCGCTTGTTGTTTGGCTCCGGCATCGGGTGGGCCCTTGACGCCATGGACATCGGCCTGGTGTCCTTCATCATCGCCGCGCTTGCCGTGCACTGGGACCTGGATAAATCCACCACGTCGTGGATTGCGTCGGTGGGGTTCATCGGCATGGCGGTGGGTGCGTCGCTGGCGGGCTTGTTGGCCGACAAGATCGGCCGCCGTCAGGTGTTCGCCGCGACGCTGCTGCTGTATGGGCTGGCCACGGGCGCGTCGGCGTTGGTCACGTCCGTGGGCGCGTTGATGGTGCTGCGCTTCATCGTGGGTCTGGGGCTGGGTGGCGAGTTGCCGGTGGCGTCCACACTGGTCAGCGAGTTCTCGCCGCGGCGCGTGCGCGGGCGCATGGTGGTGATCCTGGAGGCGTTTTGGGCGCTGGGGTGGATCATGGCTGCGCTGATTGGCACGTTTGTGGTGGCTGGCAGCGACAACGGGTGGCGCTACGGCCTGGCGCTTGGCGCGGTGCCGGCGCTCTACGCGCTGTACGTGCGCCTTGGCCTGCCGGAGTCGGTGCGCTTCTTGGAGTCCAAGGGCCGCCACGAGGAGGCGGAGGCCATCGTGCGCTCCTTCGAGGCCCAAGCCACCCATGCGGAGCCGGTGGTTGCAGAAGTTGCGGAACCCATCGAGGGAGGCATTTGGGGCCCTGCTTTACGACGCCGCACCGCCGCCTTCTGGACCGTCTGGTTCTGCGTCTCCCTTGCCTATTACGGGGCGTTCATCTGGATCCCGTCCCTGCTGGTGGAGCAGGGTTTCACCCTTGTGCGTTCCTTTGCCTTCACGCTGATTATCACGCTTGCGCAACTGCCCGGGTACGCAGCGGCCGCCTGGTTGATTGAGGTGTGGGGCCGGCGCGTGACCTTGTCCGCGTTCTTGGCCGGGTCCGCGGTGTCTGCCCTGCTGTACGGGTTGGCAAGTGCGCCGTGGCAGATCATCGCGGCTGGTTGCTTGTTGTCGTTTTTCAACCTGGGCGCTTGGGGAGCCTTGTACGCCATCGGCCCGGAGCTCTACCCCACCGAGATCCGCGCCACCGGCACCGGCGCCGGCGCCGCCTTCGGACGCGTCGGCTCCATCCTCGCCCCACTTCTGGTGCCGCCGGTGCTTGCCTTCGGCGGCCAAATCGCCGTCTTCGGGGTCTTCGCAGTGGCGTTCGGGGTTGCGTGCGCGGCAGCTTTTTCGCTGCCCGAGCAAAAAGGCCAACCGCTGATCTAGCCGCTCAGTCTCTTGCGATGCAGCGATTCCCAAATCACTGCATTCCGAGATCTATTTCCCCAAGATGTGACACGTGCTCGGGAAATTACTGCACTGCCCCACCGCTCGCCTGGAACAATCGATCCAGCTGCCCGTACATCTGCGGCAGCGTTTCATCTGAATACCGCAGCGGCGTCCACCCCTGAAGCGTCACCTCCAAGTTAATCGACGCATCTTTGTTTCGCTGCGTCTTGTCCCAGTGATGCGCCCCGTCATACATAAGCCCAACCGTCAGTCGCCGCTTCATGTCAATGAGGACAAGGTCAAAGGTGGTAACAATCCGACCCTCCTTCCAGATCGTTACCTGTTCTTCCAGCAAAAGCCCATGTTTATCCGCCAAGAACTGGGCGATCAACCTCATCTCTGATTCTTTGGGAGAATCTGCAAAACCAGATGACACGCCAATCACTGAACTGAGCCACAGCATGTCAATGTGTTGCTGTCCAGCTGCGAGGACTTTGGTGGGGTCGACGTGGAGGTGGCGGCGTGTGGCGTCGATAAGCTGAACTGCCCTGGTGAACGCATCATCCTTTCCGGGGGCACTGACCACGGGCCATCTGGATGTGCCTCTTCTTACTAACTTCAGCGCCTGCATCGTGGCAAGCGCGGGAGACGCCACCTGGACACGGGTCCCTCGGCAGCGCGCCAGCCACACATCAGGGCCAGGAATGGAGCCGCGTCTTACACCTGGCTGCAAAAGTGAGGCACGCTGGGCGCGTGAAAAACCATCAGCTAGGAACGTAATATCGCATCCCTCCACCAAAAACGGGAGACCATAAAGAGCCAAAGCGCCAAAGCCGGTAAGCACAAAATTTGGATGTGCAAGAGCATGCGCGGCGGCACGTAGCCGCGCAGGCGCCAGATACTGGATGCGCTGCGGATTGCAAGCGGCTACGTGTGTGGCCAAAGCCGGCGACAGCAGCTCATGGTTAGACACCCAGTAATGGGGGCTCAGCTGAAAGAGTCCAGGGCGCGAAGGGTCAACATTGTCTACAAGGGCGTTCGCGGCAGGTATGTCCATCCCGCGGTGAGGCTTTTCATTCATACCTCTTTAGACTGCGTGCAGCCGGGCTCGGTTCCCTCCCCGCGTGAAATGCGATGCAGTAATTCCGGGAGCACGTGTTGCCACTAGGGGTTTTACACCGCGGAATGCACCAATTTCGGGATTAGCGCGGTGTTTTCCGCAAAATTTGCGGGGCTTAGCCGTGGGCCATGTTGACAAAGCGCGAGTAGTGCAGCTGGTGCGCCACCGGGATCGTGTCAATCGGGCCGCCGCGGTGCTTGGCAACGATGATGTCGGCTTCGCCGGCGCGCTCGTCGTCACGATCCTGCGAATCCGGGCGGTACAGCAAAAACACCATGTCGGCGTCCTGCTCAAGCGAGCCCGACTCACGAAGGTCTGCAAGCTGCGGCTTCTTGTCCGTACGCGACTCCGGGCCACGGTTCAGCTGCGAAATCGCGATCACGGGGACCTCCAGCTCCTTGGCCAGCAGCTTCAGGTGACGGGAGAACTCCGAGACCTCCTGCTGACGCGACTCCACCTTCTTGCCGGAGCTCATCAGCTGCAGGTAGTCCAGCACCACAAGGTCCAGGCCGTGCTGACGCTTCAGCGCGCGGGCTTTGGAGCGGATTTCCATCATGGTGAGGTTTGGGGAGTCGTCGATAAACAGCGGGGCGTCCTGGATCTCGGTGAGACGCTTGGTCAGCTTCTCCCAGTCCCGCTCCTCCATCTGGCCCGAACGCATCGACGACAACTTGATCTCCGTCTCCGCCGACAACAAACGCATGATGATCTCAGAAGCGCTCATCTCCAGCGAAAAGATCACGCTGGTCTTGTTGTGGTGAATCGAACAGGAACGCATGAAATCCAGCGCCAGTGTGGACTTACCCACGCCCGGGCGCGCCGCGATGATCACCATCTGGCCGGCGTGCAGGCCGTTGGTCAGGTTGTCCAGGTCGATGAAACCGGTGGGCACGCCCTGGTCGAGGGCGCCGCCGGCGGCGATTTGCGTGAGCTCGTCGATAGTAGGCTTCAGCAGCTCGGATAGCGCGCGGTAGTCCTGTCCGGCGTCGTTGCGAGTGATGGCGAAGACTTCCTGCTGCGCGCGGTCTACAAGCGCCTCAACCTCCATGCCTTCCTCGCCTTCGTACCCAAGCTGGGCCACGTGCGTGCCGGCGTTGACCAGCTGGCGGAGGATGGACTTCTCCTCCACGATGTTGGCGTAATACAGGGCGTTGGCCGCCGTCGGCACCTCAGAGATCAACGTGTGCAGATACGGCGCACCGCCGACGCGCTCCAGCTGGTTGAAGCGGTCCAGGCGGCCGGCGACGATCAAAACGTCGATCTCGCTGGCGTCCGAGTACAGATCCACAATCGCGTTGAAGATCAGCTGGTTGGCCGGGAAGTAGAAGTCATCCGAACGCAGCTTGTCCACCACGTCAATGACCACGTCCTGGTTCAGCAGCATCGCACCGAGCACGGAGCGTTCCGCGCGCTCATCATGCGGCGGGGTGCGGTACTCGGAGTTCTGCGAGTTCTGCCAATGCTGCCTGCCGCGCTCGTAGCGCGAAGACCCCCTCCGCGGCTGGTATCCCGACGATGACCCCGCGTCATCCGAGAAGTCCGAGAAGTCCGGCGGCACGTCATCCGCAGGCTCTGGCGGCAAGACGTAGTCGTCTTCAAAACTGTTGTTGGCGGCCACGATGATCCCCTTTCACTGTGTGTAAAACACTACCCCACGCAGAGTTATCCACAGGCCCTGTGGACAACTTTGCGTATTGCGTGCGAGTTGTCCACAGGTACCTCGCCGACCCTGTGGAATTCTTGTGGAATCACGCTGCAAACGCACAGCAACCCATCACATCAACGCAGCTCAAGCTATATACATGCAAAGCCGCACCGGAGCGAACAAACGGGGGATAACTCCCCTGACCACGAGGTTTGACAAGCCCATTTTCGGCACTCAACACAGCGACACGCCGCCTGCGCTGGCATTCTTATGCGCTACTTATCCACAATTGTTCACAGGGGTGGCGCGGGGGTGGAATCACTCTTCGTGCGCGGCCCACTCGGCCATGTACTCCGCAATGCCGTGCGGGTCAGCCAGAAAGTCGCGCATGGCCCGAAACGCCATCGTCTCCTCCACGGCCACGCCGCGGGTCATGCCCTGCTCGCCCACCTCCACAATCTCCGCGCCCGGCACACCCAGCAGGATTGGCGAGTGCGTCACCATCACCACCTGCGTATCTGGGCGTCCCAAAGCATGCAGCTGCGCGAGTAACGCCATTTGGGAGATGGCGGAGAGGCCCGATTCGGGCTCATCAAGCAGGTAGAGCGCGTTCGGCTGCATCCGGGACGTCACCTCCAGCACGGACTCCCCGTGCGAGCGCCCGCCAAACTCCGTGATCGCCGTGTGCGTCTCCCCGCGCAAAAAGTACCCGGCAACCTTCGCCCGCGGCCCAGTGGCAAGCGTCAGCGCCCCAAACATCGGGTCATGAGCCCCAGGCTTATCGACGCCCCACGCCCCACCCTCAACCGCAAACCCCCACGCCCTGGCGACCCCCTCCAACAGCGTGGATTTGCCCACCCCGTTGCCGCCGGTAAACACCGTGATTGGCCGACGGAAGTCAAAGCCGAACTCCGCCACATGCGCAATCGCGGGCGTGTCCATGGCCCACGCGGGAGCCTTCGTGGCGTCGATGGAGATGCGGGTGATAAACATCAACTACAAAGACTAGAGCCTCACTCGGGGCTTGTGAGGTAGGCGGCGGTGCCAGCGGGGTCGTTGATGAATTCGCGGGTGGCGGTGAGGGGCTCGCAGGCGTCGAAAAGCAAAGGCTCCAAGCTGGGAACCTCAAGGATGCGGGCCTCCGGGATGGCCAGCAGCACCGGCGAGTGGGTGGCCATGAGGATTTGGGCGCCGCGGCGGGCAAGCACCGTGAGGCGGCCGAGGAGTTCGAGTTGGGAGAAGACGGAGAGGCCATCTTCGGGCTCATCAAGAATGATCAGCGTTTCGGGGCCGAGGCGGGTGCGCGCGAGGTCCATGATGCCCTCGCCGTGGCTGCGCTGCGGTAGGCCAACTAGCGCGTCGTCGGGGCCGAGGCTGGCGTGGTAGTTGGCCAGGGTGAGGTAGGTTTCGCCGCGGAGGAAGTAGACGTCGCGAGGGTTTTTGCGGCGCGTCAGTGTCAGCGCCTCGTGCAAAAGCGAGTGGTCGGCCGCCTCGAAGCGTGCGTTCCTGGAACCACCCGCCGCGTTCGCGCCGGCTGCAATCGCAATCGCTTCGATGAGCGTCGACTTGCCCGCACCGTTGTCGCCAGTCAGGATGGTCACCTGCGCCAGCTCCAGCGGCCGTTGGGCGAGCTGGCGCACCACGGGAAGCCCAGCGGCGTAGCCCACCACCGGGGCGTCAATGCGAACGCGGGTAACAAACATAGCGTCAGTTGCAGCGCTAGTGCAGGCCCGCCGGCAGCGGCACCGCCGCATCGACCGCCAACAGGAACCCGTACGCCGTACCCGAGGCGATGCCGATGATGTTCACGCTGCCATCCGGATTCACCGTGTACACCGGCGCGCCCGAGTCACCCTGCCACGCCAAGATCGCCACCGCGATCTCACCCGTATCCGGGTTCACGTTGAGCACGCGCCCGCAGGTGCGGGAGGTGCGCCCGCCGTCTTTGCACACCACGTCCCACTGCTTCACGCTGGTCACCGGCTGCCTTGAAACAACCGCACGGTTCGGGTGCACGCGCTGCGCGAACTGGCTCACCGCGTGATTCGCACCAAAAAACGGCAAGTCAACATAGCCGCCGCGCACCACGGAAGCGTTCACCGCGTCCCCCGGCAGGCGGAACCAGGCCACGTCCGTCAACGCACCGCCCAGGGTGTTATCGCCCTCGTATGTATAGCCAGAGTCACGAAGGTCCGAGAGCAACGTGCGCCCATCCACCGCGTATACCGCCACCGGACGCGCCCCACCAATCGGCGCCAAACAATGCCCCGCCGTCACCCCATACAGCGCCCCACCACGCTGCGCCACCGAATTCAACGTGCAACCATAACGCGCACCGTTCGAGTACTGGATGCGGATCACATCCCCTGGGTGCACCACCACCGAAGCAGACGCCGCCGGCGCCGCCAAGACAGAACCAACGGCCATAACAACAGCGACAACAGCGCCCGAAACGGAACGCGCAGCACGAAACACCATGCCGGTCATTCTAGCCAGCGCCCAGGCACGAAAAAGCCGCCGGGCCCGCTCCTCACAAGCGGGCCCCGCGGCCAAAATGCTGTTGTCGTGGATTGCGTTATGGGTGGTTCACGCAATCGTCGTCAAGCAAACTATGCTCCAACGACCTCGAAGTTAATCTTGCCTTCCACATCGTCGTGGAGAGCAACCTTCACCTGGAAACCGCCGGTCTTCTTCACAAGACCCTTCGGCACGGTGATGCGACGCTTGTCCAGCGACGGGCCACCAGCAGCCTTCACCGCATCAGCGATGTCAGCCGGGGTGACGGAGCCGAACAGCTTACCGTTCTCGGCGGTGCGAACAGCAACCTTCACGCCGGTCAGCTGGTCCAGCTGGTCACGCAGCTCCTTTGCGTGCTCCAGGTCGCGCACCTGGCGGTCAGCCTGGGCACGCTTGATGTCTGCAATCTGCTTCTCCGCGCCGCGGGTAGCCGGGATGGCCAGGCCGCGCGGCAGCAGGAGGTTACGGCCGTATCCGTCCTTGACCTCGACGATATCGCCGGGCTCACCAAGGTTCTCAACGGCAGCGGTGAGGATCAGTTTCATGAATCCTAACCTTCCTTCTGGTTGAAAAGTTTGAGTGTGGTTTTCGTAAAAAAGAAGCGTGTTTAGAACGGTGGCTCATCATCCATACCGCCGAACGAGTCGGACGACGGTGCGGAGTTCCACGGGTCATTCGCAGGCTGCTGCTGTTGCTGTTGCTGCGGCTGCTGCGAAAACTGCTGCGGCTGGGACTGCCCGAACCCGCCCTGGTTTTGCGCCGGGGCTTGCTGGTTCTGACGCTGGCCACCAAAGTTTCCGTTCCCGCCCTCACGCGTGGTCCGGGCAATTTTGGCGGTGGCGTACCTCAGGGACGGTCCAACCTCATCGACCTCGACCTCGAAGACAGTGCGGTTTTCACCCTCGCGGGTTTGGTAGGAGCGCTGCTTCAGGCGGCCCGTCACAATGACGCGCATGCCTTTGGTCAGGGTTTCGGCGACGTTCTCTGCCATTTGGCGCCAGCAGTTGCAGGTCAGAAACAGTGCATCGCCGTCTTCGAACTGGTTCGTGTCCCGGTTGTATGTACGCGGGGTGGACGCGATGCGGAAGTTTGCTACGGCAGCTCCGCTGGGGATGAACCGCAGCTCTGGGTCTGCAACGAGGTTGCCTACAACGGTGATTTGAGTATCGCCTTGAGCCATTTCCGTTTCCTTTGCTCTTACTTGTCTGTACGCAGCACCTTGGTGCGCAGCACGTTCTCGTTCAGGCTCAGGACGCGGTCGAGCTCTGCGACGGTGTCGGACTCGCACTCGAGGTTGAGCACCGCGTAGATGCCTTCTTCCTTCTTGTTGATCGGGTATGCAAGGCGCTGCTTGCCCCACACATCAACCTTTTCCACCTTGCCGCCATCCTTGCGGACGTTCTCGAGGAACTTGTCCAGGGACGGGGCGACGGTGCGCTCATCCTGCTGCGGATCGAGGATGATCATTACTTCGTAGTGACGCACGGACCTCATCACCTCCTATGGTCTTTGTTTTCTTCGGCCATCACCCTTGTGGCGATGGCAGGAGGGTCGCTTGGCGTCAAGCAACCTTGCTAGGGTACCCCAGATTCGGGGGTCCGCCAAAAGGGGCTTTTTGCTTATCGACGCCTACCTGCCCTCACGGTCACCCGCCGGGGTTCGGGGCTGCGCCGAAGACGGCGAGGGTAACAGGGATGACTGTCATGAAAAGAAACGCTGCGATGCCCAGGGTGATGGCGAGGGTGGTGCGTTTTTGCGTCGTGAAGTAAAAGGCTCCAAGGAACAGGATGAAGGCCACCGCGATGGACACGATGCCGGCGATGGTTGTGGCGTTAAGCATGGGCGGGCTCCTGCCAGTCGGTGGGGCGGGTAAGCAGCGGGTCGTGGCCGTTGTGTGCTTGGGCGACAATGTCGGGGCGACGGCCGAAGAGTTGCTGGACAACCAGCACCATGATGGTGATGATCAGCGCGTCACGGCAGATGATCACGATGTCGAGCACTTCGCCCGGCAGGCCCAGGTTGTCGGTGCCAAGCATGTGCCACATCAGTACCGGCCAGACCATCATGTCCACCGTCATCCACGTCAGCAGCAGTTTCCAGTGCGGCAGCGCGAGCACCGCTGGGACGATGAGCCAGATGGAGTACTGGGGGCTCCACACCTTGTTAAACAGCAGGAAGAAGCCGACGATGAGGCACAAAAGCTCCGCCACGCGCGGTTCTTTCGGGGCCTTGAGTCCCATGATCAGCACGGCCAGGCAGCCTGTTGCGAACAGCACGAACGTGACCGTGTTGAGGATGACGGGTGCGCCCTCGCCGGAGTCGAACCCAGCCCAGCCGAAGGTGCGCGAGATCACCGCGTAGATGGTGGTCCACTCCCAGCCGCGGTCCGTGTTGAGGCGGTTGAACTCGCCCCAGGCGTCCGCGTTGCGCAGGTAGACGGGCACGTTGATCACAAGCCAGGTGACAACGGTGGCGGCGAGCATCTTGCAAAACGGCACGAGGTTGCGCTTGCGAATGGTAATGGTCAGGTAGGCGCCCAGCACAAACAGCGGCCAAAGTTTGAACGAGGTGCCGGCGCCGATCAGGATTCCGGCCAGCCACCACTTCTTGTTGCGCGCCGCCAGAAGGGCTGCGACCAGGAAGAAGATGGACGGGATGTCCCAGTTGGTAAACGCGTGCATGATCAAAAGCGGCGAGCCGACCACAAGCAGGGTGTCCCAGATGCGGTTGCCGGCCAGTTCTGCCACCATGCGGGCGGTGCAGATCCAGATGATGGACAAAAACAGCACCGTCATCCAGAAATACCAGCCCACCTCGGGCAAAAACTTGCTGGCTACAAAGTAGGTGTTGCGGGAGATAAATGCGGTGAACTGCTGGAACAGGCCGGCCAGCACCGGGTATTCCATGTAGCGCGTCAGGCCGTCCTCAACCCAGGAGTAGTCATAGACAAAGCCGGGCTGGTCTAGGCCGCGCGCGCCGTAGAGCGGGACGATGTCGTTGTAGCAAAAGGACGTGAACTGGCGGTTGCCGTCCCAGTTCAGTTGCATCACGCCGTCATCATCCGGCTTGCCTAAAGAGCAGTTCGCCTTGGACAGGCCGCCTAACGTAAGGAACACGTAGGCCAGGGCGAAGATGGCGCGCAGCGGCGTCCAAAAGCGGGCGCGGCCGATTTGCGCGTAGCGGCCCATCGGTCCTCCGAGGTAGTCCACCCAGCCTTTAGCCAGCGGCTCTGTACGCCCGGGCTGGACGCGGTGCGTGGGATCCGGCCAGGTCTGGGTGGCGGTCATCTCGCTCCTTTATTGGAAGATGCTGTTGAGGTTATCCAATGCGTCACTAATCGCGTCGCTAATCGGCGGCGGGGGCGGCATCGGTGCCGGGGCGGGTACTGGCGCCGGTGCAGGTACTGGCTCGCCCGGTGCAGGTGCCTCCGGGTCCTCCGTCGGCTCCTCCTCAGACGGTGGCGTGGTGGTTGGCGTGTAGTAGTAGCTCGCGTCTCGGCCACCCAGGTTGGTGCCGCCGGAGTACGGCTTGACACCCCAGTAGACCGGGCTGGCGGTTGGGAAGGCCTCGAACTCTTCGTTCTGCAGCGCCTCATCCAGCACGCCCTTCCAGATCCTGGCTGGAGTGTTGGAGCCGAACATGTTGCCGCCCCACTCGTTGAAGATCGCGGTTGTGTTGTCCGCGGTACCAACCCACACAGCCACGGAAAGCTGTGGGGTGCCGCCGACCATCCAGGCGTCCTTATTCAAGCCGGTGTTGCCCAGTTGGGCGGTGCCGGTCTTGGCTGCGGCGGGGCGTCCGCCGGCGAGGGTGGCGTTGGAGTAGCCGACGACAGACTGCATGGCGTCGATCGTGTTGTCTGCTACCTGCTCTGCTACTCGACGCTCAGCGTACGTCTGATCCGCCTCATAGAGGACCTCACCGTTGCCGTCCACAATCTTCTGCACAAAGTGGGCCGGGTGGTACACACCGCGCTCCAGGAGCGTGCCTACTGCCGACGCCATATCCAACACCCGCGACTGGTACTGACCCAGCACAATGCCCTCATAGGGCTGGCCACCGTTTTCACGCAGGGTCACCGGAATGCCCGGGATGGAACGGGCAACGCCCAAGGCGTGCGCCATGTCAGCGGTGTCCTGCGTGGTGTTGTCCAGGTCATCCTGGATACGCAGGTACGCGGTGTTGGAGGAGGTACGCGTGGCTTCCTTGGCGGTGATCACGCCGCCGCCACCGCCGTCCCAGTTAGTCACCTGGATGCCGCCGGGCAGCATCACCGGGGAGGAATCAAAGGTATCCGTCAGCTTGATGCCCTGCTGCAGCGCAGAGGCAAGCGTGAAGATCTTGAACGTGGAGCCGGTCTGCAGACCAGCGTTGGCGTAGTCCCAACCGTTCGGCTCATCGCCGCCGTAGTAGCCCACCACGCCGCCGGTGGAAGGATCAATAGCCACCACGCCCGTGCGCGCGTCTTCCTGCAGGTTAGCCAGGTTGTTGCGCGCAACGCGCTCCACGATCTCCTGCGTCCTCGGGTCAATGGTGGTGGTGATCTGCAGACCGCGGTTGGTCAGGTCATCCTCCGTAATACCCAGGGACTCCAGCTCCGTGATCACCTGGTTCTTGATCAGGCCGTTCGGGCCGGTGGCCTCGGTGTACGGGGAGTAGGAGGCTGGGTCGCGCGTCTCCGGGTACTGCGCCGCGGCGCGCTCCTCTGGCGTGATCGCACCGGTTTCCACCATGCCGTCCATGACGTAGTTCCAGCGCGCGTTTGCGCCGTCCGGGTTGGTCCACGGATCCAGCTGGGACGGCAGCTGGATGGAGGCAGCCAGCACGGCGCCTTCCTCCAGCGTCAGCTCGCTGGCCGGCTTGCCAAAGAACGCGTTTGCCGCAGCCTGGATGCCGTAGGCGTTGCGGCCAAAATACACAGTGTTGAGGTACGCGTTGAGGATCTCCTCCTTACTCCAGGAGTTGGTCATCTTCACGGAGTAGACCAGCTCACGAGCCTTGCGCTCATAGGAGTGCTCGTTGCCCACAATCGCGTTCTTCACGTACTGCTGGGTGATGGTGGAGCCACCGCCAGCGCCAACGTTGCCGGTGATCTGACCGATCGCGGCACGGGCGAAGCCGGTAAAGGAGAAGCCGGAGTTCTCCCAAAAGTCACGGTCCTCTGCTGCGAGGACGGCGTTTTGGACGTGCACCGGCACGCTATCAAGCGGGATTTGCACGCGGTTGCCGTCCGGCGGCACCACGCGGGCAAGCTCCGTTGCGCCGTCACTGAAATAAATGTTGGAGATCTGCGCTGTTTCAATCTCGCCCGGCTCCGGAATGCGGGCTTCGGCATATTTGATGCCAAACCACGTTGCCGGGATTGCAGCCAACAGCACAAGAAACAGCAGTAGCGCTAGGAGCCATTGCCCCCAGCGCGTCTTGGGTTTCTTCGCCTTCTTCTCCACGTTCTCTGCCACAAAATGACACACTACCTTGGCAGCTGCGCTGTAACCTCTTTGAGCAGGAAGTTCCACTTACAAGATTCGCAGACCCCTACAAGATGCACAGTAATTGGGCCCACTTCCTCCACCAGACGGGCAATCTCGGCCTCATCTCTTGCGGTGCCGCTGCGCCGGCCCAGGTTGTCCCCGTAAACCCAGCGGACATAACGCAGGGCATCTTGCTTACAGACGGGGCATGCCACCTGTGCCTCAAACCCATGAAAACGTGCGGCTGTGATCAGGAGGTGGTCGGCGTCCAGGTAGGCGTCGGCAAGCAAAAGCCCCTGATGCAGATCCCTGAGTGTGGTGCGGCGCTGCCATTCGTGCGACAACTCGTTTGTGTAAACAATTTTTTTGCGTGTACCATCGTCGGAAAACTTTAGATTCTTCAACCTTTGGGAACCTCCATGTCCAACGAACAAGACGCTCTAGAGCTAGCCCGCCGCGTGCGCCCAGCCATGACAAAGCTCTACGTTAGCTACTTCCGCACCGCCGAGCACTCAGAGCTGACCGGCCCGCAGCTGTCCATCATGACCCGGATCGCCGAGCACGGACCGAGCCGCATTAGCCAGCTTGCCGACGCCGAGGGCGTGCGCATGCCAACCGCCTCCAACACCATCAACCAGCTAGAAAAACGAGGCCTGGTCCAGCGCACCCGCGCCGTGGAAGACCGCCGCGGCGTCAGCGTCGAACTCACCGAGCTGGGCATGCAAGAGCTCAAGCGTGTGGGCGAAGAGCGTACCCAGTCCCTCGCCGAGATGATCAGCACGCTGGATGAGAACCACCTCAAGCTGATCGAACAGGCCGCAGACGCCATCAACGCGCTTGCGGAAACCTACGCCGAGGCATCTTCTAAAAGGGACCTGGAGCACAGCTAAAGTAGTAACCGATGGTTGCTCGCTCATTTACCAAAGAACTAGCGGAACTCCCCGCTGACGGGAAGCCGCTACGCGTTGTCGTGGGGTGGGACGCGCAGAACACCGAAGCCATCGAATTCGCCGCATGGCTCGGCCGCTCACTGCCAGTCAAGGTCAAAGTGCTCTCCGCCGTTGAAGGCACCTGGAAAAAACCCTTGTCCGGCAAGAAATACAAGCGCTGGTTCCGCGACCGCGCCCAAGAGTTTGAACTGCAAGCCAAACGCGTACTCAAAGCGCACATTCCGCGCGATCAGTGGGCAAAAGACTTCGCCGAGCTGGCAGAGCGCACCGATGTTGCTGGGTCGCTATATTCATGCGCTGCGGATTTCTCGGCGAACATGATTGTGTTGGGCTCGCGCGTGAAAACGCAAAAAAGCAGATTCCGGCCCTCCTCTACTGCAGACGAGCTGATGCACTCCTCCCCCGTCCCCCTCGGGCTCGCGCCGCGTGGGGTGAAGCTGTCGCGCAAAGGCATCACGCGCATTACGTACGCGCTTATCGAGTCCTCAAAATCCGCACAACCACGCGACGAAGGCCGCTTCTCCGGTCTGCCCTACGCCGCCACCCTCGCCTGCGTCCTGGGTGTGCCGCTGCGCATCATCGCCTTTTCACCCCAGGAGCAAACCGACGACCTCTCCCTGGCCGCCGAGTGGAACGAATCCACCCTCGGGCTTTTGGATCGGGCGCGCGACCAGGCGTACGGCGTGGCGTCTGCAATGGGGCCGACCTGCGCCGACAACTTTGACGTCCACGCTTTTGTAGCCAGCGGCAAAGGCTGGAAGCGCTCCATCGACTCCGTGAAATGGAAGAAAGGCGACCTACTGTGCATGGGATCGCAGCCTTCCGACCAGCTCAAGCGCGTGTTTGTTGGCTCTCGCGAAGGCGAGTTCATCCGGTTTGCGCCCGTGCCAGTGATCATCCACCCACGAGGAGTGAAGTAGCCAATGAATATGGACAAGGGCAGAGATCAAGGCTGGGATCACCCGGAAAATGACCTACACGGCGGCCAAGACCGCTTCTCCCGCGTACGCCCAGCCCCGCGCGACTTTGATGAGCTAGCCGACGAGCCGGACCCGCTGGAAGTGGCGCGGCGCAACAGCGCGTCTACCCGCCAAGCACTCTGGTACGCGCTGACAACCGTGGGCGTCACACTTGGGTTCGCGCTTTTGCTGGGTCTGGTTGGGCGGGTCGCCGGCGGGCCACTATGCGATGCCGGCGAAGCCACCTGGCTGTGCAGCCAAAGCTGGCGCACCTGGTGGGCAGTACTCACCTCCATCCCACCCGTTGCGATGCTCCTCGGCTGCGCCGTGATCATGGTGCGCAAACTCAACCGCTACGAACGCTGGATGCCGTGGATGGGCGTGTTCTGGCTGCCGCTGGTGCCGTTCACCATGGTCTGGCTGATCATCACCGTTGGCATGCTAGCCCGGGATTTCGCCGGGTAGGTTTTTGGGGTTTGGGGGGTTTGGTAGTGGCTCCGCCCGGGGCGCGGGCCCGCTGAAAAATCTGACCTCGCTAATTTGTTCGAAGCGCTATGGCCTGGGCCTTTGCTGAGGAGCCCCGGGCGCCTCGTCACATTTGTCAGGGAGGTCAGCAGCGCTACCGTAGCAATTCCCGGAGGAGGTGCCACCACCTGGGCGTTTAGGGGCCAGAATGCAGTAATTCCGAAATTACTTCATCGACGACGCCGTGTGATGAGCGCTCCGCCGGCCATGAGACACAGCATCGCAATGGCTACGGGAAGCATGACGCTCGCACCGGTTGAAGCGAGGCTGCCACCGCTACCGCCACCGCCCACTGACGCTGCCTGCGCTGTTGTGGACTGGGTGGTTGCCGACTGTGCACTTGTGCGCTGGGTTGTCGTGGACTGGGTTGTTGACCTGGTTGTTGTGGGCTTGGTGGTTGTGGACTGGGTGGATGTCTTGGGGGTTGTTGAGGATGTTGTTGGCTGGGTTGGCTGGGTTGGCTTGGTTGTGCCCGACGGGGAAGGCGAAGGTGCCGGGGAAGGCGCGGGAGAGCTGGGCGCGGGAGAACCGGGCGCTGGGGAACCCGGCGCGGGCTCAGGCTCAGTAGTGGCGTTGCCGACCAGGTATGTGATCGTGGACCACTCGGTGACGGCTTTGCCCTGCGGGTCAACCGCACGCATGTCCATGGTGTACGTGCCGGGTTTGGTGAACACCCAGTCGGCGTGAATGTGGAAAGGACCCTCGCTCACGCCGGAAATGGTGTGCGTTCCGGTGGAGCTGGCCAGTGTGCGTTCCGGAACCCCGAGGGAGGGAATGTGCCCGGCCCACCATGCGCCGCCCTTCGGGGTGGAGCGTGGGCGGACTTCCACATTGACGCCGGCTGGGTACTGCTCGGCGACTCGGAACGTATCCCAGCCAGGCCAGATACTGTCACGGTCCAGCATGAGTGGGAGGTGGTAAATGCTCGCACCACGCTCAACGATGCCGGTAAAGGAAAGCGAATCTGCAATAGCGTCGGTAGCTGTCACTTTCCGGTTGTCCTTCACCCGCAGGACCACGGTTTCGGGGACGTGGTGTTGGTCGTCGGTGTTGATGAGGAGGTGCGGGGTGGCGTCGATAAGCTTGGGCCCAAAATCGATGTGACCTGTGGTGATCTCCTTGATGGTGTCCGGCTTGGCATCGGGGGCGACGACAAAACGCAGCACTTCCTGCTGGGATGGCGTGCCACCCTTCTCCGCAACCCACACGCCGATCTCGTACGTGCCCGGTTTGCTGAACGCCCACGAAACATGCATGTGCTCCGGGCCTTCAGTGGTGTACGCGCGGGTGGAATCGCTACCGGCTAGGCGGTCTTGCGGGGAGGTTTGGTTGCCGCGGAACGCGATCCACTTGCCGCCCTCCGGCGCGCTGAGCGGAGTGAAGGTGAACGTGTAATCCTTCTTCGTTTGCGCGTATGCGTGCTCACTGCTCAGTCCGGGCCAAACCACGCCTGACCGTTGGGTTTCCGGGAGGATGTAGGCAATGGTGCCTTTCTCGGCGAAACCCTCGATGCTCTCGGGCAGGGTCGTGCTCACCTGGGAGGGGACGGTGAAGTAGACGTCGTTGGGACGTCGCCACACGGCGCCGCGCTGGTGGAGGTTCGTCTCATCCTTGATGCGCAGGTGGAGCACGTCGTTGTCGTAGTACGGCGCGATGTCAACGTGCCCGGAGCTCAAGTTCAGAGGCTGGCCCTCGGAGGGGGCCGGTTCGGAGGGGGCCGTGGGCGCAGGCTCGGAAGGAGCGGGCTCCGAGGGCGCAGTAGGAGCGGACGGCACAGGCTCGGACGGCTCCGTTGGCTGCGAGGAAGGCACCTCGCTCCCCCCGCCGCCGAGACGCACTGTCGTTCCCGGGATCGGGGCGTACGCATCGGTGTGGGGAACGCTGACAAGGGCGGCGTCCGCAGCGTTGGAACGAGACTCCGGGATGAAGCGGAGGAGGAGTTGGTAGTTGGGGCGTTGGCAGCCGTCGATAAGCTGCTTGCTCTTCCTGCTGCCTGGGGCGGAGGTGAAGTCCACTTCACAGTCGGCGATGGCATCGCGCGGCATAGTGTCAAGTGGGCCGTCGTCCATTCTGTAGAAGCCGCCGGTGACGCGCAGTGTTGTGCGGGGATCGGCGGGTTCGACGGTGATGTCGATGTTGCGCATGTCTTCGCCGTAAACCGCGGAGGTGCTCACGGTGACGTCGGGGCTGGTAAGCGTCAGGGGGGCAGTGTCGAACGCGGGGATGGGCTCCATGCTTGGCGACGGCAAAACCCCCGCACCCTCCCCAGTCGCGGTTTTGGGGTCGCCGGTGCGGAAGCGCAGCGGTGCAGACACCCAGCGTGGCGTGGGCGAGGATGCGCTGGGGATGTAGACGGCTTGGAGGTCGGAGGTGTCGTGGCCGAGCATCTCATCCCACGTGGCGGTGCCGCCGGTAACTTCGCGCTCGGCGAGGTAGAAGCCGTTGATGAAGAACTGGACGTGGCCGGCGTCGTTGGGGTTGCCGGTTTCAAAGGTCAGCGTGCTCAGGACGCCTTGCTCCGCGCCTTTCGTCGACGCGGTGGAAGGCGCAATGCTGAATGTCGGTGTGCCGGTGCCGATGCTCGGCGCGGCGTTATACGCTGCAACGATGTCCGTGATCGTGCGCTGGGCAGGATCGGTGCCGCCTACCTGCCAGGTCAGCGCTTGGGGCGCGGAGTGGATAAAAGAACCGTCCTTCATCCGCGCGGTTGCCCGGTAGGTGACTTGGTAGAGGCCGGGGCGTGTGAACGTCGTGGAGTTGTGAGTGTGGGTGCCGGCGTTGACCCAGGTTGAGCGGAATCCCGGGTCGTGGGAGGACCACAGGCGCGTTAGCGGATAGGTCTCATCGCTGTAGTTGAACAGCTCCATCTTGCCCGGGCCGGAAAAACCAACGATTTCCATGTTGAAGGACTCCGCCCGGAATTGATCCGTGGGCAGATCCGCAGCCGCACCGAAGCCAGCCCAGATGGGCATGGTGTTTTTGGGGAAGCCGTGGGCGGGTCCTCCGAAGTACATGAGGTGGCCCGGTTCGACGCCGAGGAAGTTGAAGCGCGGGTCATCGGGGACTCGCCAAGCGTAGGCGCCAAGCCCGCCATCGGCGCGCCCGCGGCTGACCCAGTTCACGGTGTTTTCAATGGGGACGAGCCCGGCGCTGTTGGACATGAGCCGGAAGTTGCCGTCCTCCCACACCGCGTGGGGAGAATCCACGTGCGTTTGGGTGCGCACTATTTTGCCGTCGGTGGTTGCGGACTCGGCGAGGGTCAGAGGCGCGCCGATGAACAAGAGGGTCAGAGTGGCGACAAGCGCCGGGAAACGTGTGCGCAACAGGATGCTCTCCCGCAGTTAATGAAAATGAATGTCATTTAGATTAACTAGGCGCCTGCGGAAGAGCAATAGCAGAGGTCGGCAGCGCTGCCGTAGCAATCCCGGGAGTACGTGCCACCACCTGGGCGTTTAGGGGCCGGAATGCAGTAATTCGGAAATTACTGCAGCCCCGGGCGACTCTATTTCTGAGCGCACTCCCCACACACCGGATTCGCCTCACGGCACGCCGCGCATGAGAGGTACTGGTGGCGGCACTCGGGCTCGTTGGCGCAGTTGTAGAAGTCATTGGTGGCTTCGCCGCAGTGCACGCAGTGGCCGAGCTGGACAAAATTCGGGTCGCCCGGCGCGCCGAACTCGGTGTGCATGCGCTTGTCAAAGACGTACAGCGAGCCCTCCCAAAGGCCCTGGTTGCCGTACTTTTCGCCGTAGCGGACGATGCCGCCGTCGATTTGGTAGACCTCTTCAAACCCGCGGTTTTTCATCAACGGCGTCAACACTTCGCAGCGGATGCCGCCGGTGCAGTAGGCGATGACGGGTTTGTCCTTCATCCAGTCATACTTGCCGCTTTCCAGCTCACGGATGAAGTCATGGGTGGTTTCCACATCGGGCACGACGGCGTTTTTAAACTTGCCAATCTCGGCTTCGCGCGCATTGCGGCCGTCAAAGAACACCACGTCTGGGTTGTTCGCCACCAGCTCATTGACCTGCTCAGGTGTCAGGTGCGTGCCGCCGCCGACCACACCCTTGTCATCCACCTGCAGCTCATCGGGCGCGCCGAAGGCCACGATCTCCTCGCGAGCCTTCACGCTAAGCTTGGGAAAATCCGCCGCGGAGCCTTCGGACCATTTGAACTCAATGCCGCGGAAGTATTCCTTGGTTTTGCGGGCGTAGGCCTTGCACGCGTCAATGTCGCCGCCGACGGTGCCGTTGATGCCGTGTTTGGAAATGAGGATCCTGCCGGTCAGCCCGAGGCCTTCGCACAGGTCACGCTGCCAGAGGCGTACCGCCTCAGGGTCTGCAATCGGCTGGAACTTGTAGTACAGCAGGATCTTTCCGGTCATGCCCGAAAGTCTAGGCCAGAGGTATAGGCCCATACCTAACGCAGGTACCTAACGCTTGTGGTAAAGCGCCTTCTTCCAGTACTGCGGCTCCGAGGTCACCAGCACCCCGAGGGAGCGGAAGATCCCTTCGTCGACGGAGCCGAGGATGGTGGTGGTGTGGGCGTCGCAACCCTGCAGGTACTTCAGGTGCTCCAGGGCGGCAGCCGCCTGCGGGTCGGTGGACGCGGACACAGACAGCGCGATCAGGACCTCATCGGTGTGCAGGCGCGGGTTGACGGAACCTAGGTGGCGCGTCTTCAACGACTGGATCGGCTCAATCGCCTCGGGCGCAAGCAGGTGGACGTCATCCGGAATCCCCGCCAAAGACTTCAGCGCGTTGAGCAGCACCGCAGCCGAGGGCCCCAACAGGTCAGAGGTCTTACCGGTAACAACCTCGCCGCTCGGCAGCTCAAGCGCCGCACCCGGGCTGCCGGTTGCCTCAGCAATCTCAAGCGCCGGGCCCACCACCACACGATCCGCCGTGGTCACGTTCGCCTTGCGCATCACGTTGAGTACGCGGTCGGAGACGGTGGAGTCTTCATCGTTGCGTCGTTCAGCAACAAGCGCATGGTAGTAACGCCGAATGATCTCCTGCTCAGAGGCGTGGCGGCACGCAGCATCATCACTCATGCACAGCCCAGCCATGTTCACGCCCATGTCAGTCGGCGACTTGTAGGGCTCCGTCCCCGTCGCCTCTTTCAGCAGGGTGCGCAACAGCGGGAAGACCTCAATGTCACGGTTGTAGCTGGTGGCCTGCTTGCCGTACGCGTCCAGGTGGTACTGGTCGATCACGTTGATGTCATCCAGGTCCGCCGTGGCCGCCTCATAGGCCAGGTTCACCGGGTGCGACAGCGGCAGGTTCCAGATCGGGAACGTCTCAAACTTGGCGTAACCAGCGTTAATGCCGCGCTTGTGCTCGTGGTACACCTGGCTCAAACACGTGGCCAGCTTGCCGGAGCCCGGGCCCGGCGCGGTCATCACAATCAGATCCCGCGACGTCTCCACGTACTCGTTGCGGCCAAAGCCTTGATCACTGACCACTACGGCGGTGTCGTTCGGATACCCGCTAATAGTGAAATGGCGCGACACCTTCAAACCCAGGCGCTCCAGGCGCGAAATGAACGCCTCCACATGCTGGTTGTGGCCCTCCAGCTGCGTCACCACGACATTTTCGGCGAGGAAGCCGCGGTTCCGGAAAACGTCGATAAGCCGAAGCACCTCGTCCTCATAGGTGATGCCGAGGTCGGCGCGAACCTTTTGGCGCACAACATCGCCCGCGTTGAAGCAGACGACAATCTCCACCTCATCTTTGATGCGGTCCAGCATGGCGATCTTGTTATCCGGAGTAAACCCAGGCAACACGCGCGACGCATGATGGTCATCAAAGAGCTTGCCGCCCATCTCCAGGTAGAGCTTGCCGCCGATTTCTTTACGACGAGCACTGATGTGCTCCGACTGCAGCTGGATGTACTTCTCGCGGTCAAAACCCACTGTGTACGGCATGCGCGCAATCCTACCGCGCCAACTACGCTTACACCGCATGGAGCACTTCACCTGGACAGTTGCGCAAATCCTTGAGGCGGAGCGGCGGCTGCGCACCCACACTGAAGACCCGGAGGCGATGATGCGGGAGGCAGCTGATGCGGTGGCGGAGGCGGCGTCGGTGATGCTCGCACCGCGCGAGCCCGTGCTCATCCTCGCAGGTCCCGGCGGCAATGGCGGCGATGGGCTCTATGCCGGCGCGACGCTTGCCGCCGGCGGCCACCCGGTGGATGCGCTGCTCACCGCCGGTCGCGCGCACCAGCCGGCCCTCGATGCGTTTGTTGCCGCCGGCGGCCGGGTCATCTCTGCGCTGGACAGGCCGTGGGAGTACAGCCTGCTTATCGACGCAATAACCGGCCTCTCCGCCCGCCCCGGCCTCGATGAGTCCCTGCGCCCACTTGTGGAAGACGTGGCTGAACTACCCACGCTTGCCGTAGACCTGCCGTCCGGCGTGGAGGCGGACACCGGCTTGGCGGGTGAGCTGCACATCACCGCGGATGCCACGATCACTTTCGGCGGTTGGCGGCGCGCCCACGTCCTCCACCCCGCCTGCGGCACCCAACTGCTCGCCGACATCCGCCTTGGCCAGCACAGCCTTGCGCTGGAGCTTGAGGCGATGTCCGACGACGGCGAGCTCGGCGACACCATGATGCTGTTTGCCTCCCGCGCCGTGTCAGGTGAGCCCTTGCCGGAGGCGTTCCCTGACGAGTTCGCCGTGTTGGAACCCTTCGACGTCGCCCCCGTCACGCCCGGCCCGTCTTCGGACAAGTACACCGGCGGCGTTGTTGGCGTTGTCGCAGGCAGCGCGGAGTTCCCGGGCGCGGCGGTGTTGAGCTGTCTCGGCGCCGTCAACGCCACCCCAGGCATGGTCCGTTACGTGGGCACGCAAGCAGCCGAGGTGGTGCGCGCGATGCCGGAGGTTGTCGCCGTGGAGCGCCTCGAAGACTGCGGCCGCGTCCAGGCCTGGGTCTTCGGCCCCGGCAGCACCTCCGAAGCCGACCTGCGCTGGCTGCTCGCCCGCCCGGAGCCTTTGCTTATCGACGCCACCGGCACCACCCTCCTCGCCTCCTCCCCCACCCTGCGCGATCTCCTTGTTTCACGCTCCGCCCCGACGGTGCTCACGCCGCATGATGGCGAGTTCGCCCGCCTCCACGACGCGGTCTTCGCCGGCGCGGCCGGTGCTTCGGCCGGCCCTGGCACTGCCGCTAGTGCCGCCGGCGCGGGTGCCGCTAGTGCCGCCGGCGCGGGTGCCTCGCGCCTTGAGGAAACCCTCGCGCTGGCGAAGGCGCTGCGCTGCACGGTCGTGCGCAAGGGCCGAGTCACGATCATCGCGGACCACACCGCCGCCAGCCCCTCCACCGGCCCTGCGACTGGCACCACAGACACCGCCGCTACCAACGCAGGCACCACAGGCTGGGACTACGCGTACGCGGTTGACGCCGGCCACTCCTGGGCGGCCACGCCTGGCTCCGGCGACGTGCTCAGCGGCCTGATGGGCGCGCGCCTTGCGCTCGCCGCAGCCGAGGCCCCGCTCGACATTCCCGCCGACGAGGTCGCCGCACAGTCCGTGGTTGTCCACGCGGTTGCCGCAAGTCTTGCCGCTCGCACGCCGTATGGGAACGCGACGGCCCCGGCGAGCCGCATCGCAACGTTCGTGCGCGACGCCACCGCCTGCCTCACCTAGCCCGACACACCTGGCCCGACACCCAGCCCGACACCCAGCCCGACACACCCAGCCCGACACACCCAGCCCGACCGCCGTTCTGGGGATAGGTGCTTTCGCCAAGGCTCGCGCTTTTTGTGAGTAGATGCTCGGTCAGAGGGTCGGGTTTTAGAAACTTAAGGCTGTGACCGAGCATCTATTCACTTTTTTGCAGAGGCTCGGCGGAAGCACCTATCCGCACCCTGCCCAGCGCCCCCAGCGCCACACCTACCCGCACTGACTTCCTGCAGGTGGCGGTGAAGCACTACGGTTAGGGGAGCATAAGCTAGAGCAACACCTAACAACACCGAAGCCAGGAGTAACAGAAGCGATGCGCATCGCAGTGCTATTTAAAGAGGTGCCGGACACGTACGGCGAACGCGAACTGAATTTAGAGACGGGTTTGGCTGTTCGCACTGGTGACAACGTTGCGGACGAGGCGGTGGAGCGCGCCGTGGAGGCCGCGCTGACTATCGCTGAGGCCACCGGTGGTGAGGTGGAGTTGTTATCGGTGGCGCCGGCGTCGGCAGACGCGAGCATTAGGAAAGGCATCGCGATGGGCGCCGAAAACGCCCACATTGTTAGCGACGACTCCCTGATCGGCGCGGACTTTACGCTGACGGCGGAGGTGTTGGCGGCGTTGGTGCGTCGTGAAGAATATGACCTTGTGGTAGCCGGAAACGTGTCCAGTGACGGTGCGGGCGGCGTGATCCCGACCATGGTGGCGGAGCTGCTGGATTGGCCGGCGCTGACCAACCTGACAAAGGTGGAGGTCGCCGGCTCCACGGTCACCGCGACGCGCGCGAGCGACGGCGCCACGATGGAACTCACCGCCGAGCTGCCTGCCGTAATTTCGGTGACGGACGCGTTCCCGGACGCGCGCTTCCCCAACTTCAAGGGCCTGATGGCCGCGAAGAAAAAGGAACTGGACACGCTGACGTTGGCGGATCTGGGGATTGACGCGAATGATTTCGCCCCGGCGCGCGCGATTGTGGTTGAGGCGAGCCAGCGTCCGCCGCGTGAGGCGGGCACGCTGATTCATGACGACGGCACCGCCGCCACCCAAATCGCCGACTTCCTGGCCGAGAAGAAGTTCATCTAAAGGAGACGCACCATGACAGACGCTATGACACAGCCAGTTCTTGTTGTTATTGACTCCCTTGAGACAGCTGCGGAGCTTCTTGGCGCGGCAAGTGAGATCGGCACGCCGGTCGCGCTGACCGCCAGTGAGGAGATCGCCGGCCAGCTGGGTGAGCTTGGCGCGGCGAAGGTGCTGGTAGCGAGCCTGCCGGAGGACGTGCTGAGCATCCCGCTTGCCGACGCCACCGTAGCCGCCATCACCGCCACCAACCCAGCAGCGATCCTCTTTGCCAACAACGTGGAGGGCCGCGACGCCGCCGCGCGCGTGGCGGTGCGTGAGAAGCGCGCCCTGCTTTCAGACGTCACGTCTATCCGCCGCGACGACCAAGGCGTGATCACCGACCACTCCGTCTTCGGCGGCAACTACCTCACCGTTGGCGCGGCGACGCATAGTGCGCCGGTGGTGACGGTGCGTCAGGGGGGCGTCGAAAAGCAAGCAAAGCCCCAGGCAGCCGAGGTGGAGACGCTGGAGGTTGAGCTGACCGGCAGGCGTGCGGCGACGGTGGTGTCGCGCACCGCGGTGACCGACGAGTCGGCGCGACCGCCGCTGCGCACCGCGGACCGCGTGGTCACCGGTGGTGCGGCGACGGGTTCGGCCGAGCAGTTCGAGGAGCTCGTCGGCGGGCTGGCGGATGCGCTGGGTGCCGCGGTTGGTGCGACGCGTGTGGCCGTGGACAACGGGTACATCTCCAACGATCACCAGGTTGGCCAGACCGGTGTGCTGGTGTCGCCGCAGCTTTACATCGCGCTTGGCGTTTCCGGCGCGATCCAGCACCTGGTGGGCATGCAGACCGCGGACACGATTGTGGCTGTGAATACGGATGCGGATTCGCCGATTTTTGAGGTCGCGGATTTCGGCGTCGTCGGCGACATCTTTGAGGTTGTGCCGCAGCTCATCGCCGCAATCAACGAACGTAAGGCGTAAATGTGAGCATTTCTTTACGACGCGGCCTGCCCCGTGTTGCAGGCGGCGAACCCTGGCCACCCGCCGACGCCGTCGGGCCGGCGCTCCCTGAACCTGCCGCTGCTTCGGTTGCTGGCGTTGGCGTTGCTGCTGGCGTTTCAGCTGGCGTTGCTCCGGCCGCTGGCGCTGGTGACGTTGGTGCTGCTGCGGTTGGTGACGTTGGTGCTGGCGTTTCGGTTGCTGGTGTTGGTGACGTTGGTGCTGCTGGCGTTTCAGCTGGCGTGGCCACGATGAACGTGGCGCTGCGCCGCGGACTCCCGCGTGTCGCCGGTGGTCCCGCGTGGCCGGAGGCCGACTCCGCCCAGGTCCCCGTGCGCACGTACCGCGAAAACGCTCTTGCGCCCGCTGCCGCGCTGGCCGAAACTGCCGCGGAACCGGCTGCGGCGTTGGAAACCGTGGCGCTGCGCCGCGGGCTCCCCCGCGTTGCCGGTGGACCCGCGTGGCCGGAAGCGGATTCTGCACAGGTCCCCGTGCGCGTGTACGCCGCTGCACCAGTCGCGGAACCGGCACCGGAAGCCGCTGCGGAACCGGCTGCAGAGCCAGTTGCGGAGACGCAGCCAGCGCCAGCTGCAGCAGCCCCGGCAGCCGCAGCTGCACCAGCCGCGCCCAAGAAGCTTGGGTGGCTGTGGTGGCTGGTTGGCGCTGTTGTGCTTGGCGTGGTGGCCGTTGTCGTTGCTCGAATGGTGTTGGGTACGGGGTGGGGGCAGGGGTTCGTCGATAAGCATCCTGGCACTCAGCCGCTTCCAGACGACGCACCCGTCGGCTTCCCAGCCTGGCTGAGCTGGGCGCACTTCTTCAACATGTTCCTGATGGTGCTGATCGTGCGCACCGGGCTGCAGGTGCGCAACGAACGCAAACCCGAAGGATACTGGGCGCCGAGGTGGGCGCCGAGCAAGAAGATCAGCCTCACGCTGTGGCTGCACCAGGCGCTCGACGTGCTGTGGGTGATCAACGGGCTGGTCTTCTACATCCTGCTGTTTGCCACCGGGCATTGGGTGCGGATTGTGCCCACAAGCTGGGACGTTATCCCGAACGCGGTGTCCGCCGGGCTGCAATACCTGTCGCTGGACTGGCCGCTGGAAAACGGCTGGGTCCACTACAACGCGCTGCAGGAGCTGGCGTACTTTGCCACCGTGTTCATCGCGTCGCCGTTGGCCATCCTGTCGGGCCTGCGTATGAGCAGCTTCTGGTCCGAAAAGTGGACGCGTGCGGGCAAGGTTTTGTCGGCGCCGCTGGCGCGCAAGATCCACTTCCCGGTGATGATCTACTTCCTGGTGTTCATCGTGGTGCACGTGGGCCTGGTGCTGGCCACCGGGTTCCGACGCAACATGGCCGGCATGTTCGCCGGCCGCGGCAGCGTCGACCCCTCCGCCTACGCCACCGACTGGACCGGCGTGTGGGTGTTCCTCGGCGCGGTTGCGGTGATTGCCGTGGCGTGGTTCCTAGCAAGGCCGCGGTTTATCGCGCCTGTTGCGGGGGCGACGGGCAAGGTCAGCAGCCGCTAGTTTGTGCGGCTTTTGCGGTTGGCCAGCCAGGTCATCCCCGCCCACACCAGCGGGATGCCCGGCGCGACCACCAGCAGATAATACGGCCACGGGCCGAACAGGTTCAGCAGGCTCCAGCCGCGCGGGTGGCGCGCCACAAACATGTAGTTGCCGCCCGTGATCTTGTTCATCACCTGCGCAAACCCCGCCCACGCGAACGTGATGGCGGTAACGATGCGCCAGTCTTTCCAGGACGGCCGGTAGCCAAACGCGAACGTCAATACGGTTGGCACCACCAGCGCCGCCGTGTGGAAAAACCAGTACGCAAACTCCTGCAGCCCCGGGTAGCGCTGCACGTATGCCATGTCCGGCGTGAGCAGCGCCATCGGATTGAGCAGGAATCCCCAGTAGAAGGAGAGGGCTTGGGGCAGGGGGGCGTCGGTAAGCAGAGCGATCGGCGTGACCACCCGCAGGGCATCAGTGACATGGAACGGCGCCGTCTCATCCCACACAATGCGATCCGGGTGCAAAACCCACAGGTAGTACGCGGTAACGCAGATACCCAGGACCGCCCCGGCGACCTTGCGCGCCGCCTTGCGCTTGTTGCGCGGCAGCCTCCGCGCCGCCACAACCAGCACCCCACACAACACAATCACAAACACGAGCACGCCTGCGTGACGACGATCAAACTGCCCAATATTCCCATACGTCTCCCCATTCCGGGACGTCCAATCCGGCGGCGTATACGGAATGGACGGCGGCAGCAGAGGCGGCATCGCGCGTCGCGCTTCGCAGGCGTTGTGCGCCTCGTGCGCTTTGTGCGCTTGGGCGTTGTGCGCTTGGGCGTTGTGCGCTTGGGCGTGTTGCGCTTGGGCGTTGTGCGCCTCGTGCGCTTGGGCGTGTCGCGCCTCGTGCGCTTGGGCGTGTCGCGCTTCGTGCGCTTGGGCGTTTGTCCCTGCGTTTGGCGGTGGGTTTGAGCCGGTGTTTGGGCCCGGGTTTGGTGTTGCGTCTGGCACAAGGCGTGATCGTAGCCGACTCGCCGCCGCTCCCCTGCCCTGACGTCGCTTGTTGCATGCTTGCGTGTGCGTTTGCGTTTGCGTGTGCCTGCGCATGCTTGCGAGCGCGCGCCTGCGAGCGCGTCCACCTTGGCCCTGCGCGCCATCGGCTAAACCCCGAACACAACACTACGGATAAATACCCAAAACACGGTCTATCCGTACTCTTCCGT
>NZ_KV786441.1:0-8105 GCF_001806945.1 Corynebacterium sp. HMSC30G07 | reverse complement strand
ACACACACGGCCGGAAACAACGTATCGACTAGCAGCAGCCCTGCTTTGTGGTTCGGGGCCTGGACGATGGAATGCGCAACGGTTTTTGCCCGCACAAGCAGCACGGTAGCGTTGCAGGCATGGAAGCTGCTGCACGCGCTGTTGACCTGGTGAAGACATACGGCCAGGGGGACACAACTATTGCTGCCCTGGATCATGTCAATGTTGAGTTTGAGCGCGGGGCGTTTACGGCGATTATGGGGCCGTCGGGCTCCGGCAAATCCACGCTCATGCACACCATGGCTGGGCTGGATGCGTTTACTTCGGGGGAGGTGTGGATTGGGGGGACGGCGTTGGCGTCGCTAAGCGACAAGCAAATTACCGAGCTCAGGCGAGACCGTTTGGGCTTTATCTTCCAGTCATTCAACCTTGTGCCAACGCTCACTGCCGCGGAGAACATCACGCTGCCAACGGATATTGCCGGCAGGAAGGTTGATAAGGCTTGGTTTGATGAAATTACGCAGCGTCTGGGCCTGACAAACAGGCTGAGTCACCGCCCGAGTGAGCTCTCCGGCGGCCAGCAGCAGCGCGTGGCATGTGCACGTGCCCTGGTGAGTAAGCCGGAGATCATCTTTGGTGATGAGCCGACCGGCAACCTGGACTCTAACTCGGGTAAAGAGGTGCTGAGCATTCTGAGGCACGCGGTGGATCATGATGGCCAGACGGTGGTTATTGTCACGCATGACGCGAAAGCGGCGTCTTATGCGGACCGTGTGGTGTTTCTGCGTGATGGCCAGATTGTTCAAGAGCTGCAGGATCCAACGATGGATGGGATTTTGCAGATCATGGCTGGGATTGAGGGCTGATGGCGGGTTCGCGTTCGGCGTTGGCGAAGGTGTCGCTGCGCAACATTGGCGCGCATAAGCTTCGGCTTGCGTTAACAGTCCTGGCGGTGGTGCTGGGTACGGCGTTCATCGCAGGTTCCATGATGTTTACCAACATGTTGGAGCGTACTTTTGACTCGGCGGTCAACACCGCCTACGAGGGCTCCGACGTTGTGGTCGAGCCTGCTGAGGGCAAGGGTGCGATTCCCGCGGAGGAGGCGGATGCGATCCGAAATACTGCCGGAGTCGCGCGTACCAATGCCGCGGATACGACGGTGGTGGTTGCCGCTCGCGATGATGAGGAGGCCATCCAGACCCGCCAGGGCATGGCGCTGGTCGGGGTGCATTACGGTCCCGACCAGGCAGTGGGAGAGGGCTTTTCGCTTATCGACGGCCACGTGCCCAACCCCCACGCCACCCCCGCCGAAGCCGTGCTTAACGCCAACGGTGCGCAGCACTACGGTGTCGCGGTGGGTGAAGAGATCATCGTGGTGGACAACAACGGGCGCAACACGGTGCGTGTGGTTGGGCTGTATGAGGATGGTAGGACGCAGGGGACGTCGTTACGCTTCCTGATCCCTGAAGCTGACTACCTGGACTTGTATGTCACCGAGGGGTACGTGCCCACGCTGAAGCTGGCCGCAGATGAGTCGGTAGACGCCGAGGCGCTTCGTGACACGATTGCGCAAGCACACCCGGATCTTGAAGTGAGCACCGGTGAGGCGGCGGCTGAGAAGGCGAGCGAGCAGGTGCGCGAGGCACTGTCGTTTGTCTCCTACTTCCTGATTGCGTTTGGGCTTGTGGGGCTGCTGGTTGGCACGTTTTTGATTGCCAATACGTTCTCCATGATTGTGGCGCAGCGAACGAAGGAGTTTGCGCTGTTGAGGGCGCTTGGGGCGTCGAAAAGCCAGGTGACCCGCTCTGTTGCTGTGGAGGCGCTGTTGGTTGGCCTGCTTGGCTCGGCACTTGGCGTGGCGGCCGGCGCGGGCCTGGTGGCGGCGATCCGTTTCGGCATGGAGCGCTACGGCATGGCGCTGCCAGCAGGAGGGATTGGTCTGTCCACGCAGGCGGTGGCGGTGCCGATTGTGGTGGGCGTGATTGTCACCATGATTTCCGCGTGGGCGCCGGCGGTGCAGGCGGGTCGTGTGGAGCCGGTCGCCGCGATGCGCGCCAGCGAATCCGCCGCACCCCAGCCGCTGACCACGCGCACGGTGTGGGGCACACTCATGATTGTTGCAGGTATTGCGGCGGGCGTTGTCGCGCTGATGCTTGCCGACGCCACAACCGCCAACCGCGCCAAACTCGTCAGTGTCGCAGCCGTGGCAGTCATCGCGGGCGTGTTTTTGGCCGGCCCGGCGATGAGCTTGCCGATTGTGCCGCCGCTGGGGCGTGTGATTGGGGCGCCGTTTGGTACGGCAGGGAAGTTGGCGTCTACAAACACTCGCCGCAATCCGCGGCGTACGTCTGCAACGGCGTTTGCTCTGATGCTGGGCATTGCGCTGGTGACCATGATCGGTATGTTGGGCGCATCCATGAAGCAGTCGGTGGATACCGTTGCGGAAAACGAGGTCAGCGCCGACTACGTGCTGGCCGGCCCGATGCTTGGCGCGTTCCCCATCCCGAATGACCTGATGGAGCGTATCCCGGAGGTTGAAGGTGTGGGTGCCGTTGCCGCCTACACCGAGGTGCCGCTGACACTGGACGGCAAATACGCCAACCAGGTTGGCCAATTCGGCACGACCTCCGTGCTCTACGGGGACCCAGGGGATTTGACCAGCATGAACGTGGTTGCTGGTTCTTCCAAGTTGGAGGGCAATACCGTGATCGCGCCGCTGGAGTGGGCGCAAGAGCGCGGCTGGGAAGTCGGCGACACGGTGACCGTGGCAGCACCGGGAATTTCCACCAACGTGGTGGAGGCGACCGTGGGCGGCATCTTTGATGAGTCCTCGATCTTCCTTGCCGCGGTTGCCAGCGCGGATCTTGCGCAACAGGTAGCGCCCGGCAGCGGCAGCATCATGATGATGGGCGTGAAAGGCGAAGGCAGCGTAAGAACCGAGCAGCTCCGCGCCAACCTTGAGGCCGAGGTCAAGCACGACATTGTGGTCCAAGTGCAGTCCAAGGACGACCTCTCCGGCGAAGTGCTGGACCTGATTGATCAGATGCTGTTCATCCTGTACGCCCTGCTGTCTTTGGCAGTGGTGATTGCGGTGCTGGGCATTGTGAATACGTTGACGCTGTCGGTGATTGAGCGCAGACAAGAAATTGGGATGCTGCGTGCCGTGGGCACGCACCGCCGCCAGGTGCGCACCATGATCATCCTGGAATCGGTGCAGATGGCGTTCTTCGGTGCAGTCCTTGGTGTGGGTCTGGGCTTGGGGCTCGGGTGGACGTTCCTGACCGTGCTTGCAGATCAAGGCCTTGAGCACATCGTTGTCCCGTGGGACCTGGTGTGGACCATGCTGGTCGGCAGCATTGTTGTGGGTATTTTGGCGGCACTGTGGCCAGCGACGCGTGCAGCGAAGACGCCGCCGCTTGACGCTATTGCTGACTAGTTCTGACTAGACGCTGGTTGGGCGCTGGTTAAGCGCCGAAGCCGCGGCGGCCCCACATCATGCCCATGCCAAAGGCGACGATGCCCACGGCCGCGGTGGCTGCAGCGTACTTGGCAAACTCGCGCCACTGGCGCTGCTTATATAACGTGCCCAGCTCCTTAGCCAGCGTGGACCAGGTGGACATTGCTCCGGCAAAGCCTGCGCCCAGCCCAATCTGCCAGGCTACGGGCAGCGCCATGGAAAAGCCCAGCACGGTGCAGGCAGCGATGTTGGCGGTAAAGGTACCGGCGCGCGGGTGCGGGATGTGCGACAACGCCCAGCGGGCGATACCGCCGAAGAACGCGCCGACGGCGACGGTGGCCAGGGTGAGAAGTAACGAAAATAGCGCTGGACTGATCAGGTTGCTAAGCATGACGCCCCCTCAGAGCATCTCCGGCCAGCCAGGAGGCAATGCACGCGGTGAACGTGATCAGCATGTAGATCAACGCGCCGAGCATGGTGAACTCCAGCGCGGTGGCTGCCACGATGGAGTAGCTGGTGAACCCGCCCAAAAAGCCTGTGCCCCAGAACGGGCCTGGCTTGAAATAGCCCATGGCCGCACAGCCGAGCATGTTGACCACAAGCATGGCAATGATCGCGCTTGTATCGCCGCTGCCTGCGTAGAGGGTCACCATATGGCGTAGGCTCGCACCGAGTGCTGCGCCAAGGCCCACAAGAAGCCCAGTGGAAAGTTGATCGGTCTGCATAACCGGCAATGCTAGTTCCCGAGCCAGGATCTCTGGCAGAAACTCCGCTAACGCGTCAAGATGGAAGTTGCACACCCTTGATGCATGAGAAGGAGTACACACTATGGCCCATGAACGCGCCGGTCAGATCGCACTGCCCGAAGACCTGATTGATATTGCAGAGCTGGTCACCGCTTACTACACGCGTGAGATTGACCCGCAGGATGTGGGCCAGCAGGTGGCGTTTGGTACCTCCGGTCACCGTGGCTCCAGCCTGGACAATGCGTTTAATGAGGCGCATATTTTGGCCACCACGCAGGCGATTGTGGATTACCGCAGGCAGGAAAACATCGGCGGACCTGTCTACATTGGCCGGGATACGCACGCGCTGTCGGAGCCGGCGATGGTGTCCGCACTTGAGGTGCTCATTGCCAATGCGGTGCCGGTGTTTGTGGACGCTGCGGGGCGCTACACCCCAACCCCTGCCGTCTCGCACGCGATTCTGTCGCACAATGCTGGGCTTGCCGGCGGGGTGACGGGGACGGACCCGAAGCGTGCCGACGGCATTGTGATCACCCCGTCCCACAACCCGCCGCGCGATGGCGGTTTCAAATACAACCCGCCAAGCGGTGGACCGGCTGGCACGGATGCGACTGACTGGATCGCCGCGCGCGCCAACGAGTACCTCGGCCGCGGTTTGGAGGGCGTGAAGCGCGTCCCGGTCAGCGGCGTGTTGGATGAACGCGCGCAGCGTTTTGACTTCATGGGTAACTACGTCGCGGACCTAGACAACGTGGTGGATATGGCCGCGATCCGGGAATCCGGCCTGCACATCGGCGCGGACCCGATGGGTGGCGCCAGCGTGGACTACTGGGGCGCTATCGCAGAAGCTTACGGGCTTAACCTTGAGGTAGTGAACCCGAACGTGGACGCCACCTGGCGGTTTATGACTTTGGATACGGATGGCCAGATCCGCATGGACTGCTCCAGCCCGAACTCCATGGCGTCCTTGGTTCACAACCGCGAAAAGTTCGATATTGCTACGGGCAATGACGCGGATGCGGACCGCCACGGCATTGTCACCCCGGACGCGGGCCTGATGAACCCGAACCACTACCTGGCTGTGGCCATTGAGTATCTGTTTAGCCACCGCGCCGGCTGGGCGCAGGACACGGCGGTGGGTAAGACGCTGGTGTCGTCCTCCATGATCGACCGGGTTGTGGCATCGCTTGGCCGCACCCTGGTTGAGGTACCGGTTGGGTTTAAGTGGTTTGTGCCTGGTCTTATCGACGGCAGCGTCGGCTTCGGCGGCGAAGAATCCGCAGGTGCCTCCTTCCTTCGTAAGAACGGCACCGTGTGGTCCACCGACAAGGACGGCATCATCCTGGACTTGTTGGCATCTGAAATCACTGCGGTGACCGGCAAGACCCCGTCGGTGCGCTACCGCGAGCTGGAAGCCCAGTTCGGGGCGCCGGCCTACGCGCGTATCGACGCCCCTGCCAACCGCGAACAAAAGGCCACCCTCAAAGCCCTGTCACCCGAGCAGGTTCCGGCAACGGAGCTGGCAGGCGAGCCGATTACGGCGAAGCTGACCAACGCGCCGGGCAACAACGCCGCCATCGGCGGCCTGAAGGTGACCACCGAAAACGCATGGTTTGCGGCACGCCCCTCCGGCACTGAGGACAAGTACAAGATCTACGCCGAATCCTTCCACGGGCAGGAGCACTTGAAGCGGGTGCAGGACGAGGCGCAAGCGCTGGTCAGCGAGATTTTAGGCCACTAACCCGTCCCCGGCTGTCACAACCATCGACGGCCTGCCGGAGGACACCGCCATACGCGGTCACTAGAAGCGATGAACATGAACTACGAGTTCCACGATTTCGAGACGCTCGTCGAGATTACGGGCGAGGGGCAGGTCCGCCTCATCCTCTCCGATGACCTCGATGCGGCTTACGCTCCTCTGGCACCGGAGGTGATGGCGCGCATCGCTGACGCTCTCGAGGAAGCCCCGGAGTGGTTGGCGATGGCACGGGAGCGGATCCGGGAGGAATTTCCGGGTGGTGAGGAACCTGAGCTGACCAGCGTGTGCGTGCTGTCCGAACCCCCGGAACCCTCGCGCTTCGGGGTGTCCTTCTGGCTGGCGGAGGATCGCGAGCACGGTCGGGGCCTGCAATTCGCCGCCACCGGGACTGGAGGTTACACCGTAGTGAAGTACGGGGACGCCGAGGTGGCCTTCTACTGACCCCGCACTCCCTGCGTGTCGACGCCGCGCGGTGCCTTCTCCATGAGCACCCCGGGTATCTGCCACAGCATGCTGAGCGACGGGTGCAGGACGAGGCGGTTGCAATTGTTTCGGAGGTGTTGGGGAAGTAGGGTTTTGGGGGTGAGCGTAGGCGTCGATAAGCAAAAAGCCCTTGATGTTCTGGCAGCACTGGCCAGGTTTGGCTTGGCGGCGATGTGGATCGCTGCCGGGGTAACCAAGATTGGGGACCACATGCAGGTAACCCAATCCATCGAGGCCTACGAGATCTTCACCCCCTACTGGTCCAACCTGCTGGCCTATGCCATTGGGCCGCTTGAGCTTGCCGGGGGCCTGTTCCTGCTGCTGGGCATCAAGATCCGTGCGGCCGGCTGGGTTTCCATGGCGGTGCTAGTCATGTTTGTGATTGGCCTGTGGACTGTGCATGCGCGCGGCATGGTGATTGATTGCGGCTGTTTTACGCCCGGCGAGCGCCGGCCGCAGCCCGAGGACGTTCTGTGGGCCATCGCACGAGACATTGGATTCATGATTGCAACGTCGCTTATGATCTACCGCCCATTTAAGAAGTTGGCGATTTACCCGTAGAATTTGCGGCGACCAGATTTTTGACTCATGAGGAGAACTGAACCGTGACCACGCGGAAAGTGCAGAACCCCAACAGCAAAGGCGGCTCTGCCTTCATCTGGGCCGTAGTAGCCGTCATTGCAATTGCGGCGCTGGTATTTGGCCTGATCATTTTCAACGGCAACAAGGCGCGCGAAGAAATGCGCGAAGCACAGATGGCCGATATGACCGGCATCACCGTCGAGTGGGCCGATGGTGAAGATGTAATTCACCTTAAGGGTGCAAACTCCGACGCGCCGACTGGCCAGCTGTATGAAGACTTCTCCTGTGGATTCTGTGCTGAGCTGCACAAGGAAACCGATGCGGAAATGCTGCAGGCGCTTCGCGACGGCTCCATCAACGTCGAACTTCGCCCAATGGTGTTCCTGGACCGCGGCGCAGTGAGCCATTCCACCAACTCGCTTGCGGCAGTACTCGCACTGATCAGCCACGGTGAGCTGGATACCGCCTTTACCCTGCGGGATTACCTGTTCTTGAACCAGGCGCAGATGATCAGCAAGTCCAACCCGGACAAGCTGGCTGACCTGGCGAAGGACTACGGTGCTTCCGAGGAAGCAGTGGCTGACATTCGTGAAAGCACGTTTGTTGAAGCCGCACAGAAGATGGGCATGGACAACCTGAATGTGCAGCGGACTGACACTGGTGAGGATCCCTATACGCCACGCGTCAGGTTTGAGGGCCAGGACGTCGACGGCGTTTCCGACGACGGCAAGACCTGGGTTGAGGTCCTGACCGAGTCCAAGTAACCGGCACAGATGTCGTATTTAACGGCGTTCTGAGTAGCGATTTTGTTGCTGTTTGGGACGCTGCTATATTAATCGGAGTTGTTCCGCTGGTTCTTGGGCGTAAGCGCTGGGAAGCGGCAGGACAATTCCGTTAGAACGGGGCTATGGCGCAGTTGGTAGCGCACCACACTGGCAGTGTGGGGGTCACGGGTTCGAATCCCGTTAGCTCCACAAGATGAAACCGTCTCACCTGGTTGGGTGGGGCGGTTTTTGTTTGTTTTGTGGGTTTTGTGCTTGGTAGGCTTAAGGGGGGAAAACAATATGGGTTAAGCGACAAAATGTGTGCTTTTCTCGGC
>NZ_KV786440.1:0-15395 GCF_001806945.1 Corynebacterium sp. HMSC30G07 | reverse complement strand
TTGGTGCTGGGGTTGGGGTTGGTGCTGGGGTTGGTGCTGGGGTTGGTGCGGCGGCTGGCGCCGCGGCCGGCGCCGCGGCCGGCGCCGCTTAGCCGTTGCGCTGACAAAGTTGACGACGCCATTTTGCCAAAAAGCCTCTGACCTGCGCATTTAAAATCTAGGGTGCGTCCAAAATGTCACATTTGTCAGTGGTCCCGAAGGAATCCTGACAAAGTTGACGAGGCTATTTTGGCGACCTGGGCGTTTGCCGACCGGCAGCGGGCGCCCCGTCATCTTTGTCAGTGCTCCACTTTGTCGGCCAACGGCCCTGGGGCGGATCCTGAATTCTTTTGAGGAGACCTGGCACCTCGGGCAAAAAGAAGTACGACGGCAGCCTAACCGTCCGTGCCACAATCCGTATAGAATCAAAAACAAAGGCGGGTGATTCACAATGAAGCAAAACAATACATCCTTCGGCAGCCGGCTCACGCAAGCGCGAAAAGAAGTCGGAATGTCCCAGCGGGACCTTGCGCGTGTGAGTGGGATATCGCAGCCAACTATCCAACGCATCGAAACTGGCGCGCGGGAGCCTTCGCTCTTGCAGCTCTCGGCGCTTGCGTTTGGGTGCGGAGTAAGCGTTGATACCCTGCGCGGGTCAAGTCCACTACGTGAGGAAGTGCGCGTTGCCGGCCGCACAAATGACGCTGGCTCGGATGATTTAGCCGAATATCTTCTTTACGCGTTGGAGCTCTCACGCGAGCTAGACGAAATTGGGATTCCCAGACGATGAGAAGCAACGAAGTTATCGGCCGGGAAGCAGCCAACGCTTGCCGAAAAGAGTGGAAATTGGGTTTTACGCCCATCGGCAACCTTCCGAAGCTGATTGAAGATAGGTGCAAGGTCGGCGTCGCACTCATTCACACCGATTCCCCAGGCCATGGCATGACAATGCAGCTCGGCGACCACACCATCATGGCAGTCGGATGTACTCCACATCCGATGCGTCTGCAATCAACCCTCGCGCACGAACTCGGTCACCTTCGAATAGGTACGGTCAACCGTCAATTGGGATCCAAAGGGTGGGAAAAACGCAGTCCAGAAGAAATTCAGGCCGATAGTTTTGCTCGCCATTTTCTTCTCCCCACGGAGGCACTCAAAGGTTTTGGAAAGCAATCACGCGAATTGGAGCTTTCGAACCTTGTGCAGAACTTTCGCGTATCGCCTGCCATTGCTGCGATTCAGATGCGAGACTCGGGACTCATCGATGAACAGCTATGTATCGAATTCGGAACAATCTCAACGAAAACACTTGCCGCAAAATTCGGCTGGCTGTCCGAATACAACGCTCTAGCAGCCGCTTCTCTCACGCCACGACCACCACAAGCGCTCATGGCGCGGGCTGTTGAGGCATACCAATGGCGCCAGATTAGTGCTAGTGCGCTTGCACGCCTCCAAGGTGAAAAAGAAACCACACGCTTTGAAAAAGCCTTGGAGCAACAAGGGATTACGCCGTCGCCAATATCCACTTCGCCCGCCCGTCCAACTCCAGCAGATGGAGGATTGACGCCGGCCGAGATTGAAGTCCTCATGAATGGCGAAACGTAGTGCATATCCTCGACACTGGACCAATACTTAAGTTCCTGACTACAGATTGTGTGCCCCAACTCCTGCTAGCGCTGGGAAACAACCCCATTCATGTGCCCGAAGCTGTGGCGTACGAAGTGGTCGACACCCCAACGCGGCATACTCAGTTCGCAAGGGCAGCCGAGGTGTGGCCAAGGATCCCTGAGCGGTTCAAAGTGATTCTCCCTGATGCTCCGACCGATGAACTACGGGAACTGAGTCGGTCCGTCCTCAAAGCAGACTTCGACGACATGTACGCCCAAACCCGAGACCGCGGAGAGAACATGGCCATCCTCCACGCTGTTTCCCTTGCCAGGAAGGGCCGAACCGTACTTGTCATCTGCGACGAGGAAGAAGGAACTTCCACGATCCTTCGCGAAGCGAACAAACTGAAGCTGCAGCAAACCACTGGCCGCCACACTCCCGGTGGTCAGATCCACCATGCAGACACGATCACACTTCTGCGGTGGGCTATCGAAGGGGGCGGTTTTTCGTCTATCGACGCCTTTGTAAAGAAGTACAACGCCATGGCCTCCCTCGACTCCTCCCTACCGCGAGAGGTGAAAAAGACCGGACTTACAAAAAGCCCTCCATGGCCCCGACCATGACGTGGGTGGCAAGCCAGGAGCCAGCGGCGAGGGCGGCGCCGCCCAGCGTCATCAACACGCCAAGGATGATGGACACCACGGTCAAGGGCTTGGTCAAGGGTTCAGTCGCGGTACCAGCAGAGGAAGCGGCGGGTGTCACGGTGACGCCGTCGGCGTGGGTTGGCTGGACGGTGGTCACGCGCGGGACGGCTGGGATGCTGGTCAGCGGTGCAGCGCTCGGGCCGGAACCTGGACCAGCGCCGGGGCCAGAGTCAGCACCGGGACCGGGAGCGGCCGGCGGGCGGGTTGGCAGCGGCGCTGGAACAGCAGGGCCACCAGAAGCAGAATCACCAGCATCAGCATCAGAAGGCGCAACCTCGGTCAGGGCCGGCTTTAGCTTGCCCTCCACCACTGCGCGGACGGGGCCGGTGGCGTCTGAAGGTAGCTCCGCAACCACACGCTCAATCTCGTCCTTGGTGTAATCCAACACCGGGATGGACAGCGTTTGGTTGTACTGGACTTCGCCGTCCTGGTTAAACAGGGTGAATTCAACTGGCAGGGTGGGTTGGGGGTGGGCGGGGTTGGGGTTGACGGGGACGTCGATAAGCAACTTGCCCTCGCTGGCCGAAAGGCCGGCAACTGTGACCTTTTGTACCCAGCTTTGGTTGAGGTAGCGGGCCTCAAGCGTGAACTCGTGGGCGGCGGTGCCGTAGTTGCTGATCTCGGCGTGGACGACGTTGTTGCGGCTGGCGGTGAGGACGCCGTTGGGCTTCTCAGGGGTGTCTACAAGCCGGAAGCCGCCGGTGCCGTTCTGCGAGTCGGCGGCGAGTTTGATCAGGCCGCGGACCTCGTCCTCGGTTTTCTGCGGGATTTCAGGGGTGACCTGGCCAATCGCGCGACCCACGCGGCCGCCGGTCAGCGTCAGGTTCTCCCAGTCCGGGGCGATGCGGAACTCGCCCGGCGCGCACAGTTGGCCTGGGGGCGCGGTCTCGCAATACGCCGGCCAGGAGCCGCTGGTGGACCACGCATCTGTAAACCCGAAGTGGGAGAACTGATACAGGTAGTTCATCGTGGACTTGTAGCCCGGGATATAGTCGTAGCCGCGCGGGCGGTCGTTGAACTTGATGGAGCCGCTGTGGTCCAGCCCGAGGTTGTGGCCGAACTCATGAAGCATGGTGTTGCGCACCTGCTCGTCGCTACTGATGTCCTTGTACCAGGCCACGTAGAAGGCGCTGCCGGGCATCTGGCCGCGGCCGGAGGCGCCAATGCCGGGCGCCATCTGGTCCCCGATCACGCCGAGGCGGAAGACGGCGTCGCGGGAACCCAGCAGGTCATTGGTAAATGCGTTAAAGACGTGGCTGCTCCGCTTGTTTTCAAAGGGGTATTTGGCAAACGGGATTTCGCCGCCTTTGTAGGTATCGGCGTGGTAGGTGTGGTACCACTCGCCGGCGTCGATATGCAGGCGCACCCCACCGCGGTCGAACTCTTTGACCAGGTCATCCAGGATCTTTTTGGACGGCCGGTAGGCGTTCTTGTTCGCCGCCGCACACTCCGCCCAGTCGGTGAGCCCCTGGACGTTGACGGCGAAGCGGCCTTCAACCTTGCAGGCGTCTTGGTTGGTAAACTCCGGCACCATCCAGTTCAGCTGCAAAAACACGTCCTTTTTATCGGGCCCGGCACCCCATTTGTGCAGGTGTAACGCTTCCCCGCCGTCGGGGGTGAAGGAGCCGCGTTCCCATTCGTCGGGGATGCCGTCCCCATCGTGGTCCATGGAGATCGGCTGCGGGGTCACGCGCACGCGCACCTGCGCCTCGAACGTCTCGCCGGGTGCGACCTCACGCGCCCAGCGCGCACCCTGGATGTCCGCGCCACCAGCAGCACCCTGCACGCCGACACCGCTGCCGGGGATGGCTTCGCCGAAGCTATCGGAGAACCCGGAGCTGACGTGCCCTTCGTTTGGGCTAAACGCAATGTCATAGCCCGGCGCGGCGGAGCGTGCGGTGATCGTGCCGTTGTCATACTCGCCCACGAACTCGGTGCCGGCGCTAAAGGAGCGGTGGCGCATGTCCGCCCGCACCCACTTCGCGCTGCTGGTGGTGTTCGTTGCGCTTTGGGTGACCACCACGGTGTCGCCGTGCAGCTCTACGGTGCGGGTGACTGTGATGCCGGTGGTGGCGTCCGTGGACACCATGGTCACGGTGTTGCCCACCCGGTTGACGGTTGCGCCGTCCTGATACTGCGGCTTGCCGCCGATCCACATCCGCGTTTGCACACGCGAGTCAAACACGCCGGCCATGCTCAGCGGCGCGTCCCACGTAAACTCCAGCTCATTGCCAAAATCGGTTGTGCTGAGCACGGCGGCGCGCAGCACATCGTCCTCACTGTCGCGCGCGTAGGTTGCCGTTGTGCCACTGATGGTTGTTGCGGCTTGAGCATGCGTATCGACGCCCACGCCAACCCCCACCAACGCCCCCACCACACCAAGTGCAAGCACAGTTTTTGGAATACGCATGACTACCGTTTCGCCTTCCTAGAAATTGAGCCCGGACTGTGTAACAAACGCGTACGCGCCGCCCGCCACCAAGGCGAGCAGGCCAAGGACGATCGGCAAGATGGTCGCAGCGCTGGAAAGTGCCGGTTTTGGTGCAGGCTTTTGCGCGGGCGCGACCTTTACGGTGATGGTCACCGTGTTTGTAGACCCATCCGCGTAGATCACGTTCACCGGGAACTGGCGCTGCTCGCCCACCGGAACAGACGCCGGGATGGTTGCCGTGAACACGCCCGCCGACGTCATCCGGGCGCCCCATTCGGTGCTCTGCAGATCAAACGTGGTGATTTCGGCTCCCGCGGGACGCGTGATCGCCCCGACAGCTTTGGCGCCGGCTGGGTGGGTGAGGGTGAGGGGGTTAAGCGTTTCGTCGTCACGCAAATGCTCATTGCCTTGCGATGTCTTGACGGTGAGTAGTGCGGTGATGGTTTCGCGGCTGCCGTCGTTGTAACGAACGGCGACCTTGATGCTGCGGGGGCCGGGCAGTGCGGTCGGGTCCGCGTGGGCGGTGAGTGTGCCCTGCTTGTCGACGCTCAACGACACACCATCTACCCCCTCAACCAGCGAAAACGTTGCCGGGACCTGGGAGTCCAACGGCATGCGCACGCGTGCGCCGGCGTTGACCGTGGCTGCTGTGTAGGACGGGTTGTACTGGCTGCGCTGGCTTGCCGTGGCTGTCGCCTCAACCGCAACCACCGCCTGGGAGGTATCCGGCAAGGACACCACCACCGGGATGCGCACCTTGGTGTTCGGCACAACCTCGGGGCGAGGCTGCACGCGCAACGCGCCGGAGTCCTTGTTGACCTCGACGTCCCAGTGCTCATCTGTGAACTCGGCGCCGACGCCGAAGGTTGTTTCCTTCGGAAGCTCTTCAAACGCCTTCGGCAACACCGGCTCCACCGAGCCCTCATGCACCGGATCCAGCTCCACGGTGAGATCCCGCAGCGCGCGTGCCATGGACTCCACCTCAAACTCGGCGCTTATCGCCTCTACAGAATCATCGGCGTAAGCCACCTGCAGCGCCACGGTGTAAACCGTTGCCGGCGCCGCATCCTGGGGCACCGTTACGCACACCGTGTTGTCGTTGCCAAGCGTGACCGTTTGCACGCCGCCATTGCTAGTCACCGTCACCGAGGCGTCCTTGGGCAGGTCCTTCGGTGCGGCACTGCAGGTCAACGCGCCAGGTTCAACGATGGTGCGCTCGTACGTTGGCTGATAACGCTCACTATCCGTCACCGGATCAGCAACACCAATCACGGTTTCGATCTTGCGGTGGGAGCCGTCGTTGAAAAACGCAAGCGTACCAAAGCGAAGAGGCTCCGGATCCTGTGGTGCTGTGGCGCGCAGGTCACCCGTGAACTCATCAACCACCACCCGCCAACCGTTGAGCGTGTTGTGCTCCTTATCCGGCAGGAACTGCACAATCTGATCGCGCGGGTTGAAGCGCTCGCCGATGCGGCGCACCGACACCGTCTGGCCCGGGCGAGCCTTCCTACCCTGCTCATAATCCACAAACGCGGTCTCATTCAGCGGACGTGCGATCACCGTAAACGGCGCAATAGCCGTTGAGGTGGTCTTATCCGGATACGTCACCAACACCTCAACGTTGATGGTCTCACCTACCCTCGCCCACGGCTGCGGCGTAAACCGCACCACCTCATTACCGCCTGCGTCCGTGGTGATCTCCGCGCCGGGCGTGGACGTCAACAACGTCGTACCCTCCGGCAGCGGCTGGTTGCTGAAACGCTCACCGTTTCTTGTCATCGTTGCAAACGGCGGCACCGAAACCGCCGTCTGACCTGGGCGCACGTACGCCGGCTTAAACGAGGTTTCAAACGCATCTGTGTACGGACCATCCGGTGCGGCCGGCGGCTCATAGGGCGCATCAGGACCACCGGGAACGGGCAGCGGCTGCTCCTCCGTCTCAATAATGATGGACGTTGCCGCAACCTCACGCCCAGTGATCTTCGTGATCAACACCGCCGTGAACACATCACCACGGTTCACGTTCTCCGGCACCTTGTACGCAACATTGCCAAACGCATCCAACGACGGCACCGGCGCACTGCCCGACACCTGCAAACCGTTGAGGTACCAAATCTCCCGCACCCCCTCGTGCGGAAGGTTGCCGACGCCCTCCAGCTGCACCGCATCACCCGGGCGCGCCGGGGCGTCAGTCATGTTGAAGCCCTGCTCTTGGTCCGCAACCTTGGCGCGAATCTGCAGATCCACCACCACCGGCAAGGCGAAATCAACGCTGTTTTCCTCCACGGCTTCAAACTGCGGCGTTTGCCACTTCCCCATCGCCGGCACCTGCTTGCCATGCGGATCCTCAACGTAGGCATAGAGCAGGTTTGCGTCAGCGTCTTGAGCGTCCTGCGGCAGGCGCACGGTGTAGCGGCCTTGGACAATCGGTGCCGATACGGTGGTTAAGATTGCCTCTGGGTTCTGTTCCAGGATGCGCTTGGTGGACGCAGGGTCATTTCCAACCTTGTCCTTCCAGGCCGGATCCAGCACGGAGACCACCACCCGGTAGTCATCCAGCGCCGCGGTACCGCCACGACCATCGGTGCCAAAGGCCACCGTGCCGTGCAGCCAGTTGGTTTGGGCCTGTCCCTTGTGAGGACCAGCGTTGTCCTCAACCCAATGATCACGGGGTTTTACCATGTAGCCCGCATCAGGGACTTCATACGTGCGCACGTGCAGCGGCCCAACATGGGACCCCGCCGTTACCCCGGGCTTGCCCGGCTCCACACGGACCCACTCACCAAAACCAAAGTCAGCCCCCTCGGCGTACGGCAGGAGCCGGTTGTTTGTTTGCGCCCCCTCTAACTCCCCAAACCACACCCTGAAACGCTGGCCCTCTTTCGAGGTAAACACACGTTTCTTATTCACGCGGTCCACAAACCCACCGCTGGTATCAAAGGCGAAACGGGTCTGATCCCCCTCACGCTTCATCTCAGTGCGGTACACGGGTGAGACCGCACCGTCCCTATCCATCCACTGGAAATAAACCTGGGTGCCTTCAGGGATTTCGTTGCTTTGCGCGAAGCCTGCGATGCTGGTGTCCGTTTCAGCGTTGGCTACTGGGAGAAACGGTGAAGGAGCAGGTAAAGAACCAGGTAAAGGAGCAACCGCCTGCACGCCCGTTATCGCAAGCGCGGCAGCAACCACTGCTGCGCCGAAGCCACGCTGGCCTCGCCCCATCTTCACTCCTCAAGCCCCAGCCCTTCGCCGGCTCTTCCCCACCGACCACTAAGAGACGGCTGGAAGAACCTCCAAAGAAACCGGAAAGAACACTAAAAGTTATCTAATCAACGCTAACCTTAGTAGCTTCCGGAGGGACGGCGCCAACCAACATCCGAGCAAACGCCTGGGCGACTCCCTGACAAAGTTGACGACGCTATTTTGCCGACCTGGGCGTTTGCCGAAGGCACTAAGGGCCGCCCGTCGAATTTGTCAGCCGGGGCCATCGCGGGGATGCAACAATTCCGGGAGCACGTGCCGCCGCCTGGGCGTTTAGGGTCCGGAATGCAGTAATCGGCGGATTACTGCATCGTCAGGAGCCACTGAGCGGCTGGTGTTCTTTAGCGGCGGCGTCGTGAAGCAAAAGGCTCCCATGCCACGATCGCTGTGGAGCGCGGCACGTGGACGAGTTCGCCGCGGGAGCGCCTGGACGCGGAACGCTCCTGCTCAAGCTCGGCCTGCAACGATTCGATCTGCTCGGTCAGCTCAATGATCGTCTTGATGCCGGCCAGGTTCACGCCCTCCTCCTGGGAGAGGTACTGCACGCGTCGCAACAGAGCGATGTCGCGCGCGGAGTACCTGCGGCCGCCACCGGAGGTGCGCTGCGGCGTGACCAACCCCATGCGGTCATAGGTGCGCAGGGTTTGGGCGTGCATTCCGGTCAGCTCAGCGGCGACGGAAATTGCGTAGAACTGCTCCTTTGCCATGTGTCTTCACCTCCTAAAACTCCTAAAACTCCTAGACTGCCCCGGCCCACCCGGCGCGCGGGTCAAAGCCGGAGTCTTTCTCAGCCTGGGCGTAGGTGCGAAGTGCGCTCATGGCGCCGGCGTCCAAATCGCCGGAGCGGGGCACGGCTACTTCCACGGTCACCAGCAGGTCGCCAGCGCCGGATTTCCGAGCAACGCCGCGGCCCTTCACGCGCAGCGTCCTGCCGTTCGGGGTGCCGGCGGGAATCTTCACGCGCACTGGTTTGTCCAGCGTCGGTACCGCCACGGTCCCGCCAAGCGCGAGCTCGGTGAAGGACACCGGCACGGTGACTTCCAGGTCGTCGCCGTTGCGGGTGAACACCTTGTCCGGGCGCACGTGCACGGTGACAAACAGGTCGCCGGAGGGCTTGCCGTTCGGGCCGGCTTCGCCTTGGCCGGCAAGGCGTACCTTCTGGCCGTCCTCAACACCTGCGGGGATACGCACGGTGATCGAACGGGTGCGGCGCACGGTGCCGGTGCCGTTACACGTGGTGCACGGGTCTTCGATTGCTTCGCCGGTGCCGTTGCAGTTGCTGCATGGGCGTGCCATGCCGAACGCGCCGGAGTTTTCCCGCACGTAGCCGGACCCGTTGCACACGCCACAGGTGTGTGTCTTGCCGGATTTGGAGCCGGAGCCGTGGCAGGTGGTACACGGTGCGTCGCCAGTCAGCTCAACCGGGAAGGTTGTGCCTTTGGCTGCCTCGCGGAAATCAATGGTTATTTCCGTTTCAACGTCGGCCCCCCGCGACGGCCGAGCGCTCCTGCCAGCACCGCCGCCGCGGTTAAAGAAGCCACCGAGGATATCACCAAGGCCGCCGTCTCCAGCTTGTCCACCAGCCCCGCCGAAGATGTCTCCGAGGTCGAAGTCTGCGCCGTCGAAGTTTGACGTCGACGTCGTGCGAAACCCGCCCGGGAACCCGGAACCACCTCCAAACCGGCCGAAGCCGCCTGTGCCAACCATTGATTTGAACTGGTCGTACTCTTTGCGTTTGGTTTCATCACCAACCACGTCATATGCCTCGGCGACTCGTTTGAATTTCTCCTCAGCCGCCTTGTTGCCCGGGTTGGAATCTGGGTGGTTCTCGCGCGCGAGTTTGCGGTATGCCTTCTTAATGTCGGCCGCCGACGCGCTGGAGCTCACGCCCAGGTCACCGTAGTAATCCTTGTTTGCCCATTCCTGTTGCATTGCCATAGCCCTCCTCCTTTCTTTCTCTTTCCTGTTTTAAAAAAGCCGGGGCAAGCGTTCGCCGCTCGCTCCCGGCTTTGGGGCCATCATGCTTATCGACGCCCTACGCCACCTACTCCGACGCCCCCACCGGATCAGCCGGTGCAGCCGGGTCGCCGATGATCACCATGGCGTTGCGTACGAGTGTGCCGCCGAGCGTGTAGCCCTTGCGCAGCACCGAGGCGATGACCTTCTCATCACCTTCGGAAAGGTCTTGAACAGCCTCGTGTACTTCCGGGTCGAACGCTTCGCCTTCAGCGCCGAACGCCTTCAGGCTCTGGCCTTCAAGCGTGCTACGCAGCTTGTCACCAAATGCCTTGAGCGGGCCTTCGGCCATGTCGCCGTGCTGCTCTGCCAAGTCCAGGTCATCCAGGATCGGCAGCATCTTCTCGGCGAACTTTGCCTTGGTCAGTTCCGCGATCTGGGTGCGCTCGCGTTCCGTGCGACGACGGTAGTTTGCGTACTCCGCACTCACACGCTGCAGGGACTCGGTGCGCTCAGCCAGCTGGAGCTCAACGTCGCTCACCGTGCCGTCACCGTCAGCGTCCGGGTCAACCGGGTCTACGTCTACCTCAGCGTCAGCGTCTGCTGCGTCAGCGAGTTCCGCTTCAAACGCTTCGGCTTCCGCCTGGTCCGGGGACACGAACTGCTCGTCCGTGTTCTCCGGCGCGCCCGGATCATCCGGCATCTGCGGATTCACGTTGGGTTCAGTCATAGCTTCTCGCGTCCTTTACTTACCTGTCGTGCCTACCTGTCGTCCCTACTTGTTGTCTTCAGTCGGTGCGTCTGCGTCGTCCTCAACAACCTCGGCGTCAACCACGTTGTCATCAGCGTTGGCGCCAGCCTCACCAGCGGTTGCGCCGGCGTTTGCCTCAGCCTCGTAGAGTGCCTTGCCCAGCTCCTGGGACTCAGTGTTGAGCTTCTCCACAGCGGACTTGATGGCATCCAGGTCGTCGCCCTTCAACGCTTCATCCACAGCGTCTGCTGCCTCAGCCACGCGGGTACGGATGTCTTCCGGCAGCTTGTCGGTGTTCTCATCCATGAACTTGCGGGTCTGGTAAGCAGCGGTCTCCGCGTTGTTGCGGGTCTCCTGCTCTTCACGACGCTTCTTGTCCTCATCAGCGTGCGTCTCCGCATCCTTGATCATGCGGTCGATCTCCTCCTGGGACAGGCCAGAGCCGTCCTGGATCTTGATCGTGTTCTCCTTGCCGGTGGCCTTGTCCTTAGCGGACACGGACACGATGCCGTTAGCGTCGATGTCAAAGGTGACCTCGATCTGCGGCACGCCACGCGGAGCCGGAGCGATACCTGCCAGCTCGAAGGAGCCGAGCAGCTTGTTGGCAGCAGCCATCTCGCGCTCACCCTGGAAGACCTGGATCTGCACGCTCGGCTGGTTGTCCTCAGCCGTGGTGAAGGTCTCAGAACGCTTCGTCGGGATGGTGGTGTTGCGCTCGATCAGCTTGGTCATCACACCGCCCTTGGTTTCGATGCCCAGGGACAGCGGGGTGACGTCGAGAAGCAGCACGTCCTTCACGTCGCCACGAAGCACACCAGCCTGCAGAGCAGCACCCAGAGCCACAACCTCATCCGGGTTAACGGACTTGTTCGGCTCCTTGCCAGTCATCTCCTTGACCAGGTCGGTCACTGCCGGCATACGGGTGGAGCCACCAACCAGCACAACGTGGTCGATGTCGGAAAGCGACAGGCCAGCGTCCTTAATCACCTGGTTGAACGGAGCTTTCGTGCGATCCAGCAGGTCAGAGGTGATCTTCTGGAACTCCGTACGGGTCAGTGTCTCGTCCAGGAACAGCGGGTTCTTCTCAGCGTCAACCGTGATGTACGGCAGGTTGATGGATGCCTGCTGTGCAGACGACAGCTCAATCTTGGCCTTCTCCGCAGCCTCACGCAGACGCTGCATAGCCATCTTGTCCTTGGACAGGTCCACGCCGTTCTGGGACTTGAACTTGTCTACCAGCCACTCAACGACGCGGTTATCCCAGTCGTCACCACCCAGCTCGTTGTCACCAGCGGTTGCGAGTACCTCAACAACACCGTCGCCGATCTCCAGCAGGGAGACGTCGAAGGTACCGCCACCCAGGTCGAAGACCAGGATGGTCTGCTCACTATCAGCCTTCTCAAGGCCGTAAGCCAGTGCAGCCGCGGTCGGCTCGTTCACAATACGCAGCACGTTCAGGCCTGCGATCTGGCCAGCCTCCTTGGTGGCCTGGCGCTGAGCGTCCTCGAAGTAAGCCGGGACGGTAATTACCGCATCAGTAACATCTTCACCCAGGTAAGCCTCAGCGTCCCTCTTCAGCTTCTGCAGCGTACGAGCGGAAATCTCCTGCGGGGTGTACTTCTTGCCGTCAATGTCTACGGTCCAGTCATCGCCCATGTGGCGCTTGACGGAGCGGATGGTGCGGTCAACGTTGGTCACCGCCTGGTTCTTTGCGGACTGGCCAACCAGCACCTCGCCGTTCTTCGCAAAAGCAACAACCGACGGGGTCGTGCGGGACCCTTCCGCGTTTGCAATAACTACCGGCTCGCCGCCCTCAAGGACAGAGACAACCGAGTTCGTCGTACCAAGGTCAATACCTACTGCACGTGCCATGAAATTTTTCCTCCTGTGTATGTGGGTTTGTTAGTAAGTTGAAGCTCCTCGACTCAACTTCACGGCCGCCACTGTAGCAGAAGCCTCACTGAGGTTGAGCCTGTCGCGCTCAATCCTTACAACGGCACATACACAAAAGTTGTTCCCACTCGACTCAACTTTTCTTGTTTCGGCAGGTCAGAGCAGGTTGCTTGCCGACGCCTAACGCTGCCAACCAGCCAACACATCGTCGATAAGCGGACGCGCGGCAACACCCAAGCCGAACAGCGCCAGGAGTCCAAGTACCGCACCCGCGATCCCAAGGCCCATAACCTGGCCCGTTGTCATGGAGCTTCCCGCCATCACCGTGCCGCTGCCAGACTTGCCATCGGCACACGTTGACAACGCCTTGCCGTAGGACAGAATCGGCCCAGCGAACTCCGGCGCGTATTCCTTTGCCAAGTTAATGATCTGCTCACGGACATCACCGACACTGCCGCCGAAGAGGATGCCGCCGATCGTGCCACCGGCCGCCGACTCGAGGTCCACGCCATACAGCGGGCCTTGGTCATACGCCTCTTTCTGGCTGACCGTGATGGTCTGCGCGGAAATCACTTCTTTCTTCGACGCATTGATGAAGCCGATCATGCGCCAGTACTTATCTTTTTGACTGCCTACGGCAAGTTTTAGTTGCGCGGCGGAGACCTCCGGCTCCTTGATCGGCCGATGTTCGCTGGCTTCCTTCACATCCTCGCGCTGACCAAATTCCCACACGATCTTGGCCTGCTGCTTCGCCTCATCGCCCTCGAAGCTGTCACGAACCTGCTCACCTAAGCGAGCAAAGAGCGTGGAGTACGCATCGTTCACTCGCTCTTTGTCTGTGTCCGTGAACGTGATGGTGCACTGCTTGGTGGCAGCGTCGTATGTAGTCTCGTACGCCTGCGCCTGCGGGGCGGCAATAATCAGGGAGGTAGCAGTAGCTGCTGCCACGGCGGTGGCAGTAAAACGTGAGATACGCATTAGTGATTCCTTTTGCTCAGGAAACAATCAAGACTTCACCGAAAACTAACACGTTCAGGCCATCCAGTACAGGGTTTTGCGTAAGTAAATTTGTTGCGCCCATTTCGGTGTGAGCGCAACAGCAACCGGATTAGAACAGGCCGGTCTCGTTCTCAGAGTAGGAAACCAGCAGGTTCTTGGTCTGCTGGTAGTGCGCCAGCATCATCAGGTGGGTCTCGCGGCCAATGCCCGACTTCTTGTAGCCACCGAACGCCGCGTGGGCGGGGTACTGGTGGTACTGGTTCACCCACACACGGCCAGCCTGGATCGCACGACCAGCGCGGTACGCCGTGTTTGCAGAGCGAGTCCACACACCAGCACCAAGGCCATACTCGGTGTCATTGGCAATGCGGATGGCGTCGTCGTAATCCTTGAACGTGGTCACGGACATCACCGGACCGAAGATCTCCTCCTGGAACACGCGCATGTCATTGGTGCCCTTAAACACTGTCGGCTCAATGTACAGACCGTTTTCCAGGCCCGGGATCGAGTTCACCCCACCACCAATGAGCACCTCAGCGCCCTCCTTCGGGCCAAGCTCAAGGTAGGACTTAATCTTGTCCATCTGCTCCTGGGAAGCCTGGGCCCCCATCATCACATCCGTGTCCAAGGGGTTACCGGTCTTGATGCGCTTGACGCGCTCAACGCCCAGCTCCAAGAACTCATCCGCAATGGACTCATGCACCAACGCACGCGAAGGACAGGTGCACACCTCACCCTGGTTGAGTGCGAACATGGCGAAACCTTCGATGGCCTTGTTCCTAAAGTCATCATCCCGGTCCATGACGTCCGCAAAGTAGAGGGAAGGCGACTTGCCACCAAGCTCCAGCGTGACCGGGATAATCTTGTCGGCCGCGGCCTTGTTGATGATCTTGCCAACCTCGGTGGAGCCGGTGAACGCGATCTTGTTAATCCGATCCGAGCCGGACAGTGCCGCGCCCGCCTCATCGCCGTAACCGTTGACAATGTTCAACACGCCCGGCGGGATCAGGTCTCCCACAAGATCCATCAAGTACAGGATGGACGCCGGCGTTTGCTCAGCAGGCTTCAACACAATCGCGTTGCCAGCCGCCAGTGCCGGGGCGATCTTCCATGCGGCCATCAGCAGCGGGAAGTTCCACGGGATGATCTGGCCCACCACACCAAGCGGCTCGTGGAAGTGGTACGCCACTGTGTCGTCGTCAATCTGGCTAAGGCGGCCCTCCTGCGCGCGGAGCGCACCTGCGTAGTAGCGGAAGTGATCAATGGCCAACGGGATATCCGCGGCGAGGGTTTCACGAACCGCCTTGCCGTTCTCCCAGGTCTCCGCCACCGCGATCTCTTCGAGGTGCTCCTCCATCCGGTCAGCGATCCTCAGCAGCACCAGCGAGCGCTCCTGCACGCTGGTCACGCCCCATTTGGGCGCGGCCTTCTTCGCTGCGTCAATAGCAAGGTTGATGTCCGCTTCGCGGCCGCGTGCGACCTGACAAAAGACCTCACCGGTCACAGGGGTGACGTTGTCAAAGTATTCCCCCGCGACCGGAGCGACCCAGTCGCCGCCGATGTAGTTTTCATAGCGCTTGCGGAACTTGACATTCGATTCCGGGGTTCCAGGGTTGGGGTAAACAGTCACGGGAGAACTCCTTTACATCTCACAGAAACTCACGAAAGTGGTGTGGCACACACTATAGCGATAGTGAGCTGTATGCCACATTGCTGTTTCCTGTCAAGATCCTGCATATGGAGATCCCCTGCCGGCAGAGCCGGAAACATGAACCGCCATTCGAACGGTTGTTTGGCATTTTCTTATCGACGG
>NZ_KV786439.1:0-2393 GCF_001806945.1 Corynebacterium sp. HMSC30G07 | reverse complement strand
ACCCGAAGCGGGGTGATCTACCCATGGCCAGTGTGAAGCAGCTGTAAGAGGTTGTGGAGGCGCGAACCCACTTAGGTTGAAAACTGAGGGGATGAGCTGTGGGTAGGGGTGAAAGGCCAATCAAACTCCGTGATAGCTGGTTCTCCCCGAAATGCATTTAGGTGCAGCGTTATACAAGCTTGCTGGAGGTAGAGCTACTGGTTGGTTGAGCGGGACTATCATCTTAGCAATGTCAGCCAAACTCCGAATGCCGGTTAAAAGTGGTGTATAGCAGTGAGACTGTGGGGGATAAGCTTCATAGTCGAGAGGGAAACAGCCCAGATCGCCGGTTAAGGCCCCTAAGGGTGTACTAAGTGGAAAAGGATGTAGGATCGCGAAGACAGCCAGGAGGTTGGCTTAGAAGCAGCCACCCTTGAAAGAGTGCGTAATAGCTCACTGGTCGAGTGGTTCCGCGCCGACAATTTAGTGGGGCTCAAGTACACCGCCGAAGCCGCGGCATAGTTTTTACTATGGGTAGGGGAGCGTCGTGTGTGGGGTGAAGCATTACCGTAAGGGGGTGTGGACTGCACGCGAGTGAGAATGCAGGCATGAGTAACGAATGATACGTGAGAATCGTATCCGCCGAATGACGAAGGGTTCCTGGGTCAAGTTCGTCTTCCCAGGGTGAGTCGGGTCCTAAGGCGAGGCCGACAGGCGTAGTCGATGGTCAACGGGTTGATATTCCCGTACCCGCCTACACGCGACCAATGCTGAAGCAATGATACTAACCACCCAAAGCTACTGATATACGCACCCTTGTGGTGTGTGGTTGGTGGTGATGCGTGGGGCCTGATTTGTTGTAGGTAAGTGATGGGGTGACGCAGAGTGGTAGCCACGCCAGTTATTGGATTCTGGTGCAAGCGTGCAGCACGACAACATGGCAAATCCGGTTGTTATATGTGCAAGGCGTGATGCGTAGCCCATATATGGGTGATGGTGGTGATCCTGTGCTGCCGAGAAAAGCCTCTAGCGATGTGTGTAGACGGCCCGTACCCGAAACCGACACAGGTAGTCAGGTAGAGCATACTAAGGCGAGCGGGTGAACTGTGGTTAAGGAACTCGGCAAAATGCCCCCGTAACTTCGGGAGAAGGGGGACCCAAACCGGTAGCTAATCCTTGCGGTTAGTGTGCTGGTGTGGGTCGCAGAGAAGAGAGGGGAGCGACTGTTTATCAAAAACACAGGTCCGTGCGAAGACGGTTAAGTTGATGTATACGGACTGACGCCTGCCCGGTGCTGGAAGGTTAAGAGGACCTGTTAGACCCTTTTGGGTCGAAGCGGAGAATTTAAGCCCCAGTAAACGGCGGTGGTAACTATAACCATCCTAAGGTAGCGAAATTCCTTGTCGGGTAAGTTCCGACCTGCACGAATGGCGTAACGACTCCCCTGCTGTCTCAACCACAGGCCCGGTGAAATTGCAGTACGAGTAAAGATGCTCGTTTCGCGCGGCAGGACGAAAAGACCCCGGGACCTTCACTACAGCTTGGTATTGGTGTTCGGTGCGGTTTGTGTAGGATAGGTGGGAGACGTTGATACAGCCACGCCAGTGGTTGTGGAGTCGTTGTTGAAATACCACTCTGACCGTAGTGGATACCTGAACCTTGGCCCATGATCTGGGTTGGGGACAGTGCCTGGTGGGTAGTTTAACTGGGGCGGTTGCCTCCCAAAATGTAACGGAGGCGCCCAAAGGTTCCCTCAGCCTGGTTGGCAATCAGGTGTTTAGAGTGTAAGTGCACAAGGGAGCTTGACTGCGAGACTTACAAGTCGAGCAGGGACGAAAGTCGGGACTAGTGATCCGGCACCTACTTGTGGATGTGGTGTCGCTCAACGGATAAAAGGTACCCCGGGGATAACAGGCTGATCTTCCCCAAGAGTCCATATCGACGGGATGGTTTGGCACCTCGATGTCGGCTCGTCGCATCCTGGGGCTGGAGTAGGTCCCAAGGGTTGGGCTGTTCGCCCATTAAAGCGGCACGCGAGCTGGGTTCAGAACGTCGTGAGACAGTTCGGTCTCTATCCGCCGCGCGCGTTGAAACTTGAAGAAGGCTGTCCCTAGTACGAGAGGACCGGGACGGACGTACCTCTAGTGTGCCAGTTGTTCCGCCAGGAGCATCGCTGGTTGGCTACGTACGGAAGGGATAACCGCTGAAAGCATCTAAGCGGGAAGCCTGTTTTAAGATGAGGTTTCATTATAGGTGCCCTATAGACTATGGGGTTGATAGGCCAGAACTGGAAACACAGCAATGTGATGAGGTGACTGGTACTAATCCACCAACACAAACAACAACACAACAAGCAAACACTGAATGTAACAGTGACTGTCGCGTCCACTTTCCGGTATCTGACACACCACCCC